>CALWXA010000104.1 GCA_944385395.1 uncultured Oscillospiraceae bacterium | reverse complement strand
CTGGTGGTCTCCATCGCCAAGCGCTATGTGGGCCGGGGCATGCTCTTCCTGGACCTCATCCAGGAGGGCAACCTGGGCCTCATCAAGGCCGTGGAGAAGTTCGACTATACCAAGGGCTACAAGTTTTCCACCTACGCCACCTGGTGGATCCGGCAGGCCATCACCCGTGCCATCGCCGACCAGGCCCGGACCATCCGCATCCCGGTGCATATGGTGGAAACCATCAACAAGGTCATCCGCATCAGCCGCCAGCTGCTCCAGGAGCTGGGCCACGATCCCAGCCCTGAGGAGATCTCCGCCGAGATGAACATGCCGGTGGACAAGGTCCGGGAGATCCTGAAGATCGCCCAGGAGCCGGTGTCCCTGGAGACCCCCATCGGCGAGGAGGAGGACTCCCATCTGGGTGACTTCATCCCCGACGAGGGCGCCTCGGAGCCCAGCGAGGCTGCGTCCTTCACCCTGCTCAAGGAGCAGCTGGTGGACGTGCTGAGCACCCTGACCCCCCGGGAGGAGAAGGTGCTGAAGCTGCGCTTCGGCATTGAGGACGGCCGGACCCGCACTCTGGAAGAGGTGGGCAAGGAGTTCAACGTCACCCGTGAGCGCATCCGCCAGATCGAGGCCAAGGCCCTGCGGAAGCTCCGTCATCCCTCCCGCAGCAAGAAACTCAAGGACTTCCTGAACTGAGGTATCTGCCATGACCATTGATTTTGACAAGCTGCCGGAGCAGCTGATGGACCACTTCAAGGGCGGCGAAGGCACCGTCCAGGCACGGATGCACATGGACGCCATGGGCAAGATCGCCCGTCTGACCCTGCCGGCCGGGGCTTCCATCGGCCTGCACACCCACGAGACCAGTGCCGAGATGATCTATGTCCTCTCCGGCAGCGGCATCGTGCTGGAGGACAACGCCGACGATCCCGCCCCCATGGTGCCCGGCACCTGCCACTACTGCCCCCAGGGCCACACCCACAGCCTCATCAACAACGGCACGGAGCCGCTGGTGGTGCTGGCGGTGATCCCGGAACTGGGCTGAAAAAACGCAAAGACGGTCTTCCCGCCGGGAAGTCCGTCTTTTTTTCTGCCGGGCAGAACATAGAAAGCCCCGGACCAGCTGTCCAGGGCCTTCTATGGAAGGAGAATCATGAGGAAAAGTGAGCGGCAGCGGTGAGCGTTCCTTATATGGGGGCCACGCCTGGCCGCCTGAAGCCAGGGGTGTGCGCTCCATCGCCAAGGGAGATACTTCCGTTGCCTGGCGGCATCACCATTCACCGCCATCACAGACAAAAAGGCGCTGCAGGAAACATTTCCCGCAGCGCCATTGCTGTGATTGGTACAGTATAGCACAATTCATCCCCCTGTCAATCCTTTCGGAGCGCTTTCTCTTTTTTACACGAAGTGTCGGAAGCTTCCGTGAAAATATTGGTGGATTTATCCAGTCAAGGGATCCGTGTCTGCGGCACACAGCCCCTTTCCTGCCCAAGGTGGTCCTTCTCCGCTCCCGGCGGCAGGACCACGGCAAAACGGCAGCAGCTGCCCCGGAGGGGGCAAAGCAGGGAGCGCCGGAAAAACAAAAGAGACAGTCCCAATGGGACTGTCTCTTTGTATCCGGGGGGTAACTTACTTCAGCTCCACCTTGCCGCCGGCCTCTTCGACCTGCTTCTTCAGAGCCTCGGCATCCTCCTTGGAGACGCCTTCCTTCATGGTGGTGGGAGCGCCTTCCACGGCAGCCTTGGCCTCGGCCAGGCCCAGACCCATCACTTCACGGACAACCTTGATGACCTTGATCTTGGCAGCAGCATCAAAGCCGGCCAGAACCACGTCAAACTCGGTCTTCTCCTCGGCAGCGGGAGCAGCAGCGCCGGCAGCGGGAGCGGCCATGGCAGCGGCGGACACGCCGAACACTTCCTCCAGAGCGTGAACCAGCTCGCTGAGCTCCAGAACGGACAGGCCCTTGATTTCTTCGATCATGGCGGTAATCTTCTCAGACATTGTAATAGCCTCCTAAATGTAAGATATTTTTTTCATGATGTTCCGGGACACCGCATCCCGGGATTGGGGTGAGCCGAGCTTACTCGGCAGCGGCCTCCTCAGCGGGAGCGCCGTTCTTCTCAGCGATCTGCTTGAGCACGCAAGCCAGAGCGGAAATGGGAGCCAGCATGGTACCCAGAACCTGAGCCTGCAGCACGGGCAGAGCGGGGATGGCGGCCAGGGCGTTGACGGTCTCCAGAGAAACCACCTTGCCGTCCATGAAGCCACCCTTGATCTCAAACTTGCCGCTGAGCTTCTTGGCGTAATCGGCGATGACACGGGCGGGAGCCACGGGGTCATCCATGCAGATAGCCAGGGACGTGGTGCCGTTGAGCTGATCGTCCAGCTCGCTCAGGCCCACGTTGTTGAAAGCAAAGCGCAGCAGGGTGTTCTTGACGACGGCGTATTCGATGTTGTTCTGACGGCACTCCGTACGCAGAGCGGTATCCTCTGCCACGGTGATGCCCTTGTAATCAACGATGACGCCGGCAGCTGCGTTCTGCAGCTTCTCCGTCAGCCCTGCAACGATGGCCTGCTTTTCGGACAGAACTTTTGCGTTGGGCATTCTTTGATTTCACCTCCGGAAAGATTGTAGGTGCGTTCAAAAAAGGAAACCGTCCTCATGCCGAAAGACACAAGGACGGTGTAAGCAATCGAAACGATTTGCCATCCTCGGCAGGATTTACGGCTTGCGCCACCTGCTGTCTTTGGAACGCATCTGGTATTATATCCAAGGATGGACGACTTGTCAACCCTTTGATATACGATGGTGCGGAAATTTCCGGCAGCTTACAGCTGCTTGTTGGCGTTGAGCTTCACGCCGGGGCCCATGGTGGAAGCGGCCACGCAGGACTTGATATACTGGCCCTTGGCAGCGGCGGGCTTGGCCTTGATGATGGCACCCACCAGAGCGGCATAGTTCTCAAAGAGCTTCTCGCCGCCGAAGGACACCTTGCCGATGGGGCAGTGGATGATGTTGGTCTTGTCCAGACGATACTCCACCTTACCGGCCTTGACTTCCTTCACGGCCTTGGCCACGTCGGGGGTCACGGTACCGGCCTTGGGGGAGGGCATCAGGCCCTTGGGGCCCAGAACCTTACCCAGACGACCCACAACACCCATCATGTCGGGGGAAGCCACCACCACGTCGAAGTCGAACCAGTTTTCCTTCTGGATCTTCTCCACCAGGTCCATATCGCCTACGTAATCGGCGCCGGCCTCACGGGCAGCGTCGGCCTTGTCGCCCTTGGCGAACACCAGCACACGGGCGGTCTTACCGGTACCGTGGGGCAGCACGATGGCGCCGCGGACCTGCTGGTCGGCGTGACGGGAGTCAACACCCAGCTTCACGTGGAGTTCCACGGTCTCGTCAAACTTGGCGCTGGCGGTCTTGCAGATCAGATCCAGACCGTCCTTGGGATCATACAGCAGAGCCTTGTCGATCTGCTTGGCGCTTTCCTGATATTTCTTGCCTCTAAACATTCTTACACCCTCCTTACTCGCCCACGACGACGCCCATGGAACGGGCGGTACCGGCAATCATGCTCATGGCAGCTTCCAGGGAAGCGGCGTTGAGGTCACGCATCTTCATCTCGGCGATCTTCTGGACGGAGGCCTTGGAGATGGTGGCTACCTTGGTCTTATTGGGGACGCCGGAGCCGGACTCAATGTTGCACTCCTTCTTGATGAGCACCGCAGCGGGAGGGGTCTTGGTGATGAACGTGAAAGAACGGTCGGCATAGACGGTGATCACCACGGGGATGATCAGGCCCATGTCGTTCTTGGTACGCTCATTGAATTCCTTGGTGAAAGCGGCGATATTCACGCCGTGCTGACCCAGAGCAGGGCCAACGGGGGGTGCGGGGGTTGCTTTACCTGCAGGGATCTGCAGCTTAACATATCCAACAACTTTCTGTGCCATTGTAGGCACCTCCTTCATTAAAATGTGGTAGCGGCCGGTCAGTTACCGCAAACCGCTCTTGGCGAGACGCATCCGTCTCTCCCACTTGCGCCGGAGGGGTTTTGCTCCGGCTGTGCTTGTCCGGGTCGTCAGGACTGGACTTCTACCTGATCCAGCTCCAGTTCCACCGGGGTCTCCCGGCCGAACATGGATACCACCACGCGGACCTTGTTTTTCTCCGGCTCGATCTCCTCCACCGTACCGGTGAAGCTGGCCAGAGGCCCGTCGGTGATCTTTACGGTGTCGCCCACATGGTAGAGCACCACGATCTCGTGCTTCTCCATACCCAGTGCAGCCACTTCCTCATCGCTCAGGGGGATGGCCTTGTTGGCCGAACCCACAAAGCCGGTGACGCCCCGGATGTTCCGGATCAGATGCCAGGTATCATCCGTCATCACCATCTTGATGAGCACGTAGCCCGGGAACACCTTGCGTTCCACTTCCTTCATGACGCCGGCTTCCGTGACCTCTGTCACCTTTTCCATGGGGATCTCGATCTGCAGGATCATATCCTCCAGGTTCCGGTTGGCCACGAACTTCTCGATGGCGGCCTTTACGGCGTTTTCATAACCGGAATAGGTGTGGGCCACATACCATTTTGCGTTATCCATGGTACGCTCCTCAACCGGCGAACAGGCCGATCAGGGTCTGGACGGCCATCACCGCCACAGCGTCGAACACCCAGATGCACACGCCGATGCATGCCGAAATGGCCAGCACGGTGCCGGTGTTCTTGGCAGTGGTCTTGCCGGAGGGCCATACCACCTTGTTCAGCTCGCTTCTCATTTCACGGAACCACTTCAAGCGGTCCTTCTTCACCTTTTTTTCCTCTGCCATAGCTTATTCCACCGCCTTACTTGGTCTCGGTATGAACCGTATGCTTCTTGCAGAAGGGGCAATACTTGTTCATCGTCAGCTTGTCAGGGGTATTCTTCTTGTTCTTCATCGTGTTGTAGTTTCTCTGCTTGCATTCATTGCATCTGAGCGTAATCTTCACGCGCATCTAACGGCACCTCCTTATTAGATTAGGCACTCTCCGACCATCGGGCCGAAGGAGCCCGCTGCCTCCCTGCTCCGCAAGGTCTTTCTGCCCGCCCGAAGCGAAAAAGCGCGCAAAAAAGAAACCCCCACTCACAGGTAATAAAGATGATACCACACTTCTCATCGCCGGTCAAGGCGTTTTTTCCTGTTTCCGGCAAGTTTTTTCCATGCAAAAGCATAGTAAAAACGGAAATACGCCATTTCTCTGCCCTTTGCCGTTGCAGCCGGGAGAAAAATCGTGTATCATGGCCATACGACACAACGGGAGGGATCTACATGAAGATCATGGCCATCGACTACGGCGACGCCCATACCGGCATTGCCCTGTCCGATCTCACCGGCACCCTGGCCGGCTATACCACGGTGATCCACAGCCGCCGTCAGGCGGAGGTGGTGGAGGCCATCCGCCGTCTCATCTCCGAACACGGCGTCACGGAGCTGGTGCTGGGCTATCCCAAGAATATGGACGGCACCCTGGGCCCCCGGGCGGAGAAGGCGGCGGCCTTTGCCGCCGTGCTGGAAGCGGAAACGGGTCTTGCCGTAACGCTGTGGGACGAGCGGCGCACCACCATCGACGCCCACAATATCCTGATGGCCGGGGGCAAAAACGCCCGGCAGCGGAAAAAGACGGTGGACGCCGTGGCGGCCGCCCTGATGCTGGAGGGCTATCTCACCCGCCGGAAGCTGGAGGAACGGCCATGACCACGGTTTGCATCATCGGCGGCGGCGCTTCCGGGATGGCGGCGGCACTGACGGCGGCGGCACAGGGCCGCCATGCGGTGCTGCTGGAGCGTCAGGCCCGGGTGGGCCGGAAGCTGCTGGCCACCGGCAACGGCCGGTGCAATCTCACCAACCGCCACGCCGCCCCCGACCATTACCACGGAGCCGACGTATCCTTCTGCGCCCCGGCGCTGGAGCGGTTCGGGGTGGACGATACGCTGGCCTGGCTGGAGGAGCTGGGGCTTCTCACGGTGACGGAGGACTCCGGCAGGGTCTATCCCTACAGCAATATGGCCGGCAGCGTGGTGGACGTGCTGCGCTATGCTCTGGAAGATCAGGGTGTGGAGGTCCACACCGGCTGCACCGTCACCTCCCTGCGGCGGAAGGGCGACTGCTTCACCATCACCACGGAGGACGGGCAGTTCACCGCCCGGCAGGTGATCCTGGCCGCCGGCGGCGCTGCCGGCAGTCAGTTGGGCGGCGTCATGGACGGCTACCGGCTGGCCAAGGGACTGGGCCACCACCGCACCGCCCTGTATCCGGCCCTGGTGCAGCTGAAAACGGAGCCCACCTACCCCCGTGCCCTGAAGGGCGTGAAGGCCCAGGCGGCACTGGAGATCCGCCGGGACCGGGAAGTGCTGGCCCGGGGCAGCGGTGAGATCCTCTTTACGGAATACGGCGTCAGCGGCCCGGCCATCTTCGATCTGTCCCGGACGGTGTCCACGGCAGGAGACGGCCTGATGCTGCACCTGGATTTCCTGCCCCAGCAGCAGATGGAGGATACCTTGGCTCTCCTGCAGCGGCAGCGGCAGAGAAGCGGCAGCCGCCCGGCGCTTACGCTGCTCTCCGGCGCTCTTCACAGCCGCCTGGGGCAGATGGTGTGCAAGGCCGCCGGCTGCACCGCAGGCACCGCCGGAGAGCTGGCGGATGAGGCGCTGGAAGCCATCGCCCGGCAGGTACATGATTTCACTCTCCCCATTTTGGGCACCTGCTCCTTCGATCAGGCACAGGTCACCGCCGGGGGACTGCGTACCGACGAGTTCTGTCCCCGGACGCTGGAGAGCCTGCTGGTGCGGGGTCTGTACGCCTGCGGCGGGGCGCTGGGTAGCGGCGGGGCCTGCGGCGGCTACAATCTCCAGTGGGCTTGGTCCAGCGGACGGCTGGCAGGCCGGACGGAGCATGAGGCGTAATAAAGTAAGGACGCACCGGATGGTGCGTCCTTTTTTTATCGTGCCCGGACGTTGATGAACTCCGCCCGGAGCTTGGAATAGAGAATGGTCTGGCTGCTGTAGAGCCCGCAGTAGCCGGAGAGGAGATAGCTGACGGCACAGGCCAGGGCGAAATAGGGCATCCCCACCCCGCCGAACAGCTCCATCCCCAAAAATACTGACGCCACCGGGCAGTTGACGGCGCCGCAGAACACGCACACCAGGCCGATGGCGGCGCCGAAAGCCGGGGGCAGACCCAGCAGCGCCCCTACGGTACAGCCGAAGGTGGAGCCGATGAAGAAAGAAGGCACCACCTCGCCTCCCTTGAAGCCGCAGCCGATGGTGACGGCGGTGAAGAGGATCTTCCACAGCCAGGCCCAGCCGTAGGCCTCCCGCTCCATGGCCAGGACGATGGTCTCCATACCGGCGCCGTTGTAGGCCCGGCCCGCCAGCAGCGTCAGGAAAATGATGATGACGCCGCCTGCCGCCGCCCGGAGCCAGGGATTTTTCACCCATTTCTCCGCCAGATGCTCCGTCCAGTGCAGGCCGCGGCAAAAGAGCATGCTCACCACGGCGCACAGCACCGCCAGAGCCGTCACCCGCAGCAGATGCAGCGGCTCCACCGGCAGTGCCGCCAGGTCAAACCGGGTGGGTGCCTGGCCCAGAGCACCGGAGATGAGATACCCGGTGATGGCCGCCGTGACGCAGGGCACCAGAGCAGCGTAGTACAAAACTCCCACGCTGATGACCTCCAGGGCGAAGATGGTGGCGGTGAGGGGCGTGCCGAACAGGGCGGCAAAGACGCCGGACATGCCGCACATGGTGGCCAGAGGCAGCTCCTTCTCTCCCAGATGCAGCAGCCGCCCGGTCTGATAGCCGATGCCGCCGCCGATCTGCAGCGCAGCGCCTTCCCGTCCGGCGCTGCCGCCGCACAAATGGGTCAGCACCGTGGATACGAAGATCACCGGCACCAGCAGACCCGGCACATGGGAGCCGAAATGCACCGATTCAATAACGGAATTGGTGCCCTTGCCCTTTGTATCGGTGATGTGGTACAGTGTCACGATCACCACGCCTGCTACCGGCAGCAGATACAGCACCCAGGGATGGGCGAAGCGCACGGCTGTGACGTACTCCACCCCCATGTGGAAGGCAGAGCCCACCAGGCCTCCGGCGCCTCCTACCAGGATGCCCATGGCCAGCCATTTGGCCAGCACCACCACATATTGACTCATGTGGATCACGCGGTTTTTCACACGCCGGACCCATTGCTCCATACCCGCACCGCCTTTCATTGCAAAGGAGTTATATCATGTTTAGATTCCGTTGTCAATCCGGGTTTATGCGTTAAAAATCCGTTGCCTGTTTTTTCCGCAGCAACGGACGGCAGGACGTGTTGGCAGTTGATTTGCGGTGGGGTTTGTCGTATACTGAAATGATGAACCAAAACGCTTCGGGCTGCCGGCAGTCCGGGGCATAAGGAGGATATGAGATGAAATACCAGCGTACCTTCAATTTCTCCGCAGGACCTGCCATGATGCCCGAGGCCGTTCTGGAGGAGATCCGTGATGAAATGATGAACTATCGGGGCAGCGGCATGTGTGTGATGGAGATGAGCCATCGCTCCCAGGTCTTTGCCAAGATCCTTTCCGACGCCGAGGCCGATCTGCGCCGCCTGATGTCCATACCCGACAACTACCGGGTGCTGTTCGTCCAGGGCGGCGGCACGCTGCAGTTCGCCATGGTGCCCATGAACCTGATGAGCACCGGCAAGGCCTGCTATGTGGAAACCGGCGCCTGGTCCAAAAAGGCCATTGCCGAGGCCAAGAAATACGGCGAAGTGGTGATGGGCGCCTCCTCCGCCGACAGGAATTTCTCCTATATCCCCAAGCATGTGGAGGTACCGGAGGACTGCGACTATGTGTATATCTGCGAAAATGAGACCATCCACGGCACCACCTGGCACCAGCTGCCGGATACCCGGGGCCGGGTGCTGGTAGCCGACCAGTCCTCCATGTTCCTCTCCCGGCCCTGCAACGTGTCCGACTACGGCCTGATCTGGGCCGGTGTTCAGAAGAACGTGGGGCCGGCAGGCATGGCGGTGGTCATCGTCCGGGAGGATCTGCTGGAGCGCACGGTGGACGACAAGGTGCCCACCTATCTGCGCTATGCCGTCCACGCAGAGCATGATTCCACCTACAATACCCCCAACTGCTGGGCCATCTACTGCTGCGGCAAGGTGTTCCGGTATCTGCTGGAAAACGGCGGTCTGGAAGCCATGGCCCGGCGCAACGAGGCCAAGGCCAAGGTACTCTATGATTTCCTGGATTCCTCCCGCCTGTTCCACGGCGCCGTGGTGCCTGAGGACCGCTCGGTGATGAACGTACCCTTCGTCACCGGCAGCGCCGAGCTGGACGCCCAGGTCATCGCTGCCGCCAAGGCTGCTGGCTTCGATAACCTGAAGGGCCACAAGTCCGTGGGCGGCCTGCGGGCCTCCATCTACAACGCCATGCCCCAGGAGGGGGTGGAGGCGCTGGTGGACTTCCTGCGGAAGTTTGAAGAGAGCCACAGCTGACTGTAAGCGCCAAAAAGGAGAGTCCCCGTGAAGTGACCCCAAAAAGTTAGACAATATTTTCAATCAAAAATTGTTCACGCAGCTGAAAGGGCTTGTTGTCTGTGAATTGCAGGCGGCAAGCCCTTTAGCTTTGCC
>CALWXA010000103.1 GCA_944385395.1 uncultured Oscillospiraceae bacterium | reverse complement strand
GGTCCTCCAACAGCTTGCACACATCCTGGAACTGCTTGAAAGCCTCGGGGAACTTCTCAGCCATCTGCTCGATGGGCATGGGGGTCCGGACACCGGCCACCACGTCCTCGCCCTGGGCGTTGGTCAGGAACTCGCCCATCAGCTTCTTCTCGCCGGTAGCGGGGTTACGGGTGAAGGCCACGCCGGTACCGCAGTCATCGCCCATGTTGCCGAAGGCCATGGACTGCACGTTGACGGCAGTGCCCCAGGAGTAGGGGATATCGTTGTCACGGCGATACACGTTGGCGCGGGGGTTGTCCCAGCTGCGGAACACAGCCTGTACGGCGCCGATGAGCTGCTCTTTGGGATCGGAGGGGAAATCGGTGCCGATCTTGGCCTTGTACTCGGCCTTGAACTGCATGGCCAGCTCCTTCAGGTCCTCAGCGGTGAGCTCCACGTCCTGGGTAACACCCTTGGCTTCCTTCATGGCGTCGATGAGCTGCTCGAAATACTTCTTGCCGACTTCCATAACCACGTCGGAATACATCTGGATAAAGCGGCGATAGCAGTCCCAGGCCCAGCGGGGATTGCCGGACTTCTTGGCGATGACTTCCACCACTTCTTCGTTGAGGCCCAGGTTCAGGATGGTGTCCATCATACCGGGCATGGAGGCACGGGCGCCGGAACGGACGGAGACCAGCAGGGGGTTCTCCTTATCACCGAACTTCTTGCCGGTGATCTGCTCCATCTTCTCGATATACTCCATGATCTCGGCCAGGATCTCGTCATTGATCTTCCGGCCATCCTCATAGTACTGGGTGCAGGCCTCAGTGGTGATGGTGAAACCCTGAGGTACGGGCAGACCGATGTTGGTCATTTCCGCCAGGTTGGCGCCCTTACCGCCCAGGAGTTCACGCATGGTAGCGTTGCCCTCGGTAAAGAGATAGCAATACTTTTTGCTCATAGTTTTCCCTCCGTGTAGATTGTAATAGGCAATATCAATGCGAACACCTTATTATATGCACATTAATTTGTAAAAGCAAGAGATTTATTGAAAAAATGAGCGGTTTTTTTCATGAATTTTGAAAAATGTGCGTTTTGTTTGGCAAACGCCGGTTTTTTGCCCAAAAAGCCCTGCGGCAGCCTTGCAGGCGTCCCGTCTTTTGTGGTATACTGATGGGGATTATATATACTGGGCGCTTTAGGGCCCTGGGAGGCTGGGCATGGAATACGGGACACTGGAAAACAGCACATGGGTCCGGACCATCCGCCGCTGGGCGGACTCCGGCTCGCTGCCCCATGCGGTGATCCTGTCTGGCCCCGGCCCGCGGCTGGAGGCCGCCCGGTTCCTGGCCGCCGCCATGGAGTGCCGCAGCGCCCGGAGCCGTCCGTGCCTGAGCTGCAGCCAGTGCCGCAAGGTGATGGAGGAGATCCACCCGGACGTATTGACCCTCTCGGCCCAGGACGCAAAGGAACTGACGGTGAAAGCCGTCCGGGACTTGCGCAGTGAGCTGTATATCTGCCCCAATGACGCACCCCGGAAGATCGCTCTTTTCCCGGATGCAGGCCAGCTGAACCAGCGGGATCAGAACGTGCTTTTGAAGATCGTGGAGGAGGGCCCGGCCCACGCCGCGTTTCTCTTTTGTGTGGAAAACAGCGGCGCATTGCTGCCCACCATCCGTTCCCGGTGCGTGGAATTGAAGCTGCAGCAGGGAGAAGCGGAGCCGGAGGCAGATCCCGGATTGCTCCGGGCCTTCGCCGCCGGACAGCGGGGCGCGGCAACGGCGTACCTTACGGAGCTGGAAAACCGGCGCATCAAGCGGGAGGATCTGCAGCAGCAGCTGCGGCAGGCCTGGCGGATCTGCGCCCAGGCTCTGCTGGCCCAAAGCGGCGGACAAGCGGTGGATACCCAGGAAGCGGCGCTTCTCAGCCGTTCTCTCAGCCGCCGGCAGCTGGCGGCTCTGACGGAGCTGCTGCACCACTATGCCGCAGAATGTGATTATAACGTAGGCGTGGGACACGTATTGGGTGCCCTGGCCGCAGAATGGGAGAAACGCATATGACCAATGTGATATCCGTCCGCTTCCGCAGCGGATCCAAAACCTATTATTTTGACCCCCAGGGCATGGAGGTCCGCCCCGGCGACGAGGTCATCGTCATGACCGGCCAGGGCCAGGAGTACGCCACATGCACCGAAGGCAACCACGACGTGGATGACAGCCAGGTGGTAGCGCCGCTGCGCCCCCTGGTGCGCCTTGCCACGGAGAATGACCGCCGCACCCTGGAACACAACCGCCAGCGGGAGCAGGAGGCCTTTGACATCTGTCAGAAGAAGATCCAGCAGCACCATCTGGAGATGAAGCTGGTGCGGGTGGAGTGCAGCTTTGACGGCAACAAGATCCTCTTTTTCTTCACCGCCGACGGCCGGGTGGATTTCCGGGACCTGGTGAAGGATCTGGCCGGCGTGTTCCGCAGCCGTATCGAGCTGCGACAGATCGGTGTCCGGGACGAAGCCAAAATGCTGGGCGGCCTGGGAATCTGCGGCCGTCCCTTCTGCTGCAGCCAGTTCATGGATGATTTCATCCCCGTATCCATCAAAATGGCCAAGACCCAGAATCTGAGCCTGAATCCCACCAAGATCAGCGGTACCTGCGGGCGGCTGATGTGCTGCCTGAAATATGAGCAGAACGCCTATGAGGACGCCCTGAAGCGCCTGCCGAAAAACGACTCCTTCGTTCAGACCCCCGACGGACCGGGGAACGTCAGCGATGTGAATATCCTCAAGGAGCAGGTCACCGTCCGGCTGGACGATCAGCCCGATACCCCCAAGTGCTACCACGGCTGCGAGATCTGCGTGCTGCGCAACGGCAAGGGCTCCCGGGACGGCATTGAGATCCCCAAGGAGCGTCCGGCCCGCTATGTCCCGGAAGAGAGCAATCCCGAGCAGACCATCCCCTCGTTTATTTCCGATTTCACCCCTGCGGATCTTCCCGCCGATGAGGAGGAAGGCGGCAGCCGCCGGCGCCGTCGTGGCCGCCGGGGCGGCAAAAAGTCCGCCGAAGCAGCCCAGCAGCCCAAGGCCCCCAAGGAGTCTAAGGAGACCAAGGAAGCCGACGGCAGCGAAAAGCCCAAGGAAGGCCGTCGCCGTCGCCGCAGAGGCGGCGGCAAGAGCGCCGGGGAAGGCGCTGCCGCCCCTGCCAAGCAGGCAGCCCCCACCGCTCCCGCCACTCCCGCAGCCCCCGCCGGGGAAGGGCAGAAGAAGCGTCCCCGCCACCGGGGCGGTCGGCGTCACCGCAGCGGCGGCCAGGGCGAAAAGAAAACCGAAGCATAACACACTCCCCGGCGGATACCTGCAGCCCGCCGCAGAAATCATAGGAAAGGAGCCTTTGTATGGGCAAGTTTGACGGCGTACTGATGGCCAGTGATTTTGACAACACCATGGCCTATACCGAAGGCGCTCTCCGGGCCGGTACGCCCATCCCGCCCCTTTCGGCGGAAAACCGGGGAGCTATCCTGTATTTTATGGAAGAAGGCGGAACTTTTTCCGTGGTTACGGGACGTTCCCTGCCCTCCTTCGACCAGGTCCGGAGCGATATTCCCATGAACGGGCCCACGGTTTTGTTCAACGGCGCTGCCATTTACGATTTCGCCCAAAGCAAATACCTGTATACCGCCTTTTTGCCGGAGACCATCCGCTCCCACGTCACAGAGATCCTGGAAGCTCTGGGCCCCCTGACGTTCAAGATCTACCACGACGACAACTCCATGTATGTGGTAAACCCCAATGCCGTCTCCGCCCAGCGCCAACATCTGACCCATGAACCAGCCCGGGTACTGCCCTCCATTTTGCAGGCCCCGTCTCCCATTCTGAAGGTAGCCTTTGAAGAGGAGCTGGAAGTGCAGCAGCGAATCCTGGATTTTATGGATACCCGCCCCTGGCGCAGCAGCTATGAGGTGGTATCCTCCAGCAACCATCTGCTGGAAGTAACGGTCCACGGTGCTGACAAGGGCGGCATGGTGCAGAAGCTCACGGAGCTCCTGCACATTTCTCCCCGCCATGTATACGCCGTGGGGGATCACGCCAACGATATCCCCATGCTGCGTCTGGCCCGGCAGGCCTTCGCCCCGGCCAACGCCATTGAAGCGGTACGCTCCCTGCCCTGCATCCGGGTGCTGCCCCATTGCCGTGACAACGCCATCGCCGCTATGGTCCGTGCGCTGGACGCCATGTATTGATGCTTTTCCACTTCTGCCCGGGTCGTGTGCCCGGGCTTTTTTCCGGAATTCTCGCTCTGCGGGAGTGATTTCCGGTCTGCTGGGTGGCAATCCCTCCGACCCGGAGGTAGAATCCAACCATCACCGGAGCCTTCCGCTCCGTCTCGGAGGTACCATATGGAACGAAAAACACTGGGCAGCTTTCTCTCCGCCCTGCGCAAGGCCAACGGTATGACCCAGAAGGAGCTGGCGCAGCGGCTCCATGTATCGGATAAAAGCGTCAGCCGCTGGGAACGGGACGAATGCGCCCCGGACCTGTCGCTGATCCCGGTGCTGGCGGAAATCTTCTCCGTCAGCTGTGACGAGCTGCTCCGGGGTGAGCGGCTGAGCGCCGGTGCACCGGACACAGGAAAAGGAGAGAAGCAGCGGCAATGGCTGCTGCGCTCCACCTTGTCCCGTTACCGCAGCCATACCTGGATCGCCATGGGTCTTTCTCTGGCAGGACTGCTGGCGGCTCTTATGGGAAACCTGGTGCTGCTGCAGGGTCTTCTGGGCTTTTTGCTGGGCGCTTTGTTCTTCCTGGCCGCCGTAGTGTGTCAGGCGGTATGTTTGAACCTGGCCCTGCTGGCGGTGGCGGATCTCCCGGCAGAAGAAGCCGGCTCCTTCCGGTTCCGCTTCATCGCCATGGCCCAGCGCTCCTTTGGCCTCACCGCCTTTCTCTTGGGCTTCACGCTGCCCCTGTTCTCTTTTAGCCTGAGCACAGAGGCCCTCCTGCTCCTGGGTCTGTCGTCAGGCGCCATCGTGCTGGGCCTCTACCTGGCGGTGTGCTTCCTGCTAAGTCCCCGGCTGCTGGGATCCTGTCTGATACCGGGCAGCAGGGAAGCGGCTGTCTATCGCCGCAACCGCCGGCGGAAAGCCCGGTGCGCCCTGGTGCTGGTATTGCTGCTGGCGGTCAGCGCTCTGGGCCAGGGCATGGTACACAACCGCCCTGCCTCCTCCTATGTATCCGGCCGGACCTTCCGGGACTACCGGAACTTCGCAGAATATATGGAGCAGCCCCTGGACGCCAACGGATATGAGAAAGAGCCGGTTTACAGCGGCTATGACGGCTACGGAAACCCCATCTCTGTGGACGACGCCCCCACGGAAACCCTCGCCAAGGACGACGGCACGGTGCTGGTGGAATACCGGCGGCGCAATGACTTCATTGCGGAGATCCGCTACGGCACAGACCTGGACAAGCTGCCTCTTACGGTCTATACCTACGACGACATCGCCCAGGGCTTTTCCCAGCGCACGCTGCTGGAGCTGAGCTTTTTCGGCCTGTACGGACTGGAGATCCTGGCCGTAACGGTGTGGTACCTTCTGAAACGGGAACGCTGAATAAATAAGAATGCCGGCCCCAAAGGGCCGGCATTTCTGTTTTCATTTTGGTTCTTTCAGCACAGTTTGGCACCGGCGGGGAAACAAGCGAAGCGCCGCCGGGGGCGGAACAAGCGAGCTTGTTTCGAGGAAGCGGCACGATTGGCGGACGCCGCAGGCGGCCGGGAATCGTGATGCCGCAACGGTGAAACTCTTTCAGAAACCGTGAAAGCACTCAGCACAGCTTGGCACCGGCGGGGATGGCGTCATCCACCAGCATCAGGTGCAGCTTTTCCTCACCATGCTCTTTGTGGACGGCGGAGAGCAGCATGCCGCAGGATTCCACGCCCATCATCTTCCGGGGCGGCAGGTTGACGATGGCCACAGCGGTCTTGCCCACCAGCTGCTCCGGCTCGTAGTACTCATGGATGCCGGAAAGGATGATCCGGTCGGTACCGGTGCCGTCATCCAGGGTGAACTTCAGCAGCTTGGTGCTCTTTTTCACCGCCTCACAGGCCTTGATCTTCACCGCCCGGAAATCGGACTTGCAGAAGGTGTCGAAGTCCACGGTTTCCGCCGCCAGAGGCTCTACTTCCACAGCGGGCAGGGCAGCCTTTTTCTGAGCGGCCTGCAGGGCATTGAGCTCCTCCAGAGCCTTTTCGGCGTCGATCCGGGGGAAGATGGCCTCGCCCTTCACCACAGCGGCCTGAGCAGGGAGGCTGCCCCAGCGGCCGGCGCTCTCCCAGGTCTGTACATCGGCGTCTGCGCCGATGCGCTGGAAGATCTTGGCGCAGGACTCGGGGATAAAGGGCAGCAGCAGCACGGTGCATACCCGGATGGTCTCCAGCAGGTTGTACATCACCGTAGCCAGACGGATCTTCTTGTCCTCTTCCTTGGCCAGAGCCCAGGGCATATTCTCATCGATATACTTGTTGGCCCGGGCGATGACCTTGAAGATCTCCTCCAGGGCATTCTGGAACTGGAATTTCTCCATTTCCTCCTGATAGCGCCGACGGAGATCCTGCACCATGTTCAGCAGCTCGGCATCCTGTTCCGTCGCCTGACGCTGTGCCGGCAGCTGTCCGCCGAAATACTTTTCCACCATGGCGGTGGTACGGCTCACCAGATTGCCCAGATCGTTGGCCAGATCCAGATTGATGGTGTGGATCAGCAGCTCATTGGAGAAGTTGCCGTCGGTACCGAAGGGGAAGGTGCGCAGCAGGAAGAACCGCAGGGCGTCCACGCCGAACTTTTCCGCCAGGATATAGGGATCCACCACATTGCCCTTGGACTTGGACATCTTGCCGCCGTCCATCACCAGCCAGCCGTGGCCGTAGACGTGCTTTGGTAGAGGCAGCTCCATGCTCATGAGCATGGCCGGCCAGATGATGGAATGGAAGCGCACGATCTCCTTGCCCACGAAATGGACGTCCGCCGGCCAGTACTTGTCGTAGTCGTGGTACTGATCGTTGAGATAGCCCAGAGCGGTGATATAGTTGCTCAGGGCGTCCACCCACACGTAGACCACATGGCCCGGATCGAAGTCCACCGGGATACCCCAGGAGAAGCTGGTGCGGGACACGCACAGATCCTCCAGGCCCGGCTTGATGAAGTTGTTCACCATCTCGTTGACCCGGCTCCGGGGCTGCAGGAAGTCGGTATCCTCCAGCAGGTGCTGTACCCGGTCAGCGTACTTGCTCAGCCGGAAGAAATAGGCTTCCTCCTCCGCCTCCTGCACCTCACGGCCGCAGTCGGGGCACTTGCCGTCCACCAGCTGGCTGTCGGTCCAGAAGGACTCGCAGGGGGTGCAGTACTTGCCCTTGTAGGAGCCCTTGTAGATGTCACCCTTTTCGTACATCTTCCGGAATATCTTCTGCACCGACTCCATGTGGTACTTGTCGGTGGTGCGGATGAACCGGTCGTTGGAGATGTTCATCAGCTTCCACAGATCCAGTACACCTCGGTCGCCCTCCACGATACGGTCCAGGAACTCCTTGGGGGTGACGCCGGCCTCCTTGGCCTTGTTCTCGATCTTCTGGCCGTGTTCGTCGGTACCGGTAAGGAACATGACGTCGCAGCCGGTGAGCCGCTTGTAGCGGGCCATGGCGTCCGCCGCCACGGTGCAGTAGGTGTGTCCGATGTGCAGCTTATCGGAGGGATAGTAAATAGGTGTGGTAATGTAGAATTTCTCAGCCATAATTCTTCTCCTTTTCAGGTTTTAATCATCGCATCCGGTACCATATGGGCTATTGTTTCCCTTCCCGGTCCAAATCAATCAAACAATAAAAAAGCCCCTGACCTGATGTCAAGGGCGAAGGGTCTCCGCGGTACCACCTTGGTTCGCCGTCCTCCAGAACGGCCTCTTGACGCTGTCACGGGCGTACCCGTCCCTGCCTGCGCCGTTCCCGGCGGTGAGCAGGGCGGCTCCGGGGCCATCTTCTGCAGCGCTCCCTGCGTCCGCTTCCACCTCATCCGGACTCTCTGGCGGCAGTTGCACGCTGCGTACTCTTCCCATCATTGCCTTTTCCTATATTCCTCCATAGCTTAGCGCAAAAGCGTGCTTTTGTCAACAAAAGCCTTTATGGATCCCGGTACCCTGTGGTATACTGTGGAAAAACGAAACAAAAGGAAGTGCATCCATGAAATTTGCATCCTGGAACGTCAACGGGCTCCGGGCCTGCCTGGGCAAGGGGTTTGTGGACTACGTGACCCGTGAGGCACCGGATATCCTGTGCCTGCAGGAGACCAAGCTGCAGCCGGAACAGGCGGTGTTCGATCTGCCGGGCTATCACCGGTATTTTCATTCCGCCGATAAAAAGGGCTATTCCGGCACTGCCGTCCTGACCCGGCAGGAGCCCCTTTCGGTGCAGTACGATTTCGGCGACGATATCCACCGCCACGAAGGGCGGCTCATCACCGCCGAATATCCCGACTTCTATCTGGTGTGCTGCTATACCCCCAACAGCCAGGACGGCCTGCGGCGGCTGGATTACCGGATGCAGTGGGAGGACGATCTGCGGCAGTATCTGCTGGAGCTGGATCAGAAAAAGCCGGTGGTATACTGCGGAGACCTGAACGTGGCCCATCAGGAGATCGATCTGAAAAATCCCCAGTCCAACCGCCGCAACGCAGGTTTCAGCGACGAGGAGCGGGGGAAGATGACGGAGCTTCTTTCCAGCGGCTTTGTGGATACCTTCCGCCACCTCCATCCCGATACCACCGGCGTGTATTCCTGGTGGAGCTACCGCTTCAACGCCCGGGCCAACAACGCCGGATGGCGCATCGACTATTTCCTGGTATCCCGGCGGCTCCAGGACCGGATCCTGGCGGCGGAGATCCGCACGGAGGTCACCGGCAGCGACCATTGCCCGGTGATACTGGAACTGGATGTTTAGCGGGACTTGCTTTTTCCCGGCAGCCATATTATACTTGGAATATGAGAGATTTGTCTGCACATTGACAAAAAAGTAACAAAAACAGGAGGAAATATTCCATGAAAGTTCTGGTCATCAACTGCGGTTCTTCTTCCCTGAAGTACCAGCTCATTGACATGGACGGGGAAAAAGTACTGTGCAAGGGTCTGTGCGAGCGCATCGGCATGGACGGCAGCAACATCACCCACAAGGTAGGGGACAAGAAGTGGACCGTCAACGCACCCTTCCCCACCCATACGGAAGCATTTGAAAAAGTGGTGGAAATGATGACCACCGGCGAGGGCAAGGTCATCGATGATGTCAGCGAGATCAGCGCCATCGGCCATCGCGGCGTCCACGGCGGCGAGAAGTTCAAGGAGAGTGCTCTGGTCACCGATGAGCTCATCAAGACCTATGAGTCTCTCAGCAGCCTGGCTCCTCTGCACAACCCCGCCGGCGTGCTGGGCATGAAGGCCGCCCGGAAGGTGTTCGGTGATCTGCCCAACGTGATGGTGTTCGATACCGCCTTCCATTCCACCATGCCTCCCAAGGCCTATATGTACGCGCTGCCCTATGAGTTCTATGAGAAGTACGGCATCCGCCGCTACGGCTTCCACGGCACCTCCCACCGGTATGTGAGCCTGGCTGCCGCCGAGTATATGGGCCGCCGTCCCGAGGATCTGAAGATCATCACCTGCCACCTGGGCAACGGTTCCTCCATCGCCGCCGTGGACGGTGGTAAGGTCATTGACACCACCATGGGCATGACTCCCACCGCCGGCCTCATCATGGGCACCCGTGCCGGCGACATGGACCCCGCCATCCCCAGCTATATCATGGAGCAGACCGGTATGTCTCCTAAGGAGATCGACGCCATTCTGAACAAGCAGTCCGGTCTTGCCGGCGTGTCCGGCGTGTCCAGCGACAAGCGTGACCTGGAAGCCGCCGCCGACTCCGGCAATGAGCGTGCCATCCTGGCCAGTGACATGCTGAACTATCAGATCAAGAAGACCATCGGTGCCTATGCCGCCGCTATGGGCGGTCTGGACTGCCTGGTGTTCACCGGCGGCATCGGTGAGAACGACGACTTCCTGCGCAGCGAGGTGTGCAAGAACATGGAGTTCCTGGGCATCTCCATCGATCCCCGCCGCAATAAGCTGCGGGGCCTGGATCTCAACGACATCACATCCCGTGACTTCAAGGTGAAGACCCTGGTCATCGCCACCAACGAGGAGCTGATGATCGCCCGGGATACCGCTGCCATCGTAAGCGCCCTGTAAAAACCGCAGAACAAGCCGCTGCGCCGGAAGGGGCAGCGGCTTTTCCGCTTCTATTATCAAAAGGAGGAAACCCACTATGTCCGCCGTCACGCTTCTTGTCACTTATACCGCCAAGCCCGGCTGCCGTCAGGACTTCGTATCCCAAGTGGTGCATCAGGGCCTGCTGGATGCCATCCTGCAGGAGGATGGCTGCGCTGCCTACGACTATTATTTCTCCGCCCAGGACGAAAACCAGCTGCTGCTGGTGGAAACCTGGGAAAGCGAGGCCCAGCAGCAGGCCCACACCCGCCATGACAATATGGCCCGGCTGCGGCAGCTGAAGGACACCTATCTCCAGGATACCCAGATCCAGTGGCTCCGGGAGGAAGACCATGCTCTTTGATACCCACGCCCATTACGACGATCCCCAGTTCGATCCGGACCGGGACGCACTGCTCACCGCTCTGCCCCAGCAGGGGGTGGGGCTGGTGCTGGTGCCCGGCTGTACCCTGGACTCCAGCCGCAAAGCGGTGGAGCTGGCCCATACCTATCCCCACGTCTATGCCGCTGTGGGCATCCATCCGGAGAACTGCCATGACTTCCAGCCGGAGCAGATCGATGTTCTGCGCCGTCTGGCGGCGGAGGACAAGGTGGTGGCCATCGGGGAGATCGGCCTGGACTACTATTGGCCGGAAAATCCTCCCAAGCCTCTGCAGCATCAGGCGCTGCGCTCCCAGCTGGAGCTGGCGGCGGAGCTGGACCTGCCGGTGATCATCCACAGCCGGGAAGCCCAGGGCGATCTGCTGTCGGTGCTCCGGGATTATCCCACTGTCCGGGGCGTATTTCACTGCTATGCCGGCTCTGTGGAGGACGCCCGCACCCTGGTGCGCCAGGGCTGGATGCTGTCTTTCAACGGGGTGCTGACCTTCAAAAATGCCCGGAAAGCTCCGGAGGTGGTGGCGGAGATCCCGCTGGAACATCTGCTCATCGAGACCGACGCCCCCTATCTTACACCGGTCCCCTTCCGTGGCAAGCGGAACCACTCCGGGTATGTGCACCTGGTGGCGGAGCGGATGGCCCAGATCAAGAACCTGCCGGCGGAATCGGTGGAAGCCGCCACGCTGGAAAACGGCAAGCGTCTGTTCCGCATCCCCTGAATAAAAAAGGACACGCCTGTGGCGTGTCCTTTTTCTTTGCTCAGTTCTGCTCCAGCTGCTCCAGATCCTGGCGGTGTACCAGATTCTCCTGATAGGTCTTGGCTTCCTCCTGGCCCCGCAGCACCCGAAGGGTTCCCTGGGCCAGAGCCAGCAGCTCATCCTCGCCGGGATAGACCACCACCGGCGCAATCCAGCCGATGCGCTTTTTCAAAGCTTCCACCGTCTCCTGGCCATAGGCAATGCCGCCGGTAAGCAGGATGGCGTCCACCTGTCCTTCCAGCGCAGCAGCCATGGCGCCGATCTCCTTGGCGATCTGATAGTGGAACGCATCCATGATCTCAGCGATTTCCGGCTCCGTCTTGGCCCGCTTGGTGAGCTCTACCATATCGGTGGTTCCCGTATAGGCCACCATGCCGCCCCGTCCTGCGATGAGCTTTTGCACCTCCTGCAGCGTATAGCGGCCGGAGAAGCACAGCTCCGCCAGCTGTCCGGCGGGGACGGTGCCGGTGCGCTCGGGGCTGAAAGGACCGTCGCCGTTGAGGCTGTTCTGAACGTCCACCACCCGGCCATGGAGATGGGCACCCACACTGATGCCGCCGCCCATGTGGCATACGATAAGCCGGAGTTCTTCGTATTTTTTCCCGCTTTCCGCCGCATAGCGCTTGGCCACAGCCTTCTGGTTCAGGGCATGGAAAATGCTGTGCCGGGGCAGCAGCGGATGGCCGGAATACCGGGCAGCAGGCTGCAGTTCATCCACCACCGTGGGATCCACCACAAAAGAGGGGATATCCAGGCCGGCAGCGATCTCGTGGGCAATGGGTGCGCCCAATCCGGAGGCATGCTTGCCGCCCAGACGCAGGTCCATACAGTCACGCAAAAGCGCTTCATCAATGCGGTAGGTGCCGCTGGCCAGAGGCCGTACGGCGCCGCCCCGGCCGGCTACGGCACTGAGCTTGGACAGATCCAGGTCATGCTGCTGCAGAGCAGAGAGGATCACGTCCTTCCGGAAGGACAGCTGATCGGGAATGGTGGCATAAGGCTTCAGCTCTTCGGTGCTGTGCCGCAGCGTCTCAGAAAAAAGCAGGGCATCGTCCTCAAAGACACCCAGCTTGGTGGATGTGGAACCGGGATTGATCACCAGGATCTGATAAGACATGAAGGTACCTCCTCATTCGTTCTTTTCCCCATTATAGCGCAGAATTTCTTTTCCGGCAAAGAAAAAACCGCCCAAAGGGCGGTTTTTTCATTTTCATGGATTTACCGCTTCTCCCGGTCATAGGAGACCACGACGCGGCGGTTGGGTTCAGTGCCTACAGAATAGGTGGTGACACCGGGCGTTTCCTGCAGGGCGGAATGGATCACATGCCGCTCATAGGCGTTCATGGGCTCCAGAGTGACGCTGCGGCGGTACTTGGCCACTTTTCCGGCCACCTTCCGGGCCAGAGCCTCCAGGTTCTGCTCCCGCTTGGCCCGATAGTTCTCGGCATCCACATGGATGCGGATACGCTTTTCGCTGCCGTTGTTGACGGCATAGTTGGTCAGCTGCTGGATGGCATCCAGGGTCTCGCCCCGGCGGCCGATGAGGGCTCCCAGCTTCTGGCCTTCCAGGGTCACCTGGTACCGGCCCTTTTCGCTTTGGACCACATGGACCTGGGCGGGGCTGTCCAGATGCTCCAGGAGGCCTGCCAGAAATGCCTGGATCCGCTGTACATTGGGATCCTCGCAAGCCGGCTCCTCTACAGTGGCGGACTCTTCCACAATTTCCTGGGCAGGAACTTCCGGCTGCTCCTCCTGGGGAACGGGGATCTCCTCCGTCTCCTGAGGCTCTTCCGGTCCTTCGTAGGTGATGCGTACACGGGCCGGATTGCCGCCCAGTCCCAAAAAGCCGGACTTGGCACGCTCCAGGATCTCCACGGAAATATCATCCCGTTCCAGTCCCAGCTGGGCAAGACCCTTGCGGACGGCTTCTTCTTCGGTCTTGCCCGTTACATCAATATAACTCATTGACAAAACTCCTTATTCTCCGTAATGGTCCTCGCTGAATGCCCGGCCCCGGGCATAGGGCCGGTTGCCCACACGCCCGTTCTCGTTGGTACTGGCCTGCTTCTTTTCGCCGGTCTTTTGGGGCTTGCGCTTCTCTGCCGGCTTGCTGCCGGAATTGGAAGCGCCTCTCTGCTGCTCCAGCAGGGCCTTCTGCTTTTCGTATTTGGCGATGCGCTTTTCCCGCTTTTCCCGTTCCTTATCGGTCTCCTCCCGATCCAGGATCTTGTTGAAGTACTTGTTCAGGGTGATCTCCTGCAGCAGGGAGAAGGCAGACTGGGCAATCCAGTACACGCACAGAGCGGAGGGCAGGGAGTAGCCGATCCACAGGGTCATCAGGGGCATGAGCCAGAGCATCATGCGGCTGCCGCCGGCCATTTCGGTGCCGCTGCTGCGCATGGAGATCTGGGTCATGAGGATCTGGATACCGGCGGAGATGATGGGCAGCAGCAGCAGGCCCCAGACAGCCCAGCCGCCGCCGGGGAACTGGGAGAAGACATTGCCTGCGATCTGGGACAGGTCCAGACCGATAAAGTTATACTGCATGTCCAGCAGACCATCGAACTTGCCCTCAAAGGAGGCCCAGTTCCGATGGATGAACTCTGCCAGGTTGATCTGGGAATAAGCTGCCTGGGTACCGCCTTCGGGAGCGGTATAGCCAAGGCTCACCGCCAGCTTGGTGATTTCTTCGATGGTCTCATTGGAGAGCATCATGAAATACCGCAGGGGGTAGCGGATGATGTTGTACAGTGCGATGAGGATGGGGAAGGGAATAAAGCTCCACAGGCAGCCGGACATGGGGTTGACACCCTCCCGGGCATACAGCTCGGCGATCTCCTGCTGCTGTTTTTCCTTATTGTTGGCATAGCGGGTCTGAATGTCCTTGATGCGTCCGGACATACGGCCCATGCGCAGCATACTCTTCTTACTCTTGAGCTGGAAGGGCAGCATCACCAGCTTTACCACCAGGGTAAAGAGGATGATGGCCACGCCGTAGGAACCTGTCCAGGTATAGAACAGGCGGGTCAGGGCCGCAAAGGGCACACAGATGATATAGCCAATTTGCTCAAACATTGACTGTTTACCTCCGATTTTCGTTCAGGGATCGAGGTTCTCTCCTCAAAATCACGGGAAACGTTCAGGGAACGGGATCGTACCATCCGCCCTTATGGAAAGGATGGCACCGGGAAAAACGTTTCAGAGCCAGCCAGCCGCCTTTGGCGGCGCCGTATTTTTCCACAGCCTGCCGTGCATATTCCGAGCAGGTGGGTATATAGCGGCACCTGGCAGGAAACAGGGGAGAAACGGATGTCTGATAGAAGCGGATCAGCTTCAGAAAAAAGCGCTTCACCGCACATCCTCCCTCCACAGGCCTGCCTGCTGCAGGGCAGAGCAATAGGCCTTGTCCATTTTCTGATAGGCAGCGGACACGGACCGGCCCCTGGCCACCAGAATGATGTCCCAGCCGGCATGCATGTCGTTGCGGTGGAGCCGCCAGATCTCCCGCAGGCGGCGGCGAACCCGGTTGCGGATCACAGCCTTGCCCAGCTTGGTGCTGACGGTGACGCCCAGACGTGTTTTTCCCCGGTTGTTTTTCTGACAATACAGCACCAGATAGGGTGTGACCACGGACTTTCCCCGTCGGTAGATCCGGCGAAAATCCCGGTTTTCCTTGACGGTATATTCCGCTTTCATCCCTGGGCCTCCTTTGCTGTACTGCTTTTTTCGCTGCATAGACGGATAGGGACGGCAGTTTCCCATCCACCGTCCCTGTTCTTATGTTCTATGCGCGATGCACTTTCCGTGACCTCAATGGGTCAGGCGGGCGCGACCCTTGGCGCGGCGGCGAGCCAGCACCTTACGGCCGTTTCTGGTAGCCATTCTCTTGCGGAAACCGTGCTCCTTGGAGCGCTGGCGCTTCTTGGGCTGATAGGTACGGAACATTGCATGACACCTCCATTTGATAAAATCCGGCAGGCCCCGTCCTCTTGGTCCGCTGCCTGCTCTTACTCGACAGCAAAGGAAAATTTTCTCCTTTACCGCAGTAATCCTTTTTTGTGCGCATACAAAAGAGCGCAACCGATATTATACATAATTTATCTTTCTCTGTCAACAAAATCCTCAGAAATATTCCGGCATCTTTTTCCTGAGAAAAGCCGCCGTTTTTCCCGGAGAAGGGTACAAAATCTGGTGGTTTTTAATGGTCCTTTTTCTCAATATCTGGTGTGATCTCCCTGCCGTTTTTTTGTTCTTTATATTAGAATATGTATAGACTTGCCGCCTGTTTTTTGGTATAATGAATTGAATATATTGCCCTTCCGCCGGCCGGTTTTCCACAGGCTGGCGGAACGGGGAAAAAGAGATCAGAGAATCAGCGGGAAAGGGGCATTGACCTTGAATTCCATTAACGACGTTTGGAAAAGTGTGTTGGTCCGGCTGGGCAAGCAGCTGAGCGAAACAACCATTGAAACGTGGTTTGACGAGGTGGAAGTCATTACTATGGAGGATTCCGCCTTCGTGCTGCACTGCAGCAACTCCTTTAAGAAAAGCACCATTGAAGCCCGGTTCATGCGGCATATCAAAGAGGCCCTGAAGGACATCTTCTCCACGGATTTGGAGGTAAAGATCCTCAACGATGAGCAGCTGTCTGCCTACCACGGGGTAGCGCCGGACCGGCCCAGCTCTTTGTTCGATTCGGCGGCCTTCACCTTCGGCACCTACGTGGTGGGCCCCAGCAACAAGCTGGCTTACGCCGCCGCCAAGGCCGTGGCGGAAAAACCGGCGGAGAATTATAACCCCCTGTTCATCTACGGTGACAGCGGTCTGGGCAAAACCCATCTGCTCTACGCCATCGGAAACCAGGTGCAAACCAAATTCCCCGCCGCCCGGATCGTCTATATCAAAGGCGACGAGTTTACCAACGAGCTGGTGAACGCCATCCGGGAAGGTAAGAACGCCGACTTCCGGGAGAAATACCGGCAGGCAGACCTGCTGCTGGTGGACGATATCCAATTCATCGCCGGCAAGCAGCAGACCCAGGAGGAATTTTTCCATACCTTCAATACCCTGTATGAATCCAAAAAGCAAATCGTCCTTACCTCCGACCGTCCCCCCAGAGAGATGACCCAGCTGGAGGACCGTCTGCGCACCCGTTTTGAGTGGGGCCTGATGGTAGACGTGGCACCTCCCGATTTTGAGACCCGCCTGGCCATCATCAAGACCAAGGCAGCCCTCATCGGCGTACAGCTGCCGGATGAGATCACCGGCTATATTGCGGAAAACGTCACCGCCAACGTCCGGCAGATCGAGGGTACTCTCAACAAGATCCTGGCCTACCGGGATCTTCTGGGCGATAAGGTGGACGACCAGGCGGTGAGCCGTGCCGTCCGGGATATGCTGCAGAAGAGCAACGAGTACGTGCCGTCTCCCCAGGTGATCATCAGCTACATCTGCAAGTACTTCAATCTGGAACCGGATATGCTTCGTGGTCAGAGCCGTGGCAGGGAACTGGTGAACGGCCGTCAGATCGCCATGTACCTCATCCGCCGGATGACCAACCTTTCCCTGGTGGACATCGGCAAGGAATTCGGTGGCCGGGACCATACCACCGTGCTCCATTCCCTGGATAAGGTAGAAAAGCAGATGCGCTCGGATCCCGCCTTTGCCGAGGTGGTCAAGGAAATCACCACCAACATCAACTCCAAGCGCTGATCTCCACATCTTTTGTGGAATCCACGTGGAAAGTGTGTGTAAAACTTTCTTTCCCTCCTTTCCTGTGGAAACGTCAGGAAAACACACGCCTTCTCCTGTCGAAAAAAAAGATTGGCATTGCAGGGAAAATCCCAGTTTTCAACAAAACTTTTCCCTACTGCTGCAGTTACTAAAAAAAGATTAGTTTATGCTGTTGTTTTGAGAAATATTCCAAGAAATTTCAGACGCTCATAGAAAGGATTGTCAGAACCATGCTGCGTTTTTCCTGTGAAAAGGCGCTGCTGCAAAGCGCCGTCGCCACCGCCAGCCGCGCCGTGGCCGCCAAAAGCTCCATTCCCGCTCTGGAAGGCATTCTGCTGGAGGGAGACCAGGGGCTGATGCTGTCCGGTTATAATATGCAGACCGGTATCCGCACCGCCTTTGCCGCCGAGATCCATTCTGCCGGTCGGATCGTACTCAATGCCCGTCTTTTCGGCGAGATCATCCGGAAAATGCCCGATGATATCATCGTTTTTTCCGCCGATGACAAATATATGGTCCATCTTTCCTGCGGCGATGCCAGCTTTGATATCCTGGGTCTCAGCGCCGACGATTATCCGGAGCTGCCGGAAGTGGACGATGAGTACAGCGTTTCCATCCAGCAGCGGACGTTGAAAGCCATGATCAACCAGACCAGCTTTGCCGTTTCCACCAATGAGAGCCGCCCGGTCCATACCGGTTCCCTTTTTGAGGTGGCCGACAGCGGTCTGACGGTGGTGAGCGTGGACGGCTTCCGTCTGGCCCTGCGCCGGGAGCCTCTGGAAAAGATCGAAGGCGGCGCCTTCCGTTTCGTGGCGCCGGGCAGCGCCTTGAAGGAAGTGGAAAACATCTGCCAGGACAGCGATGATCTCATCACCGTGATCCAGGGCAAGCGCCACCTGCTCTTTGAAGCCGGCAGCACTCAGCTGATCTGCCGCCGTCTGGAAGGTGAGTTCCTGGATTACCGCAACGCCATCCCCCGGAGCAATCCCATCTGCGTGGAAGTGGAAAACAAAGCCATGCTGGAGAGCCTGGACCGTGTCAGCGTGGTCATCAGCGAGAAGCTGAAAAGCCCTGTCCGGTGCGTGTTCGATACCGACCGGGTATACCTCTCCGCCAAAACCGGCAACGGAGAAGCCAAGGATATCTGCCCTGTCAGCGGTGACGGCGCCGGGCTGGAGATCGGGTTCAACAACCGCTACCTCATGGACGCTTTGCGCTATGCCCCCGCCGACCGGGTGCGCATGGAACTGAATACCGGCATTTCCCCCTGCATCATCACGCCGGTAACAGGTGAGGAAAACTTCCTTTATATGGTGCTGCCGGTGCGTCTGAAGGCCCAGGGCTGAGGAGAGAACACATGGAGACAGTCTATATCACAACGGAATACATCAAGCTCCAGGATCTTCTGAAGCTGGCTTCTGCCGTGTCTACCGGCGGGGAAGCCAAGCTGGTGATCCAGGACGGCGCCGTCACCGTCAACGGGGAGGTCTGCACCCAGCGTGGAAAGAAGCTGCGCAGCGGCGACACGGTGAGCTTTGCAGAAAACACATATACGGTGGCTTATGCAGATCAATGAGCTGACGCTGGAAGGCTTTCGCAACTATGAACATGCGGAGCTGACCTTTCACCCCCGGTGCAACGTGATCTATGGGGACAACGCCCAGGGCAAGACCAACCTCTTGGAAGCGGTGGTCTATCTCTCCTGCGGCCGCTCGCCCAGAGCCCATGGGGATAAGGAACTCCTGGGCTTTACCAAGGATACCGCCCGGCTGTGTGGAAAGATTTTTTCCCGCCAGCGGGACTTTGTCACGGAGATCCGGCTGGAGCGTGGCAAGCGCCGGCGCATGCAGGTCAACGGCGTACCGCTGAAAACGGCGGCGCAGCTGAGTGCTGTGCTGCATACGGTGTTTTTCTCTCCGGAGGATCTCTACCTCATCCGGGACGGTGCTGCTGCCCGGCGGCGGTTCATGGATCTTTCCTTGTGCCAGCTGCGCCCCCGGTATGCCGAGGCTTTGGCGGAATATAACCGGCTGTACGAGCATAAGACCCGGATCCTTCGTGACAGTGAGGAACAGCCGGGCCTTCTGGAAGTGCTGCCGGATTTCAATGAGCGCCTGATAGCCGTGGGCGCCGTGCTCATCGGTTACCGTGCCCGGTTTGTGGAGGCGCTGGCCCGTCATGCCCAAAAGGCCCACGCAGAGTGCAGCGGCGGTGAGGAACTGACGCTGCAGTATCAGACCGTCAGTACCATAGAAAATCCTCTGGCGCCCCGGGAAGAATTGCTGGCCGCTCTGCAGGAGCATCAGAAACGCCACGAAGCAGCGGAAAAAGCCAGCCGGCTGTGCCTTACGGGCCCCCATAAGGATGATATCGAGGTACTGGTCAATGGCCGCAGCGCCCGGCAGTTCTGCTCTCAGGGACAGGTTCGGCACGCGGCCCTTTCCCCGAAGCTGGCGGAGCGCGAGATCCATAAAAACGCTGTGCGAGAGTATCCGGTGATGCTGC
>CALWXA010000102.1 GCA_944385395.1 uncultured Oscillospiraceae bacterium | reverse complement strand
GGATAAAAAAGACAAGATCATCATGGAACAGATGGATCTCATCCGCACCATGACGGAGAACAATCTCCGGCGCATGGAGGATGATTTCTGGCCTGATCCTACCAAACGCCCGGCCCCGCCCAAGGCGTCTGCCCCGAACGGACCGTCCGCTGCGAACAGACCGTCTGCCCCGGGCGGACCGTCCGCTGCGAACAGACCGTCCGCTGCGAACAAGCCCACAGGCAAGACCGCCCGGCAGACCACGGAGGAAGAGGCCGCCGAAGCGCCGCAGGCGCCCCAGACGCCGCCGGAAAAGCTGGAGGACCTGCTGGCGGAGCTGAACGGGTACATCGGCCTGGAGGCGGTGAAGGAGGAGGTCCGCAGCCTCATCAATCTGGTGCAGGTGAGCCGTCTTCGGAAGGCGGCGGACCTGCCGGTGGAGGATCTTTCCCTGCACATGGTGTTCACCGGCAATCCCGGCACCGGCAAGACCATGATGGCCCGGCTCATGGCCCGGATCTACCGGACGCTGGAGCTTCTGAGCAAGGGCCAGCTGGTGGAGGTGGACCGCAGCGGCCTGGTGGCCGGCTACGTGGGCCAGACGGCGTTGAAAACCCAGAAGGTGCTGGAAAAGGCCCTGGGGGGCGTGCTGTTCATCGATGAGGCCTATGCCTTGAGCGGCGGGTCCCACAACGACTTCGGCCAGGAAGCCATCGACACGGTGCTGAAATTCATGGAGGACCACCGGGACGATCTGGTGGTGATCGTGGCGGGCTATACGGAGCTGATGGAGGAGTTCATCCATTCCAATCCCGGTCTGGAGTCCCGGTTCAACCGCTTTTTGTTCTTCCCGGACTATACGCCGGAGGAACTGATGGATATTTTCGCCATGCGCTGCCACAAGGGCGGCTACGTCCTGGCAGAGGACGCCCGGCCCCGGCTGCAGCAGCTTATGGCCCGTGAGAATCAGGACGGAGAGCAGTTCGGCAACGCCCGGGGCGTCCGGAACCTCTTTGAGCAGATCCTGGTGGCCCAGCACAACCGTCTGGCCCGTACCCCCCAGCCCACCCGGGAGCAGCTCATGGAGCTGACAGCGGAGGACGTGGAGCAGGTCTGGGATAAGACGGCGGAAGAAAAGGAGTAAGATCATGAAGAAAATCATCAGTATTTTATGCATTTGTCTGCTGCTGGCAGGGCTCACCGCCTGCGGCAGTCCCCGGAATCTGGATAACTACACCGTAGAACAGTATACGGACCACTGGAGCGTGGTGTACCGGGAGGACGAGAGCATTGAGGAGATCGTGGAGCTGGGCTCCCAGGCCCAGCCGCTGGTGATCGTCAAGGGCCGGATCTACTTCGTCACCGCCGGGGCGGTGGTAAGCGTGGACCTGGACGGCAAGGACCGCAAGGAGCTGTCGGTGCCCCAGCTGGCCCTGGGGGGCTGGATCGCCGGAATGGATGAGGAGAACGTGTACTGTGTCTCCTCGGCCCATACTCTCACCTGCTATCAGGTGGACCTGGGCATGTCCGCCGCCACGGAGATGACGCTGCCCCGCAGCATCCGCACCGTGGACTATGATGCTTTGGAAAAGGCCATCGCCGAAGCGGTGGCTCCGGCAGAGGGCGGCATCCGGGTCCAGAGCGGACGGGTGGAGATGGACGCCAACGGCACTCCCGTGGCCATGACGCTGCAGATCGTCAGCGACGGCGGTGAGATCAACGATATGGCCTTCTGGAATACCGGCACCGTCAGCGTGTCCCTGCCCATCCGGGACGTGCAGGCCAGCTATGTGGACGACCATGTGCCCCTGCAGGTGTCGGAGGATACCATCCACGGCATGCCTCTTGCCGACTTCCTGGCAGCCGTAAAGGCTGCTGACAGCGCCCAGCTGGCGCTGGAGCACCGGCAGGGCACGCCGGAGGGCTTCGTGCTGGCCTATGCCGACGAGCTTTTTGACCCGGATCAGGCGGAGGGCTGGTATACCGTCTCCGGCGGTGAGGCCCAGGCCGGGGAGCCTGCGTTCATCCTGGCACAGAAGTGCACGGAGGACGCCGTGGTGTCCGAGCCGGACGGCAGCCAGTGGAACCATCTGCTGGGCCTGCGGACGGAGGGCTGATGAGATGAAGACACTGCGCCTTGCGGTATTGGGCTTCGGCAATGCAGGCCGGGCCTATGCCCGGCTGCTGCTGGAAAAGGATCAGGAACTGCGGCAGCAATACGGTATGGCGGTACAGGTGACGGCCATCGTCACCGGCCGCCACGGCACCTGGGAGGAAGCGGCGGGCATCGACCTGCACCGGGCGCTGGCGGATTTCACCGCCAACAGCAGCCGTACCGGACTGGAAGTAGCCCGGGACGCCGACTATGACGCCCTGGTGGAGCTGACGCCCTTGAACATCGCCACCGGCCAGCCGGCCATTGACCATATCCGCACCGCCCTGCGCCGTGGCAAGCATGTCATCAGCGCCAACAAGGGGCCCATCGCCTGGGCCTACCGGGAGCTGAAAGCCCTGGCGGAGGAGCAGAAGGTGGGCTTCTACCACGAGACCACGGTGATGGACGGCGCTCCGGTGTTCGATCTGGTGGAGCGCACCCTGCCTCTGGCCCGGGTCACCGAGGTCTCCGGCATTCTGAATACCACCACCAATTACATTCTGGAGGAGCTGGCCGCCGGGAAGGATTATGACGCCATTCTGGCAGAGGGCCGCCGCCTGGGCTTTGTGGAGGCGGACCCGGCCATGGACGTGGAGGGCTATGACGCCGCCGCCAAGCTGACGGCGCTTTTGAACGTCCTCATGGACGCCGATCTCACCCCGGACCGGGTGGAGCGGCAGGGCATCCAGAACATCACGGCAGCGGACATCCGTGACGCCGCCGCCCGGGGCAAGGTCATCAAGCTGCTGTGCCGCGGCTGGCGTGAAGGCGGCGTCCTTCACGCAACGGTGGCTCCCGCCCAGGTGGACCGTGGCAGCCTGTACGCCACCATCGACTCCACCTCCTCTCTGGTGTCCATCACCACGGATCTTATGGGCAAGCTCTCTCTGGTGGAGCACGCCCCCCTCATTGAGCAGACGGGCTACGGCATTCTGGTGGATACCGTCCGGCTGCTGCAGCGGCTCACCGGCATCTGCCCGTAAGCGCCGCCATGAAGCCCCTGACAATCTTTCATACTTGACTCCTTTCGGCGACTGTCCCACCCCGGGACAGACGCCTTTTTTGCTCCAATTATCGAACATCCGTTCGTCTATGCACCACCCAGCCCAACATGACGCATCCATCGTTTTCAGGCCACCACCCGAACACCCGTTGGCTTACCGGAACGCCCCATCCCTGCCGCCCCTATGCGCTCCACACTCGAACATCCGTTCGCTCATCAGGATTCCCACCCACACCAGCCGCCGCTGCCGCACTCCACCGCAGCCACCGCTCCCACGCACTCGAACATCCGTTCGCCATTCGTCCCCATCTGCCACTCGCTCCCCCCACAGCCAGCCCCACCATCCTCCGAATCATCTGCCACGCTGCCCCTTACCCGAACAAACGTTCCCTCCTCCCATGCCCCGCCGCTTCCTCCGGATGGGTACCGAAACGGCAAATCACCTGCTTCACCAGACGGGAAATTCCTCCGGATACCGAAGCTTTGTGCGTTTTGTTGTCTTTTTATTTGTTTGGCCAATCTTACCGAGATTTCCCCGCCGCACTCTGCGCATTTTGAAGGATGTGTGGGTTTCCCCACATTTTTGTCGACAATATCCCAGTTAATCCGGGTTTCACCCACTTTTTTTGAGGTTTTAGCAAAATTTTACGTGCTTTTTCCCAACTGTTGGCGTATAATAAACCCAAACAGGTGGAGCACGGCAGCGGCGGATAGCTGTGTGGTTTTGTGGCAAACATCCCAAAATCACACAACGCCGGACTGCAGCTCGGAAAGGCGAATGCGTATGCTGCATACAAGACGGGAAAGTATCAAGGATATGCTGGACAGTTCCGGATTCGTCAACGTTCAGTCTCTGGTGAACCGGTTCCAGGTCTCATCGGAGACCATCCGGCGTGATCTGGAATATTTGGAGCGGGAAGGTGTGGTCAAGCGCATCCACGGCGGTGCGGTGAGCATCCGGCCCCGGACGGCGGAGTCGGCGTACCATACCCGGCAGCAGCTGCGGCCCGGTGAGAAGCTGGCCATTGCCCAGGCGGCGGCGGAGCTCATCGAAGACGGCGACACGGTGCTGCTGGCTCCGGGCACCACGGCACTGGAGGTAGCGGGATTCCTGCGGCGGCGCCGGGACCTGACGGTGATCACCAACTCCCTGCCGGCGGCCATGGAGCTGGCCAACTGCCCCACGGTGGAGCTGTTCTGTCTGGGGGGCCGGGTCCGGGGGGATGATTTCTCCACCACGGGCATCACGGCGGTGGAGCACTTGGGCATGTTCAACGCCAGCAAGCTGGTGCTGGGCATCGGCGGCATCACGCCGGAATGCGGCCTGACGGACCCCCACATGGACGAGGCGGGTCTGCTGCGTGCCTTCATCGACAAGGCCCAGTGCGTCATCGGCATGGCCGACCACAGCAAGTTCGGCACGGTGTCGGTGTATAATGTGTGTCCGGCCCACCGGCTGACCCATCTCATTACCGACAGCGGCACACCCTGGGACCAGTGCCAGCCCTACCGGGATCTGGGCGTGCAGGTCCACGTGGTGGACCCTTGCTGAGAGGATCAGGAGGAACGGGAAATTGACGGATGGCGTTTCTCTGCCCCGGCTGCCCTCGCCGCCTATGCTGCTGCCGGCGCCGGAGCTGCATCTGCAGCAGCGGCGGATGCCGCCGGGCTCCACGGAGCTGGTGCGGCGTGTCTTTCAGCTTCAGGCCCGGGAAGCCGGGGGCTATTTTCTGCTGCCGGGCAGCGGCATGACGTTGGTGTTCCTGCCCCACAGCGGCCGCAGTCTTTTGTGCGGCGTCATGACCACCCTGCGGCGCCTGCCTCTGGCGGCAGGTGAGCTGGCGGTATGCGTACAGCTGCTGCCGGGCCGTGGCGACCGGCTGGCAGGGGAAGCGGCGGCGGGCCTGACAGACCGCACGGAGCCGCTGGAAGCCTATCTGCCGGAAGCCGGACAGCTGATGGGCTATCTCACCGCCACCGGGGATTTCTCCCGGCGCAGCCAGCTGCTGGTGCGGGTGCTGGAGGGCCAGGCGGCGCCGCCCTACGGCCGCACGGCGGCATTGGTGGAGCAGTGCCTGCAGCGGCTGGTGGAAAGCCGGGGACAGCTGAGTATTGAGCAGCTGGCCCGGGAAGCAGGCTGCAGCCAGCGGTATTTAAGCCGCCTGTTCCACCAGTGGGTGGGCATGTCCGGCAAGAAGTACAGCCAGCTGGTGCAGCTCCACTGTTCCCTGCCGGCGGTGCTGCTGCGACCGGAGGAGTCGCTGCTGCGGATCGCCGTGGCCTGCGGCTACTTTGACCAGGCCCATATGAACCGCAGCTATCGGCAGTTCCTGCTGTGCTCGGCAGGGGATCTGCGGCGGCGTGTCCCCCTGCAGGCCCCGGATCTGACCATATGAAAGCGCAAAAAGCCCCCGCAGTTCTTTACGAACTGCGGGGGCTTCAGCCTGCCGAAAAAGTGTTTTCGTCAGGCTGAAAGCACTTTTCAAAACTTGCCTGAAGTTTTGAAAAGTGTTCTGATGGAACGTGAACGAAAACCCTGACGGTTTTCTTTCACACTTTCTTTCCCTCCGAAAGCGAAAGTCTGCTGCTTTTCCCGATAGCTTAAGCCCCCGCAGTTCTTTACGAACTGCGGGGGCTTTCCTCTTTTGCCTATTTGCTTATGCGCCCTGCTGTGCCAGAGCCTCTTCCAGGGCGTTGGCCAGCTGATCGGGGCAGGACGTGGGCTTATTGCCGCAGCGGATGCCACGCATCCGGGCAATGGCTTCCCGGGCGGGCATACCCTTTACCAGGGCGCTGATGCCCTGGAGGTTGCCGCTGCAGCCGCCCAGCACCTGGACGTCCTCCACGATGCCGTTTTCCAGCTTCACCTGCATCATCTGGGAGCAGACCCCACGGGGCCGATACGTATATGTCATAGCTTCCATCTCCTTTTCCTCAGCATCATACCACGGTTTTCGCCGCTTTTCAAGCCCGTGGGCGGCAAGGAAAAAGGAGCGCCGCTTTTGCGGCGCTCCCGGGTATGCTTTATGCCATTTTCCGCTTCATCTGCAGCTGCAGGCGATCGGCGATCATGGCGATGAACTCGGAGTTGGTGGGCTTGCCCTTGGCGCTGTTCACCGTGTAGCCGAAGTATTTCTGCAGCGTCTCCAGATCGCCCCGGTCCCAGGCCACTTCGATGGCGTGCCGGATGGCACGTTCCACCCGGCTGGGTGTGGTGGCGAAGCGCTTGGCCACCTCGGGATAGAGCACCTTGGTGACGGCGTTGATGACGTCCATATCCGCCACCGCCAGTAGGATGGCCTCCCGGAGATACTGGTAGCCTTTGATATGGGCCGGGACGCCGATCTCATGGATGATGGCGGTGACCATTCCCTCCAGGGCCGGAGCATGGACCGTCTCCCGGCTCTCCTGAGGGCGGACGGCACGGCGCATATGCTCCATGAGAGAGCTTTCCGACACCGGCTTGGGCAGGTAGAAGTATACGCCCATGTCCATCGCCCGGGACACCGTCTCTTCCCGGCAGAAAGCGGAGACCACGATCACGGCCGGGGCCGGGTCCATAGCCCGGAGCCGCTCCAGTACGCCGAAGCCGTCCAGGCCCGGCAGCACCACGTCCATCACAACCACCGCCGGCTGCAGACGCTGTGCCAGTTCCGGCACCTCCTGTCCGTCACCGGTCATACCCACCACCCGGAATTCACCCGTTTTCTCTATGCTCTCCTCCAGCAGCAGCCGGAATTCTTCGTTGGCGTCCGCCAGGATCACGTTGATTTGGTTGTCCATAAGCTCTCGTCCTCTTACACATTTTTTCGCAGTGCCGCCTTTTCAAAAGAAACTTACAACCATCGTCGGCACTGTATATAATGTATCACATTAGGACAGATTTTTCAAGGTGTTTTTAGTGCCTTTCACGATATTTTATCGACAAAAAATTGATTTTTTCCGCAAGACACGTTTCGACGCTTTTCGACAAAAATGTCAATTTCCGGAACTTTTTTCCTGCTTACAGGCTCTGCGGATCTCCTCCAGCTCGGCCAGGCCGTCCACGTACAGCTGCTGCAGCTTCCGGGGACAATCCTGACCAAGGCCACGGCGCAGAATCTCCTGGCGCTGGCGGCGGGTGGTGTCCTTGATGAGGACGGATTGCATGCTGTGTTCACCTCCCTGCATTGGAAAATCCACCATAGTATGCCCCGAAGGGCAGAAAAAAACACCGCCCGCAGGCGGTGTTTTCTGTTTTCGAAAAAGGCATAAAATGCCTTTTTCGATACAACGCAGGCTGCCGCGCGCATAATTTGTCCGCTATGAGCAGACAAATTCCACACTTGCAGCCTGAAAAGTATATGCTCCGGCGCACATGTCGCCGGAGCATATGGATTTTATTCAATGCGTTTTGGGGCAATTCTGCTGCACGGGGTGCAAAGAGGACCGTCCCCTCTTGCAGCGTTTTGGGGAACCGGGAATTTCCCCTTTCAGGAAGAAATATCCATATCCAGTCCCAGCTCACGGGGATGGAACCGGGGGCATACGCTCTCGGCGGAGGTGATGACGGAGGCGGCCAGATAGGTACCCATCTCCACCGCCTGGCTCAGATCCTTGCCGTAGGTGAGGCCGATGGACACACCGGCACAGAAGGCGTCCCCGGCGCCGGTGGTATCCACCACCTGAACGCTGCGGGCCGGGCAGATGCCGTTGCGGCCCTGACAGTCGGCGTATACGGCGCCCTTTGTGCCCATGGTCACCACCATGGAGGGGAACTGGGCCTGGAGCACCTTGCGCTGCAGGATGTCCCGCATCTCCTCCGGGGACTTGTCCAGATAGTCGTCCAGGAACAGGATGCCCGCCTCCTCCTGGTTGCAGATGAAGCAGTCCAGCCGCTGCAGGAAGTCCCGGCGCTTGGCGGCGATGGTCATGTTGGACACCAGGGCGCACACCTTTTTCTGGTACTTCTCCGCCAGATCCAGGGTCTTTTTCACGATCTCCTTGTCCAGATCCAGCTCCAGCACCACGGACTCGGCCTGGGAGATGATCTCATCTCCCTGCTGCTCCAGCAGCTCCAGCAGGGGCATCATGTTGGGCCGCTTGGAAATGGAGCCCGCCAGATCCCCGGTCTCGTTGAGGATGGCCAGATACGTGCCCATGCCGTCGGGAATGGTGAGGATGTACCGGGTATCCACCTTGTGGCTGCGCAGCTTCTCCACCACCGACGTGCCCAGAGGGGTATCGTCCACGATGCTCACAAAGGTAGGCCGCAGCTCCACGTTGGCGATATCCTCCGCCACGTTCCGGGACACGCCGCCGTGGAAATATTCCACCCGCCCGGCGTTGCGTCCCGTGGGATGGTAGTGATCCTCCGGGAACCCCTTGATATCTACGAATACTGCGCCGATGACCACGATGCCCACGCCGTATCTCCCCTTTCTCTTTTGCGCTTATCATACCATAGGTGTACGGCCTTTGACAACCCCGCCCCGCAGCCGTTATAATGGAGAAAATACCCCCAAGGAGGCCGCCTATGTCCCGGATCGTCACCATCACCGATTTTCAGGCCCCGGAGCTGGACGTATACGCCCGGCTGACGGAGGCCCAGCTTTTGAACCGTCACTGCCTGCAGGAGGGCCTCTTCATCGCCGAAAGCCCCCTGGTCATCGGCCGGGCCCTGGACGCCGGGTTTGAGCCGGTGTCCTTCCTCATGGAGCAGCGGCATATAAAGACTCAGGCGGCCCCGCTGCTGGAGCGGTGCCCGGAGGTGCCGGTGTATACGGCGCCGCTGGACGTGCTGACCCGGCTTACCGGCTTTCAGCTGACCCGTGGGATGCTGTGCGCCATGCGCCGCCGTCCCCTGCCCACGCCGGAGGAGCTGTGCCGCAGCGCCCGGCGCATTGCGGTGCTGGAGGACGTGATGAACCCCACCAACGTAGGCGCCATCTTCCGCTCGGCGGCGGCGCTGGGGATGGATGCGGTGCTGCTGACCCCGGGGTGCAGCAACCCCCTGTACCGCCGCAGCGCCCGGGTGAGCATGGGCACCGTGTTCCAGATCCCCTGGACGTACCTGGGCTCGGAGATGAGCCAGTGGCCCCATCCGGGACTGGATACCCTGCACCAGGCGGGCTTCACCACCTGCGCCATGGCCTTGCGGGATGATTCCCTCTCCATCGACGATCCCCTGCTGCGCCGTCAGGAAAAGCTGGCGGTGGTGCTGGGCACCGAGGGGGACGGGCTGAAGGAGGAGACCATCGCCCGGTGCCATTACACGGTGCGGATCCCCATGAGCCACGGGGTGGATTCCCTCAACGTGGCGGCAGCCAGCGCCGTGGCCTTCTGGCAGCTGACCCGGTGACGGGACCCCCTGTCCGGGCAGCACAGGCTCATGCTTTTCGGACGTACCTCACTTAAAATTCATTTTCTCCGACGACATGTGCGTCGGAGAAAATACTGCTCAGGCCGCAAGTGTGGAATGTCTCCGCCTGCAGCGGAGACATTCTGCGCACAGCGGACTGCCTTCCATCGAACAAGGTTCACCTTGTTCGAAAATATAAGCGCCGCAGCGTAGGCTGCGGCGCCTGTTTTTACGATTCGCTCACGATTCATTCACCAGCTTGCCGGTGACGTGCTCCATCTTCAGAGCCAGGATGGCCACCCGGCGGGCAGCCTCGGCGATCTCCTTTTCGATATAGGCGGAGTCATCGGTGTACTTCTTCCCCAGCTGCCACAGGATCTCCTCCTTGCGCTGCTGATCCTCCACCCGGCTGACGGTGCCGAAGACGATGACGCTGCGGATGTTCAGCGCCCATTCCCCTTCGTTGCGGTAGCCCTCGTCATAGGCGCAGAAGGATGCCTTGGGATGCCGGTCCAGGGACTCGATCTTGTGGCCGGCGGGAGCAGAGTGGAAGTAGAGACAGCCGTCGTCCTGGGAATACCAGAAATCCATCGGCACGGCGTAGGGATAGTCCTCATCCCCCAGCACCGCCAGGACGCCCCGGGGCAGCGTGTGGAGCAGCTGGGCGCATTCCGCCTCCGTCAGCTGCTGTTTGAACCTGCGCATGGGTCTGAACATATGGTTTCCTCCTTTTCTCATCAGGGGCTCACAAAATCCCCAATACTTTCAGAAACAGAAGTGCCAGCACCAGCAGGATCACCGGACGGGTGATGCGGCTGCCCTTGGAGATGGCCAGCCCCGCCCCCAGATAGCCCCCCAGCATGTTGCAGGCGGCCCCTGCCAGTCCCAGCAGGAAGATCACCTGTCCGCCCATGAGGAATACCCCCAGGCTGGTGAGGTTGGTGGTGAGGTTGATGATCTTGGACTGGGCATTGGCCCGGCGCAGGCCCATCCTGGCCAGGGCCGTAAAGGCGATGATGAGGAAGGTGCCGGTGCCGGGTCCGTAGAATCCGTCGTAAAACCCGATGGTAAGGGCGCTGGTGAGGGCGATGGCCCAGGTGCGCCCATCCAGCCGCAGCTCCTCCCCCTCCCGGTCGGCGAAGGCCTTGGGGGAGAGCACGATGATGGCCGCCACCGGCAGGATAAAGAGGAGCAGCCGCTCCATGACCCCCTCCGGGGTGGCCAGGGACACCTTGGCCCCCAAGCCGCTGCCCATCATGGCCGCCAGGATGGCGGGGACCCCCAGCCGCCAGTTCACCAGACCTTTTTTGATGAACCGTGCCGTGGCCAGGGCGGTACCGCAGGCAGAGGACAGCTTGTTGGTGGCGATGGCCTGATGCATGGGGACGCCTGAGAGCAAATACGCCGGCAGGGAGATGAGCCCGCCGCCTCCGCCGATGGCGTCTACAAAGCCCGCCAGAAACAGCAGCGGGCAGACAATGAGGAACATTTGGGGTGTCAGGGTCATGGGAAGCCTCCGTGGTGTTTTCTCTCTGTTGCTATCCTACCATATTTTGGGGAAATGTAAAGCGTTATCCGTTCAGCAAAGCCAGCGCCGTTATGACAAGCCCCGCCGCCGTCCACTGCCGGGGGGTGAGCCGTTCCCGGAACAGCAGGATTCCCGCCAGAGGCACCACCAGCAGCGCCGCCACGCTGAAGGTGGGGTACACCACAAAGGCCGGCAAGTCCTGGAGACTCCGGAGCAAAGGAAACCGTCAGGGTTTCCTGAAGGTGAATTGGCCGCGGGCCAAGAGAAGCCGGCCTGGGCCGTTCATGTTCAGTCACTTCGCTGCTTTTGAAAGTTTCGAAACGTGCTTTCCGTCTGGCGAAAAAGTATTTTCGCCAGACGGAAAGCGCCCCGGAGATATGCCGGGGCGCTTTGGTGTTTATTTACGCAGATAGGTGCGGGGGGAGAACAGCATCAGCAGCGGGAAGATCTCCAGACGGCCGGCCAGCATGTCGAAGCTGAGCACCAGCTTGGACAGGTCGCTGAAGGTGGAGTAGTTGCCCACCGGGCCGCAGACGCCCAGAGCCGGGCCAACGTTGTTGACGCAGGAAGCCACAGCGGTAAAGTTGGACACGTGGTCGTGGCCGTCCAGGCTCAGCAGCACCACACTGGCCACAAACAGCAGGATATAGGCGGTGAAGAAGGCGTGGACGCCGCTGATGATGGACTTGTCCACCACCTTGCCCTCGAACTTCATCACCCGCACCTCCCGGGGCGAGCGCATGATCCGGGTTTCCCGGAGGGCGTCCTTCACCAGAAGAGCCACACGGGACACCTTGATGCCGCCGCCGGTGGAGCCGGCCATGGCGCCAATGAACATCAAAAGCACCAGTATGGCCTGGGACAGGTTGGGCCACAGGCCGTAGTCGGCGGTGGCGTAACCGGTGGTGGTGATGATGCTGGCCACCTGGAAGAAGGCGTAGCGCAGGCTGGTCAGGGGCGAGCCGTACTGGGGCAGGATGTCGATGGTGACGATGGCGGTAGCCACCGCCACGATGCCCAGATACCAGCGCAGCTCCTCGCTTTTGCGGATGCCCGCCAGGTCGCCGATGAGCAGATAGAAATAGAGGTTGAAGTTGATGCCGAACAGCAGCATGAACACGGCGATGACATAGTCGATGTAGACGGAATCGTAGTAGCCCACGCTGAGGTTCCGGACACTGAAGCCGCCGGTACCGGCGGTACCGAAGGCATGGATCATGGAGTCATAGAGGGACATGCCGCCAAAGAGCAGCAGTACGATGAGCACCACGGTCATCACCAGATAGATGCCGTAGAGGATCAGGGCGGTATGGCGCACCCGTGCCACCAGCTTGCCGCAGGAGGGGCCGGGGACTTCCGCCCGCATGACGTACATCATCTGGGCATCGGACCGGGGCAGCACCGCCAGCACGAACACCAGTACGCCCATGCCGCCCACCCAGTGGATGAAGCTGCGCCAGAAGAGGACACCCCGTCCCAGCACCTCCACATCGGTGAGGATGCTGGCGCCGGTGGTGGTAAAGCCGGAGACGGTCTCGAAAAAGGCGTCCACATACCGGGGGATATCGCCGGAGAGGACGAAGGGCAGCGCTCCGAAGAGGGAGAGCAAAATCCAGGAAAGACCCACGATGACGAATCCCTCGGTGGGGTAGATGGATTTATTCACCGGGCGGCGGAAGCTCATAATCTGGCCCGCCAGCACCAGCACCGCCATGGTGATGAGGAAGCACCAGGGCTTTTCGCCGTAGATCAGGCATACGGTCACCGGCAGCAGCATCAGCGCCGCCTCCACCTTCAGAAGCACGCCGATGGTGTAGAGGATCATCCGGCCATTCATACCGCATCGCCCTCCACCAGCACATCGCCCAGGTCCTGTACGCCGGGCAGGGTGGTGACCAGAGTCACCAGATCACCGGGCAGCAGCACGTCGCTGCCCTGGGGATGGATGAGCCGCCCGCCCCGGACGATACCGGCGATGAGCACGCCCTTTTTGAACTGCAGTTCCTGCAGGGTCTTGTTGGTAAAGGAGGCGTGTTCGCCCACCCGGAATTCCAGGGCCTCCATGTTGCCGCCCAGCAGGCGGTACAGCCGCTGTACGCTGCTGCCGTGGGCGTTGGAGATGGCCCGGACATAGCGCAAAATCCGGTCACTGGTAACGGTGCGGGAGGATACCACGCTCTCCAGTCCCAGGCTGCGGGTGATGTCCATCAGCTTGGGACGGCTGACCTTGGTGATGACCTTTTTCACATGCTGCTGCATGGCGAACATGGATACCAGGATGTTCTCCTCATCCACGCCGGTGAGGGACACGCAGGCGTCCTGCCGTGCAATGCCCTCCTCCAGCAGCAGCTCGTGGTCGGTGCCGTCGCCGCAGAGGATGGTGGCCTCCGGCAGAATCTCGCCCAGATGCTCGCAGGTGGCTTTTTTGTGCTCGATGATCTTCACCTGCATGCCCATGGACAAAAGCTCCTTGGCCAGATAGAAGGCAATGCGTCCGCCGCCCACCAGCAGCACGGACCGGGGGCTGTCGTCGTGGAGCCTGGCCTTTTTGAAGAACTGGCGCATGTGCTCGTGGGGACAGGTGAAATTGATGTGGTCCCCGGCCTGGAGCCGGAAGGAGCCCTCGGGGATGATGACCTCCCCGCCCCGGTCCACGGCACACACCAGCAGCTGCAAGCCCAGCTTGCTCTGGATATCGCAAAGCTGCATACCCGCCAGAGGGGAATCGTCGGGCAGGGTGATCTCCGCCATTTCCAGCCGTCCCTTGGCGAACACCTCCAGATTGTTGGCGGAGGAATAGCGCAGGGTGCGGCTGATGGTATGGGCCACCTCCATCTCCGGGTTCACCGCCATGGAAAGGCCCAGCTCCTGCTGCAGGTAGGGCATCTGGCGGTAGTAATCCGGGTTGCGGACCCGTGCGATGACGTGCTGCGCCCCGTTTTTCCGGGCCATGATGCAGCAGAGGATGTTCAGCTCATCCAGGCTGGTCATGGAGATGAAGAGATCGGCCTTGTTGACACCGGCTTCCAGCTGCACCTCCAGGGCTGCGCCGTTGCCGCACACGCCGTAGACGTCGCTGTGGTTGCTGATGTATTCCACCACCTGGGGATTCTGATCGATGACGGTCACCTCGTGACCTTCCTTGGACAGGCATTCGGCCACGGTACTGCCCACTTTGCCGATGCCCACAACTACGATACGCATAAGTCCTCCTAAAACCACATGCTGCGTTGGGATACTCCTTCCATCATACACGGCAAAACACAAACATGCAACATATTTTTCCATTCTCCCCGGCCAAACCCCGTCATAACCCGCTATAAAATCAAAAAGGCGGGTACACCCCGCCGTTTTCTGCTGTTTTTTCCTGTATCGGGCCTTATCCCAGCCCTATGATCATCAGCACCAGCACCGCCGCGGTCATTACCGTCCAGGCGATGTACCGCCCGGCGATCTCCCAGTCCGAAGGCTCCGCCTCCTCCACATTCCGGATCATGAAGCGCAGCTGCCAGCGAAATAGCTCCGGGGCAAAGAGGATGGACACGGCGGTGAGAAATGCCAGAAAGCTGGCCATCGCCCAGGCAGCCATTTCCCCCTTGTGGGTAAGCTCCGGACCATCCAGCAGCCGCAGGATGTCCGTTGCCGTGGGGGCTATGGGGTCGGTGAGGACGCCGTTGACGTATACCTCGCCGCTGTTGGTGGTGACCTGTATTTCCGGGCCTTTCAGTTCACCGTTCTCATCCATCAGCACCCAGTCCTCCCCGGTGTGCAGTATACCGCCCCGGAAGAGCACCTGGCCGTCCCGGCATACCTCCACGCCGGTCATCACTTGGGAAATCTCCTTGTCCTCCGGCAGCGCCGTGGGGTCCTCTGTGACGGTGTAGGTGCCATAGTCCTTCCCGGCGTAACGGAAGGTCACCGCTCTTTCAGCGGACACCGTAAAGACGGCCTCCTCCCCCTCCACCTTTCCGGTGTAGATGGTGGCGCTCCCCTCCTGGGCAGGCACCAGAATGGCATCCCGGAACAAAAAGCCCACCCGGGACACGGTGACGCCGTAGGCCACGCCAAACCCCGCCACCAGCAAAGCCAGCAGCACCAAAATCACTTTCTGATACAGGTTCAGACTGCGAATGCGTTCCATCACGGTACCTCCCTTATGCCTTTGCTTTTTTCCCAAAGAGGATGAACAGCAGCGGTGCCAGGGCAGCCGCCACGTAAGAAACCGCCTGATTGTCCGTCAGCCGCAGCAGCGGCGCGGCAAAGCTGCGGTTCCATTCACAAAAACGGGAGAAGGTCAGGATCTGAGAGACGGAAAATTGGTCGCTGCAGCTGAGCAGCAGCTCCAGCAGGAGATACACAGCGGATGCCATGAGGGCAGATACGGCGATCTCCCTGCGGCTCATGGACCGGCGGAACCATATCCCGCCTGCCAGCAGCGCCGCCAGGAACAGGGCGCCGTGGAAGATATCGGCGCGCAGCTGGTTGACGGATATCTGGATGATCCCGTCGGCGCCCATCTCCCTTTCCCCAAAGATAAAACCGCCCAGATAAATGGTGAGGTAATAGCAAACCCAGCTGGCAGCCAGGCAGAAGACGGGAACCTTCCACAAATTGCGCTTACTCATGCAGATCCCCCCTTTTCTTCAACATATCATAGATAGGCAAAAAAGGGAAGGAAAATGTCGTATTTCTTACCTGTCCGGGCTGTAAAATCTTTGTAATGTCCGGCTATGTAGACGGCCATAAGGCCGTCTTTGCTTATGCAAAAGCCTCTTGTCAGATCTCTTTTCTCCCGGAACTTATTCCGCCGCCTGCAGCATGTTTTCGATGGTGATGCCGTAACCCTTGGTGGGGTCATTCACCAGCACGTGGGTCACAGCGCCCACCAGCTTGCCGTCCTGCAGGATGGGCGAGCCGCTCATACCCTGGACGATGCCGCCGGTGATGTCCAGCAGACGCTGGTCCGTCACCTCGATGAGCAGGTTCCGGGTAGGCTGATCCTGGTCGTAAAGCCGCAGGATCTTCACGGTGTATTCCTCCGTCTCATCGCCGCTGACGGTGGTGAGGATGGTGGCCTGGCCTACATGGATGTCATCGGCATCCGCCAGAGGGTAGGCCTTGCCGGTAGGTGCGGCATCGGTATCGCTCATGGTACCGAAAATACCGCTCTGGGTATTGGCCCAGAGGGTGCCCACATCGTGCTGCACGGAAAAATCACCTTTCAGCTCACCGGGGCTGCCCTCTTCCCCCTTCTTTACCGCCTTGACGGTGGTCTCCATGATGGAGCCGGAAGCCAGCGGCATCAGCCGGGCGGTATCCACGTCGGTGATACCGTGGCCCAGGGCGCCGTAGCTGCCGGTGACGGGGTCATAATAGGTCATGGTGCCGATGCCCGCCATACTGTCCCGGATCCAGGCTCCCAGACGGCACACGCCGTCGGAGCACTGCACAGGAGCGATCTGGGTAGTAAACAGCTCATCGCCCCGCTGGATCTCCACTTCCATAGGCGTTTCACCGTTTTCCTGCAAAATGGACTGCAGATGCTCGGTTGACTGGATCTTTTCCTCATTGGCCCGGAGAATCAGGTCTCCTTCCTGTAAGCCGCAGTCCGCTGCCGGGGAAACGGATCGCCCGTCCTGCTCCACCTCCGACACGTCCACCACCAGGACGCCGTCGGCAAAGAGTTTGATGCCCACCGCCTTGCCCACAGGGATCAAGGTGCGCTCACTCTCCTGCGCCCAGCAGGGAGTAAGACACAGGCTGAAGCAGAGCAGAGCGGCAAAAAGCGCCGCCAGGGGGCGAGTGGGCTGCTTGCTGCGCATTTCATGCATTCAATCACCCCTTTTGAAAATTGCGCCGTCGACGACGTATGTTACTTTGTGCAGTTTTTTCGTCTTTCAACGGACTAAAAAAAGGATGCGCTGCCAGCATAGCTGCCGTTTTTCTGCACATCCATAAAAAAAGACGGCACAGAGTTCTGCTCTGTACCGTCTTTCCAGTTTTTGTTTTTTTCTCAGAACTTGTCCCGGTTGAAGATCTTGAGGATCTCGTCAAAGGACTTGTCCGCTTCGCTCTCTTCCTCAGACTCGCTCTGCTGCTCTTCCTGCGCCTCCTGCTGGGGAGCGGCGGTTTCCACCGGTGCTTCCACGCCGTTGCCCTCGGCAAAGCCGGTGGCGATGACGGTGACCCGGATCTCGTCGTCCAGGGACTCGTCGAAGGTGGCGCCGAAGATGGTGAGTGCATCGGGATGCACCGCCTGCTGCACCAGGGTAGCGGCCTGCTCCACTTCCTCCAGGCCGATGTCCATGGAACCGGTGACGTTGATGAGGACGCCCCGTGCGCCGTTGATGGAGGTCTCCAGCAGCGGGCTGGAAATGGCCATCCGGGCGGCCTCCTCGGCCTTGCCCTTGCCGGCGGCACGGCCCACGCCCATGTGGGCAAGGCCGGCGTTCTTCATGATGGCGGAGACATCGGCGAAGTCCAGGTTGATAAAGCCGGTGTCACGGATGAGGTCGGAGATGCTCTGCACCGCCTGACGCAGCACGTCGTCGGCGATCTCAAAGGCATTGGCGAAGGTGATCTTCTGATCGGTGGCGTGCTTGAGCCGCTCGTTGGGGATGATCACCAGAGAATCCACCTTGTCCCGGAGATTCTCGATGCCCATCTCCGCCTGCTGCATCCGGCGGCGGCCCTCAAAGCCGAAGGGCTTGGTGACCACGCCCACGGTGAGGACGCCCTGCTCCCGGGCGATCTCCGCCACGATGGGCGCACCGCCGGTGCCGGTACCGCCGCCCATACCGGCGGTGATAAAGACCATGTCCGTATCTTCCAGAGCCTTGGCGATCTGGCCCCGGCTCTCCTCGGCGGACTTCTTGCCTACCTCGGGATCGGAGCCTGCGCCCTTGCCGTTGGTGAGCTTCTCGCCGATCTGGATCTTATACGTAGCGCTGGAGGCATTGAGGGCCTGCTTGTCCGTATTGATGGCAATAAAATCAACGCCCTTGGCGCCGGAGCGCACCATGCGGTTCACTACGTTATTGCCGCCGCCGCCAACACCCACCACCTTGATGCTGACAACATTTTCGGGACCTGTTTCAAATCCAAAAGCCATGATGGTTCCTCCTGCTACAAGTTGTATGGTAAAGACAGTTTGTCGAATGGTAACCCCAAGATAAAGTATCTAATTTATTCTATTACGCTTTGCCGTCACCGTCAAGGGTTTCGGCAGGATTTCCTGGATTTTCTTACGGATCAGAAGCATTACTGGGCAATAAAGCGCACGTCGTCGCCGGTGAGCTTCAATGTACCCCGCTGCTCGTCCTGGAGCTTGGCTACCACCGCCTGGAGAAAGCTGAGTTTATAGTCGAAATCGGCGTCGGGCAGGATCTCCACATCGAACCGGTCCAGGTAGCGGAAGGTAATGAGATCCTCCTGTTCCATGTGGATCTCCTGCACGTCCGGGAGCATCCCCTTGGCCCGGAGCTGGGAGAGGAGGGAGAGCAGCTGCTCCAGCTTCTGCTCCTGCCCCTCCGCCGCCTGGGCCCGCTGCCCCACAGCGGGCTGGGTAAGGGTCACGCCGGTGACCAGGGAATAGCCCTCCGCCTTGGCGATGCTGTCCACCACCTTGCCGGTGCTGCACAAAAGCCATACGGCGCCGTCCTGCTGCACCGCCACGATGTCGCTGCATTCCGTAACGGTGATCACCAGGGTGTCCGGCAGATTGCGGTTGATCTGCACCGCCTCCACGTAGGGCAGATTCTTGCTGATGTGGCTGGCCACATCGTACTTATTGAAGAAAAAGAGATTGTCGCCCTGGTGCAGGCCGCTGGCCTCCAGGATCTCGGCATCGGTGTAGCGGCTGTTGCCCTCCACGGCAATGTGATCTGCTTTGAAAAAGATCACCAGCGCTGCGGCAATGGCGCCCCCCATCACTACCAGGCAAAGGAGCTGGTAGAGGAAGCTGAGGCTCCCCTTTCTCCGTCTGCGGTTGTGCCGTTTGCGTCTTGCCATAGCGTATCCTTTCGTTCTTATGTATCTTCCTGCCGGATGCCGGCCCCCAGCTGCAGAAGATCTGCGGTGATGTGGGCGTAGCCCCGCTGGATGTGGTGCAGCTGCCCCACCTGGGTGATGCCCTGGGCCTGCAGTGCCGCCACGATCAGGGCCGCCCCGCCCCGGAGATCCGTGGCGTGTACCTGGGCTGCGTGGAGCTTCTCCACGGCGCACACCACCGCCACTTTTCCTTCACAGCGGATATCCGCCCCCATCCGCCGCAGCTCCGGCACGTGGCGGTATCGGCTCTCGAACATATTTTCGACGAATACCGTGGTGCCGCTGCCCCGGAGCAGCGCCGCCATCAACACCGCCTGGGCGTCGGTGGGGAACCCGGGATAGGGAGATGTACGCACCGGACTGACGGACCGCAAGGCCCCGGAGGACTGGAGCCGCAGGGAGTTTTCGTCCCAGGTGATGCGGCATCCGGCCTGAGACAGGGCCGCCGTCACGGTGGAAAGATGTGCCGGTTCCACGTCCTTAAGACAGATGTCCCCGCCGGTACCGGCGGCGGCACAGAGATAGGTGGCAGCCACGATGCGGTCGGCGATGACGGCGTGGGTGCAGCCGTGGAGCCGCCGGCGGCCCTCCACGGTGATGGTGGAGCTGCCGGCCCCCTGTACGGCGGCGCCGCAGGCCACCAGAAAATCCTGAAGATCACAGATCTCCGGTTCCCGTGCGGCGTTGGAGATGACGGTGACGCCGTCGGCGCCGCAGGCAGCCAGAATGGCGTTTTCCGTGGCCCCTACGCTGGGCAGGGACAGCAGGATGTGGGTGCCCCGCATGGTCTCGGCCCGGCATTGCAGGGCGCCGCCCTCCTCCTGGATCTCCGCACCCAGCTGCCGCAGGGCCTGGAGATGCAGGTCGATGGGCCGTGGCCCCAGCTCACAGCCGCCGGGATAGGACAGCTCCGCCTGGCCGCACCGGGCCAGGATGGCTCCCAGAAAAATCACCGATGAGCGCATTTTCCGCATGAGGCCATCGGGGATATCCCACCGGGTCACCGTGGCGGTGTCCACCAGCAGGTCCTCCCCTTCCCACCAGACCCGGCAGCCCAAGTAGCGCAGGATCTCCATGGTGGTCTCCACATCCCGGAGCCTGGGACAGCGCCGGATGCGGCAGGTATCGCCGGAGAGCAGCGTGGCGGCCAGGATGGGCAGCACGCTGTTTTTCGCTCCCTGTACCGTCAGTTCGCCTTTCAGGGGACGGCCGCCCTCCACCAAGATGATGCTCATAAACCAAACCTCCGCCTTTCCTCGCTTTTTCAAGCCATCCTATGCGGAAAGGAGGAGTGTGGTGCTCAGAGAAGTCCCATGACGGTATCGTACAGCCGCTCCGTGGCGTCCCGGACGCCCAGGGCGGCCATCACCACCGACATCTGCTGCAGCCGGTTGGTATCCGCCAGCAGCTCCGAGGCCAGACGGTAAAGCTCTTTGCCGTCGGATTCCGGCTCGGTGACCACCACCGCGCCGCCCCGGCGCTCCAGCAGCCGTGCGTTTTTCTCCTGATGGTTGTTGGTGACATAGGGGGACGGCACCAGGATGGCCGGTACCCCCAGCGCCGTCAGCTCGCTGACGGTGGATGCCCCGGCCCGGCACAGCACCAGATCCGCTGCCGCCATCACCGTATCCATATCGTGGATATATTCCCGTACATCCAGTCCCGGCGTACCCATAAGCCCCTTTTCTTCCAGAGCCCGGGAGATGTGGGGCCAGCCGGAGGCGCCTACGGCGTGGATGTGGTGGAAGGGCTGCCCCGCCGCCGCAGCGGCGGCGAAGAAGTCCAGCATTTTCTCGTTCATGGTGCAGGCCCCCAGGCTGCCCCAGAAGGATACCAGCAGCGGCCGGTGATCCGTGAGACCCAGTTTCTGACGGGCCTGAGAGCGGGTGAGGGCGAAGAACTCCTGGCGCACCGGGGTGCCGGTGACCACGATC
>CALWXA010000101.1 GCA_944385395.1 uncultured Oscillospiraceae bacterium | reverse complement strand
AGCGTGCTCTATTTCCGGCGGGAAGAGGCACAGAAACACAGTAAAAGCCAGCGGTATAACGACCTCATTTATTGTGGGCTGCTGCCCATGTATTTGACCATTTTTCTGCTGCTGACCCTGATTGGTTCCGGTGGCCGCGGCGTGGCGGAGTTGACGCTGTCCTGGGGCGTGGGGATGCTGCTGCACATTGCGATCTACGATCTGCTGCTCCTGCCTCTGCTGCCCCTGCTGCGGCGGCACATCAGCGCCATGGCCTGCGCCATGCTGTGGCTGGTGCCCAATTTCCTCTATCTCATGCAGTCCGTGGAGCTCCGGGAGCCGCTGTGGGTGCTCTCGGTGCCGGGGAAGTGGCTGTGGCTGGCCTGGGGGGTGTGGGTGACGGGCTGTGTCCTGGTGATGGTATGGAAGATCGTCTCCCATCTGCTGTTTCGCCGCAGGATTCTGCGCCACGCCCGAACCGTTACCGATCCTGAGATCCTGGCGGTATGGCAGCAGGAGGTGGCGGATGCCCGGATGAAAGGGTATCTGGCCACGCCGGTGATCTCCCCTCGGGTGGAAACCCCGCTGTCCATTGGCCTTTACCGGCGGACCATCCGGGTGGTGCTGCCCCACAGGAACTATACGCCCCGGGAACTGCAGCTCATCTTCCGCCATGAGCTGATCCATATCGGCCGGGATGACGCCTGGTCCAAATTCTTTTTGGTGTTCTGTACCGCTGCCAACTGGTTCAATCCCCTGATGTGGGTGGCTATGCGGAAAAGCGCCGACGATCTGGAGCTGAGCTGCGATGAAACATTGCTGCTGACGGAGGACGAAGCAGCCCGGCAGCAATACGCCCGCTTGCTGCTGAAAACTGCCGGAGATGAGCGGGGCTTTACCACCTGCCTCTCCGCTTCCGCCCAGGCGCTGCATTACCGTCTGAGTCGTGTGGTGCAGCCGTCTCGCCGCCGCTCCGGGGCCTTGGTGGTGGGACTGACCTTTTTTCTTTTGTGCATGACCTATGGCTATGTTGCCGTCTCCTACGGCGACGGCACCGGGGCGCAGCTCATCTATCAGGGACAGGACCCACAGGCCACCACCTTAAGCTACATGACCTGGGAAGATGATCCCTTCCACGCTACCCTCATCTGCCGGGATGAAGCGGGACTGGGGGCGTACCTCTCCGGTCTTTCCATGCAGCATATTACCGGCAACTATTCCTTCTCCCCACAGGAAGGAGAGAGGCAGATGGTGCTGCTCTTTGATACGCCCCGGGGCAGAGTGGGGGCGGCTGTGACGGAGCATCACATCCTGCTGACCTATTTTTATGACGACGGCCGGCAGGAGTCCTATTACCTGCCCCAGGGACTGGACTGGCAGCGGATGGATCAATATATCTATACCTGTCCCGCTGCCACAGCCGTGCTGGCAGGGGAGGGCGTCGCCTATGAGATGGAAGTCCGGGCCACTCTGCAGCGCTTAACAGAGAACGGTGAGACGGTGTACCAGACGGAGGATGAGCCCGGCGGCATCTACGGCTGCGAGAAACCATGCCAAGCCCGGCTGGAATTTTCCGTGGCCCCGGAGGGAAGCTATACCGTGGAGGGCGTTTCCTGGGATGGAAGCCGTACCCTGCTGCATGAAACGCTGCAGGGCGACGAGACCTTTTCTTTGCCCAATGAATCGGCCCGCTATACCGTCACCGGGCGGTTCTCCGCTCCCGACGGCGGAACCTATGAGGCCCAGTTCGGATTTGAAGTGCAGTACGCATGATGGAAAAATCCCCCTCCCACAGGAGGGGGATTTTTTGCTGGATTTACTGCTGCGCATAACTGGTATGTTTTGCATCCTTCTGGACACCCTATGGGTTGAAAAGGAGGGATCCTATGAGCGAAGAACAGGGGCAGAATATGCCCCAGCAGATCGTGGACATGGGCTCGTGTGTGGTGACCAATGACCACGGCACCGTCCACTGTCTGACCATCATCGGTCAGATCGAGGGCCACACCCTGGCGCCCAACACCGCCAAAACCACCAAATATGAACACGTTTTGCCGCTGCTGGCCTCCATTGAGGCGTCCCAGGACATAGATGGGCTGCTGCTGCTCATCAACACCGTAGGCGGCGACATTGAAGCGGGACTGGGCATTGCGGAAATGATCGCCGGCATGACCAAGCCCACGGTGACGCTGGTGCTGGGCGGCGGACACTCCATCGGCATCCCGCTGGCGGTATCGGCCAAGGTGAATCTGATGGCGCCCTCGGCGTCCATGACCATCCATCCTGTGCGGATGAGCGGCACCATGATCGCAGCGCCCCAGACGTATCACTATTTTGACCGCATTCAGGAGCGGATCATCCGGTTCGTCTCTGCCAATTCCAGGATCTCACCGGAGAAGTTCCGGGAGCTGATGCTGCGCAGCGGCGATATGTCCAACGACGTGGGCAGCGTGGTATACGGTGAGGAAGCAGTGGCCCTGGGCCTCATGGACGGGGTAGGTACGCTCCATGATGCCTTTGAAAAGCTGTATGAGATGATGGAAGAAAAGTGAATGCAAAAGAGGCAGGCACCGCAATGGTGTCTGCCCCTTTTGCTTATAAGGAAGAAAGATGACGATTCAGCTGTGTTTTTTCTTCAGCTGCACCAGCACCAGAGCTGCGCCGGAGGTCATCACTGCCAGCACCATCACCATGGGATGGAAGCTGTCGCCGGTGGCGGGAGCGGTGAAGTCATAGGTGCCCCCCAGCAGCTGGGAGAAGACGAAGTTGCTGATATAGGCGTATTCGTCTCTCTGGTGTACCTTGTGGGTCAGGGAATTGGCGAACAGGGCCACGTTGATCTGGCTGGTGCCGTCGGCGGCGGTGCCGCTGTAGCTCATACCCACCACGGAGCCGTTCAGGAAGGTTTCGAAGGCAGCCTGGTCATCGGCAGAGAGCACCGGGATGAAGCCTTCTTCCGGCATCTGGGTGCCGTCGATCTGTACCAGCGTCTTGGCGCCCTCCGGCAGGGAGGAGAAGTAGCATACGCCGTAGTCGTTGTAGCCGTAGAGCATGTCGTCGCCGTCCATGACGTAGCTGGCGTTGATGAGGCTTTCGCCGCCGTAGGTGACGTAGGCCAGGCAGTCCATGCCGCCCAGGCTCTCATAGCCAACGTTCAGCAGAGAGCCGGCGGAAGTGATGGCATAGCCGCCGTAGCCGATGTAGGGCGTGCCGGCCAGCACGGCGGTCAGAGCGTCCTCGTCCAGGGCGGAGGCACCCACGATGACGTCGGCCTGGGTGGGATCAGAGGTGACGGTGAAGTTCATCAGCTCCATGGCCAGCCGGTCATAGTTCCACTCATAAGCGCCGCTGGTGTGATTGGCGTACTGGAAGCCGCCGTTGTTGTTGACGGCAGGTTCGCCGGTGAGATACACCGTAGGCAGCTTGCTGATGACCTGTGCGGAGAGCTGATCGGTTTCACTCTGGGCGATACCGGTGGCAGTGATGGTATAGCTGTCCGCCACGGTGAGATAGTCGGTGTAGGAGCAGATGAAGTCACCATAGAATGCGCTGTCGGGATCGGTGACCATGCCCACCTCCTTGCCGGCAGCCAGCAGGGCATTGACGGCAGCGGTGGAGGCTTCGGAAGCGTTGGAGAGGATCACATCGGCGTTCTTGGTGCCGGTGAACCAGCTGGCCTTGTGCTGCTGGACGTAAGCCAGGCAGTCCTCATAATCCATAAAGGAACCGCAGGCGGCATTGACCTTGTCGATCTCGCCAGCCTTGGCCACGGTGACCATGTCGAAGCCCCGGGTCTCGTTGAAGGCGGTGATGCCCTCGGAATACAGGGCATCCCAACCGGTGATGAGGGTGCCGTCATACAGAGCGCCGTTGGCCACGGAACGCTTGGCCTGATACATGGAGACGATCATGGTGCCGGCGGGATAGGTGACGCCGTCAAAGGTGTAGTCTTTCTCAGTAATGAGGATTTTCACATCGTTGCGGCTCAGCCAGGTCATCATGTCGTAGGCGGCATCCAGATTGCTCTGGTTCTCACCGTCCAGGGGGATGATGTAGAACTCGGGATAGAAGTTGCCGGTTTCGCCCTCACCGTCATAGACGGGCCGGAACAGATCGCCCTCGGCGCCGATGGAATCGGTCTGGTCCACCAGCCAGGGGGAAACGGTGTCATTGGAGTTTTCATTGTTGACGCCCCGGGCGAAGATCTCCGTCTGGGCGCTGAGGATATCCAGCTTCTCGGAGGCGATGTAGTCGCTCATGCCCAGGCAGCCGTACTGTACCGCCTGCACCACGTCGTCGTTGTAGCCGGGCAGCTCCACCGTGTAGGCGATGGTGCCGTGGAGCATGGCAAACTGAGGCGTATAGGAGGTGGACATATCGTCCCAGGGATACCAGTAATTGCTGCCGCCCATGTCATAGAGATAGTCCCGCAGAGGCATCACATAGCTGTTGTAGGCCTCGTTGTTGGCCACGGAAGTGCTGCCGTAGGCAAGACCTGCTGCCAGCAGATGCTCTACCAGCAGATCATACTCAAAGTTGGGCTCGTGGGGAGGGGAGCAGGGCTCCACCTGATAGCTTCTGGACCGGCCATGGAACTCCATCAGGGACACCGGGTTGAAGGTGCCGATGAGCTGCTGCATGTTCTGGGTCTCAGCGGTGGTCTGGAAGGAGTTGTCGCGGTTCAGGTCGTAGCCGTTGGAGGACTCACGGGTCATGAACATTCTGCCTTCCACGTTCTCTTCCGGTACCAGAACGAAGAACACGTCCTCCAGCAGGGTATCCACATTCACCTGCTGGCTCTGTACGTCGTAGTACGTGCTCAGATCCACAGTGGAGGAGCTGGAGTTATCGCCGTGGAGATAGCCCAGATACAGGTTCAGGGCATCGTCATAGCTGGTGCTGCCGGATTCAGGATACAGTTTTTCAGCCAGATCCTGCACCAACTCACTGGTGACCACGCCGTCAGCGGCCAGATCCTGCTGTACCTGGGCGGCGCCGGCATCCGTAAAGCCTGCCAGCTGGGTATAGCCGATGTCATCGCCTGCGGCGCCATGGATCAACATCCAGGCAAAGGCCATGACACCATCAGCGGCAGCGGCTTCGTTGGCGTGGATGTTGGAGAACATCACAGGCACTTTCAGGTCGTCGTACACCCCGGCGGCGATGTCTGCCAGGACGCCCTCCGGATCGGTTTCAGCCTTTTCGGTGAAGGCCAGCCATTCACTGACGGAGGACTGGTCGTCGGCGATGATGAGGTAGGGCATATCCATGGCCTCATACAGCTGACCGGAGGAGAGCCCCATAGACTCCTTGGCTACATACAGATCCGTGGCGGAAGCGGCATAGTCCACCATCTCGTCCAGCTGGGCGTAAATGTTCTGCATGGTGGTGTAGTTGTCGTAGGGGGACACCAGCACGTTGTCCACTGTGCCCAGCACCGTACCGTCAGCGGCGGTGGCGGTGAGATCGAAGATGCCGCACAGATCCATGTACTCGCCGCCGGTATCATGGGCGGCGCTGGGATCAGAAGTGCCGTTCTTGGTCCAGTAGATCACATTGGAGAACTGCAGCTCCAGATAATTCTGGGAACCCTCCGTTACCGGCTGGCAGCTGATCTTCTCAAACAGGGGCTGAGGATCATAGGTGGCGCCGCCCCAATAGTAGAAGTCCACGGTATGCCAGTCGGCTTCATCAAAGAGATCGCCGCCCTGGATGTGGTTGGGGAACAGAGACGAATCCGTGTACAGAGCGTCAGTGCTCTCCTGATCCCAGTTCAAAGACCAGTTGACTGCATCGGCCGCATCCTGGGTGAGGGCTTCGTCCACCGGGATCATCACCGTGAACGTCTTGCTCTCAGCCAGGGAAATCACATCGCCGCCTTCTGCAGCAGTGAATGTGGCTGTGGGAGCTTCCGGCTCGTCACCGGGAGCTGCAAAGGCGCTGGGCACTGTCAGGGTCAGCAGCATGCTGGCCGCCAGCAGCAGGCTCAGCCATTTGCTTACAATTCCTTTCATGTTGTGTACCTCCTCCGTTATTTCAAACACACAGGATAAATATTCGGTTTGGATGATTATTGATGGCATAATATTCACATCGACCGAAAATTATGGAATAATTATACATATGCAGCAAAAGGCTGTCTACTGCGAAACTGCATAGATATTTCTGAGGCAGACTGGATAAAACTGGACATTTTGCATAAAACAGAGGGTGGAAGAGAGGTTGGAGGCGGAAAAGGACATACAGGGAATATGCAATGGGAATTTGTATACCTGACGCTTGAAAAAGCGGCACTTGGCTGATATACTAAATTAGTTATCGTATGCAAAGACGAATGAGGTGAAGTGCGTGTACTTAAAAGCGCTGGAAATTCAGGGCTTCAAATCCTTTCCGGACAAGACGGTTCTGCAGTTCGGAGAAGATATTACCGCCATTGTAGGCCCCAACGGCAGCGGTAAGTCCAATATCTCCGACGCCATCCGCTGGGTCATGGGCGAGCAGAACAGCCGCCAGCTCCGGGGCGGTAAGATGGAGGATGTGATCTTCGGCGGCACGGAAAAGCGCAGCCAGATGGGCTTTGCCCAGGTGACGCTGGTGATGGACAACACCGAGCACATCTTCAACCGTGACGAGGCGGAGGTGGCGGTGACCCGCCGGTACTACCGCAGCGGCGAATCGGAATACTATATCAATAAACAGTCCGTGCGTCTCAAGGACGTCAACGAGCTGTTCATGGATACCGGCATGGGCCGGGAGGGCTATTCCATCATCGGCCAGGGCAAGATCGATGAGATCCTGTCGGTGAAAAGCGGCGAACGCCGGGAGATCTTCGAGGAGGCGGCGGGTATTTCCAAGTACCGTCACCGGAAAGAGGAGACCCAGCGGAAGCTGGAGCGCACCGAGGAGAATCTGGTGCGCATCAACGATAAGATCGCCGAGCTGGAGCTGCAGGTGGAGCCCCTGCGCCAGCAGGCGGAAACCGCCAAGAAGTTCCTGGTGCTCCGGGACGAGCTGCGGCTTCTGGAGATCTCCGTGTGGCTGGAGCAGCTGCAGGGGATCAAGGCGGCTGCGCTGAAAGTGCAGACGGATCTGGAGTCTGCCCGGAACGATCAGGCGGAGGCCCAGAGCGGTCTGGACGCCGTCTATGCCCAGGCGGAGGAGAGCAGCCGTCAGGTCCGGGACAACGATCTGAAGGCAGAGGAGCTGCGTGGGCAGCTGAGCGCCGCCGAAGCCCAAGCGGCCGAGACGGAAGCGGCCATGGCGGTGTGCCGCAGCAGCATGGAGCATCGTGCCCAGTCCCTGGCACGGCTGGATCAGGAGATGGCCGACAGCCGCCAGCGCACGGAAAGCCTGCAGGAGCAGCTGGACGCCATGGAACAGCGGATCGCCCAGATCGATGCCTCCGCTGAAGAACTGGAGCAGAGCGTTCAGGCCCTGCTGGAAGAGATGCGTACCATTGCCGCCAGCACCGATACGGCGCAGCAGCAGCATCAGGCTCTGCTGGCAGGGGAAGCGCTGGAGACGGCGGCAGCGGCGGATGCCCGTGCGGAGCTGTCGGCTCTGCGGGCCTCGGAAGAGGAGATCGCTGCCCGCCGTGGGGCCGTGGAAAAGGAACTGGAAGAGAACCGGGCGACTATGGAGCGCACCGGCACCGAAGCGGCGGAAAACCGCCGTGGGCTGGAGGAGGCCCGCCAGGAGGCCCAGGCGGCCGCCAATGTCATCCAGGGCCACAGCCTGAAGATGGACGGCCGTCGCCGCCGTGCCCAGGAGGCAGAGCAGAAGCGTGTGCAGCTGACTATGGAGGACAACAACCTCCAGTCCCGGATCCATCTGCTCACGGAGATGGAAAAGGAATATGAAGGCTTTTCCAAGGCGGTGAAGACGGTGATGCAGTCCGCCGCCAAAGGTGCCCTGCGTGGCGTCCGTGGCCCGGTAGCCAGTCTGATGACCACCGAGAACCGCTATGCTGTGGCACTGGAGATCGCTCTGGGCGCCGGTATGCAGAATATCGTGGTGGACCGGGAGGAGGACGCCAAAAGCGCCATTGCCCTTTTGAAGCAGCGGGATGCCGGGCGTGCCACCTTCCTGCCCATGACCACCATCCGGGGCGAGGAGCTCCAGGAGCGGCAGGTGCGGGAGGAATACGGCTTTGTGGGCATCGCCTCGGAGCTGATGCGCTGTGACGCACAGTATCAGGGGATCTTCCGCAATCTGCTGGGCCGTACGGTGGTGGTGGAGGATCTGGACTGCGGCATCGCCATGGCCCGGAAATACCACAACCGGTTCCGGATTGTCACCCTGGACGGACAGGTCATCAACCGGGGCGGCAGTATGACCGGCGGCAGCGTCAGCCGCAGTGCCGGCGTGCTGTCCCGTGCCAACGAACTGAAAACCCTGCAGCAGCGGCGCACCGCTTTGCAGCAGCAGCTGCAGGAAGCCGCCGCCCGGGCCGGGGAGCTGGACCGGGAGCTGCAGAAGGCCCAGTACGAGCTGGACGTGGCCAAGGAACAGCAGCGCGCCGCTCAGGAGCAGGTGCTGACTCTGGAGGGCCGGGACAATCATTATCAGATTTTGCTGGATTCCCTGCAGGTAAGCCGTGAGAATCTGGAGAAGGAGCTTGGACAGCTCTCCGGCCGCAGTCAGGAACAGACGCAGCGGATGACCCAACTGGAAGACGACGTAGCCCGGCATGAGGCCCGGGCCCAGGAGCTGCAGCGTGAGGCCCAGGACAACCAGTCCGGCCAGAGCCGTATGCAGGAGGACGCCGATGCCCTCTCCGCCCGGATGGCGCAGCAGCGTGAAGCCAAAGCCGCTCTGCTGGCAGAGCGTGAGACTTCGGAGAAAAACCGGCAGGATCTTATGCAGCTGCAGCAGGAGCTGCTGGGCGACAGCCGCAGCCGTGAGGAGCTGGCCCGGCAGTACCGTCAGGAGGACGAAGCCGCCCGTGCAGAGCTGGAACGTCTGGAAAAGACCCTGGCCCAGCAGCGTGCCCAGGCCGACGGAGTGCGGCAGGAGCTGGATCGCCTGAGCCAGGAGAAGCTGGCTTTGGAGGCCGGCCGCACCAACCAGAACCAGCAGATCCAGGAGTGCAACGAGGCGCTGCTCCGTGCCCAGCGGGAAGTGGGCCGTCTGGAGCAGAAGCTCAACGCCGGTACGCTGGAGGAAAAAGCCATTCTGGATAAGCTCTGGGAGCGCTATGAGCTCAGCCACAGCGAGGCCATGGAGCAGCGTCTGGAGCTGGAGAGCGTAGCCAAGGCCACCCGGCGCATCGCCGAGCTGAACCGGGAGATCAAGGCCTTGGGCACCCCCAACATCGGCGCCATTGAGGAATTCGACCGGGTGAATACCCGTTATACCTATCTCTCCGGCCAGCGCAGCGACGTGGAGCGGGCCAAGGAGGAACTGACGGACATCATTGAGCAGATCACCGCCCAGATGACGGAGATCTTCTCCCAGCAGTTCCAGCTGCTCAACCAGAGCTTCCAGGAGACGTTCCTGGAGCTCTTCGGCGGCGGCCAGGCCCGGCTGGAGCTGGAGGACGAAAAGGATATCCTGGGCTGCGGCATCGAGATCAAGGTGCAGCCCCCGGGCAAGCAGCTCAAGACCATCACGTTGCTCTCCGGCGGCGAAAAAGCCTTTGTGGCCATCGCCCTGTACTTTGCCATTTTGAAGGTGCATCCCACGCCCTTCTGCGTCATGGACGAGATCGAGGCGGCGCTGGACGAGGCCAACGTGGTGCGCTATGCCCGGTACATGCGGCGCATCGCCGGTAAGACCCAGTTCATTGTCATCACCCACCGCCGGGGCACCATGGAGGAAGCGGATGTGCTCTACGGCGTGACCATGCAGGAGCGGGGCGTGTCCCGGATCCTGACCATCAATCTCAACGACATGGCCAAAGAGCTGAAGATCAAATCATAGGAGGAACGCCATGGGACTCATCAGTAAATTCAAAAAGGCGTGGTTCGCCCCCATGTCCTACGATACGCTGGGAGAGGAGTTTTTCGACGAGCTGGAGGAAAACCTGATCCTGGCCGACGTAGGCGCCGCCATCGCCGCCGAAGCGGTGGAGGAACTGCGGCGCAAGGTGTACCGGGAACGGCTCCTCACCGCCGAGGAGGTGAAGGGCGCTCTTCGGAGCATCCTCAAGCAGTACCTGGAAGTGGGGGACGGGACACTGAACCTCTCCACCCAGCCCAGCGTGGTGCTGGTGATCGGCGTCAACGGCGTGGGCAAGACCACCTCCATCGGCAAGATGGCCCATCTCCTGAAGGAGCAGGGCAAGCGGGTGCTGCTGTGCGCCGGAGATACCTTCCGTGCCGCCGCTGCCGACCAGCTGGAGATCTGGGCAAACCGTGCCGATGTCCCCATCGTCCGCCAGCATGAGGGGGCCGACCCCGGCGCCGTGCTCTTTGATGGACTCCAGGCGGCCCGGGCCCGGAACATGGACGTGGTGATCTGCGATACCGCCGGGCGGCTCCACAATAAGCAGAACCTGATGAACGAGCTGGCCAAAATGGCCAAGATCATCGACCGTGAGGCACCCAACGCCGCCCAGGAGCGACTGCTGGTCATCGATGCCACCACCGGTCAGAATGGTCTCATGCAGGCCCGGCAGTTCAAGGAAACGGCAGGCCTTACGGGCATCATCCTCACCAAGCTGGACGGCACCGCCAAGGGCGGCATCGTCATTGCCATTGCCCGGGAGCTGCAGGTGCCGGTGAAGTTTGTAGGCTTGGGTGAGGGGATCGATGATCTCCAGCCCTTTGATGCACAGGAATTTTTGGAGGCGATGATCGGATGAAGCGCATCGATGGAAGAAAGTATAACGAACTGCGCCCGGTGGAGCTCACCACCGACTTTGTGAAATTCGCCGAGGGCAGCGTGCTGATCCGCTGCGGCGATACCATGGTGCTCTGCTGCGCCTCCATCGAGGACCGCACGCCGCCCCATGTACAGCCCGGCTGCGGCTGGGTGACGGCGGAGTATTCCATGCTGCCCCGTGCCAACCGCCAGCGCAGCCGCCGGGATGTGGACAAGCTGAAGCTCTCCGGCCGCAGCGCCGAGATCCAGCGGCTCATCGGCCGCAGCCTCCGGGCCGCTGTGGATCTGGAGGCACTGGGCGAGCGGACCATCACCGTAGACTGCGACGTGATCCAGGGCGACGGCGGTACCCGTACCGCCTCCGTCACCGGCGGCTTCATCGCTCTGGCCCTGGCCTGCCGCCGCCTGGTGGAGGAGGGCTATCTGGGCCGCAGCCCCATCCGCCACTTTGTCTCCGGCGTTTCCGCCGGCATCGTGGGGGATACGGCGCTGCTGGATCTCTGCTATGCCGAGGACAGCCACGCCCAGGTGGATCTGAACTGCGTGATGAACGAGCTGGGTGAGATCATCGAGATCCAGGGCACCGGCGAAGGCCGTTCCTTCTCTCTGCGGGAGCAGCAGGAGCTGGTGGAGTTGTGTGCCAAGGGCAACCGGGAACTGATGGCCCGTCAGCGTGAGATTTTGGGCAACATCCTGGGATAAGGAGGAACAACGATGAAACTGGTATTGGCATCTCAGAATCAGGGCAAGCTCCGGGAAATGCAGACCATTCTGGAGGACCTGGGTGTGGAAGTGGTGCTGCAGTCCCAGCTGGGACTGGCCCTGGAAGTGGAGGAGACCGGCACCACCTTTGCAGAAAACTCCCTTTTGAAGGCCCGGGCCGTGATGGAGGCTTCGGGGCTGCCGGCCATCGCCGACGACTCGGGTCTGTGCGTGGACTGGCTCAATGGAGCCCCCGGTGTGTATTCCGCCCGGTACGGCGGCGTGGGCAGCGATGAAGAGCGGTATCGGCTGCTGCTGGAGAATCTCCGTGGCGCTACCAACCGTGCCGCCCATTTCCATACCGCCATTGTCTGCTGCTTCCCCAACGGGGACGTGCTGCAGGCCGACGGAGATTGCTATGGTACGGTGGCCTATGCACCTGCCGGTGAGGGCGGCTTCGGCTATGACCCGGTGTTTTTCGTGCCGGAGCTGCGCCGCACCTTTGCCCAGCTGACGCCGGAGGAGAAGAACGCCGTGTCCCACCGGGGCAAGGCCCTGCGGGACTTCGCCGTGAAGCTGGAGGAATATATGAAGGAGAAGGGGATCCATGGAACTGACAAGTAAGCAGAGAGCGCAGCTGCGGGGCCTGGCCGCCGGGGAGGATACCATCATCCATATCGGCAAGGACGGCATCGGGGAAAACCTCATCAAGCAGGTCAACGATGCCCTGGAAGCCCGGGAGCTGGTCAAGGGCCGGGTGCTGGAAAATTCCATGTATACCGCCCGGGAAGCCGCCGAGGAGTTGAAAGTGCCCACCCGCAGCGAGGTGGTTCAGGTCATCGGCAGCAAATTCGTGCTCTACCGCATGCAGCACGATAAGGATAAGCGCCGGATCCAGCTGGTGCCGGATCGGAAGAAGCGGGTATAACATGAAAATCGGCATCTATGGCGGCACCTTCGACCCCATCCACCGTGGCCATCTGGCGGCAGCCGCCGCTGCGGCAGAGCAGCTGCAGCTGGATCAGTTGGTGCTGATCCCCGATCATGTGCCGCCCCATAAGACCTTGAGCGCCAGCAGCGCCCTGCCCCAGCAGCGGCTGGATATGGCTGTGCTGGCCACGGCGGATTTGCCGTGCAAAGCGGAAGTGCTGGATCTGGAACTGCAGCGGCAGGGGAAGAGTTATACCAGCGATACTCTCCGGGCGCTGCACCAGCGCTGGCCGGAGGAGGAGCTGTGGCTCCTCATGGGAACGGATATGTTCCTGTCCTTCCACACCTGGCATGAGCCGGAGGTCATTGCGCAGCTTGCGTCTCTGGCAGCCTTTTCCCGCAGCGCAGATCCCCACCGCCGGGAAATGGAAGCGCAGTGCCGGTATCTTCAAAAGACCTACGGTGCCCGGACAGTGCTGCTGGACAATCCTCATCTGGTGGAGATTTCCAGCACCCAGCTGCGCCAGGCGCTGACGGAAGGAAAGGGGAGGGAATACCTCACCGAGCCGGTGTACGGCTATATCCTGCGAAAGGGGCTCTACGGCACCCAGGCAGATTTGCGGCATTTGAGCCGGGAGGATCTGCAGGCGGCGGCTTTGAGCTGCCTCAAGCCCAAGCGGATCCGTCACGTGCTGGGCACTGCCGCCACGGCGGTGGAGCTGGCCCGGCGGTACGGCGCACCGGAAGAGGCCGCCTGGCAGGCGGGCATCCTCCACGACTGCACCAAGAAGCTGGAGCTCGATGAACAGCTGGAGCTGTGCTGTCGGTACGGGCTGGAACTGGATGATCTGCAGCGTCAGGCTCTGAAGCTGCAGCATGCCATCACCGGCGCCGCCGTAGCCCGTGAGGTGTTCGGCATGAGTCCGGAGGTGGTCTCCGCCATCCGCTGGCACACCACCGGACGGCCGGAGATGACGGTGCTGGAAAAAGTGATTTATCTGGCAGACTATATAGAGCCCAGCCGGGATTTCCCCGGCGTGGAGCAGCTGCGGCAGACGGTGTATGAGGATCTGGACCGCGGAATGCTGCTGGGGCTGGAGATGACCATTGAAGAAATGCAGGAGCGGGGCAGCCCGGTCCACCAAGATACCCTCCGGGCCAGAGACTGGTTTGCGGAGAAAGAAGGAGTGAAATAACCATGAAAAGTGCAAAGGAACTGGCCCTGCTGGCGGCCCGTGCCCTCAGCGACAAGAAGGCCAAGGGCATCCAGGCCCTGGAGATTGCAGATCTGACTACACTGGCGGATTACTTCGTCATCGCCACAGGTTCTTCCAATACCCAGATCAACGCATTGGTGGACAATGTGGAGAAGGTGCTGGCGGAGGAAGCCGGGGAGCAGCCCCTGCACCGGGAAGGCTACCGGGGCGGCACCTGGGTTCTGCTGGACTACGGCTGCCTGGCCGTCCACGTGTTCTCCGCCGAGGTCCGGGAATTTTACGGTCTGGAGCGGCTGTGGCGTGACGGCAAGGCGGTGGATCTCACCGGCATCGTGGACGCCGCGGAATAACCGTGTTCCTGCCGGGAAGGGAGACTGCTATGAAACCTGCGTTTGCCGCTGCAGAGAAGAAAAAGTGGAGACTGCAAAAGCATCTGAAG
>CALWXA010000100.1 GCA_944385395.1 uncultured Oscillospiraceae bacterium | reverse complement strand
CTTCACAAAGCCGTACCACTTCCTCTGCCAGAGCCGTGCCACCGGCACCGCCCTTGGCCCAGACTTCGCTGAGAGCCACATTGACTCCCAGGCTGCGGCAGCGATCCTCCACCAGCTGCAGCTCCGCCGCCGTATCCGTGGGGAAGGCGTTGATGCCCACCACCCACGGCAGCCCGTAGACATCCTAGATATTGGCTACATGCTGCAGCCGATTGGGAAGGCCCTTTTCCAGCGCCTCCAGATTTTCTTCGTTGAGCTGTGCCTTGGCCACGCCGCCGTGGTTCTTCAAAGCCCGGACGGTAGCCACCACCACTACGGCATCAGGCCGCAGCCCCGCCAGGCGGCACTTGATATCCAGGAACTTTTCAGCACCCAGGTCGGCGCCGAAGCCCGCTTCGGTGACAGCATAATCCCCCAGCTTCAGAGCCATCTTGGTAGCCATAACGCTGTTGCAGCCGTGGGCGATATTGGCGAAGGGGCCGCCGTGGATAAAGGCGGGGGTTCCCTCCAGCGTCTGCACCAGATTGGGCTTCAGGGCGTCTTTCAGCAGGGCAGCCATGGCGCCGGCAGCGTGCAGATCCCCGGCGGTAACAGGCTTTCCGGCAAAGGTATAGGCCACCACCATCCGGCTCAGCCGGGCTTTCAGATCAGGGATATCCGAAGCCAGGCACAAAACCGCCATCACCTCGCTGGCCACGGTGATATCAAAGCCGTCCTCCCGGGGCACACCCTGCATCCGGCCGCCCAGACCGCAGACGATATTGCGCAGCTGCCGGTCGTTCATATCCACACAGCGCTTCCAAACCACACGCTTGACGTCGATGCCCAGGGCGTTGCCCTGCTGGATATGGTTATCCAGCATCGCCGCCAGCAGGTTATTGGCTGCGCCAATGGCATGAAAATCGCCGGTGAAATGGAGGTTGATGTCCTCCATAGGCACCACCTGGGCATAGCCGCCGCCGGCAGCGCCGCCCTTGACGCCGAATACCGGGCCCAAAGACGGCTCCCGCAGCGCCACCAGAGCGTGCTTGCCCAGACGGCGCAGGCCGTCGGCCAGGCCCACGGTGGTGGTGGTCTTTCCCTCTCCGGCAGGCGTGGGGTTAATGGCCGTCACCAGAATGAGTTTTCCGTTTTTCCGCTGGGACTGGCTCAGCAGGCGGTAGTCCACCTTGGCCTTGTAATTCCCGTACAGCTCCAGATATTCCTCCGGCACGCCGGCGGTTTCGGCGATGCGGGTAATGGGCTGCATGGTGCAGGACTGGGCGATCTCAATATCGCTGCGATACATAAGCACAGCTCCTTTCACGTTTTATCGGAAGTATTCCACAGCTCCCCGGAACATACCTATATCATACTCCCCGGGAACGTTCTGGTAAAGACCTTTTACCCAACGCTCGGCGTGGCCCATCTTACCAAAGACCCGTCCGTCAGGAGAGGTGATACCCTCCACCGCCAGCACGGAACCATTGGGGTTATAGAGGATATCGCTGCTGGCGTTGCCTTCCAGATCGGCATACTGGGTAGCGATCTGTCCGTTTTCCGCCAGCTGGCGCACCAGCGCATCGGAGGCCAGGAACCGGCCCTCGCCGTGGGAAATGGGCACGTTGTACACCGCCCCCACCTGGGCCCGGGACAGCCAGGGGGAAAGGTTGGAGGCCACCCGCACCCGGACGATCCGGGACTGGTGCCGGGCAATGGTATTGAATGTCAGCGTGGGGTAACGGGCATCCATATCACGGATATCGCCGTAAGGCACCAGGCCCAGCTTGATGAGGGCCTGGAAGCCGTTGCAGATACCGCCCATGAGGCCATCCCGGTGCTGCAGCAGATCCCGGACACCGTCGGCCACGGCAGCGTTGCGGAAGAAGGCAGTGATGAACTTACCGGAACCGTCCGGCTCGTCGCCGCCGGAGAAACCGCCGGGCAGGAACACGATCTGGGCCTGGCTCAGCTTCCGGGCAAAGGCCTCCACACTCTCGGCCACATCCGATGCGGTAAGGTTGCGCACCACGAAGATCTCAGGCTCTGCACCGGCATCCCGGAAGGCACGGGCCGTATCGTACTCACAATTGGTGCCGGGGAACACCGGGATCAGCACCCGGGGCCGGGCAGCCTTTACGGCGGGACTGACACGGCAGCCGCCGGTATACGTCACATTGGACACGGCAAATTCCTTGCCGGCACGGGTGGGATAGACCTGCTCCAGCCGGTTTTCGGAGTCCTGCAGCAGCTTGCCAAGGGACACCTGCTCCTCACCGAAGGTCAGCATACCGTCATCGGTGGTATAACCCAGGGTCACGCCCACGTTCTCCTCCGTTTCCACCAGGAAGGAACCCAGGGCCGGGGCAAAGAGCTGCTGGAGCGTAAAGCCGTCGGCAAACCGGAAGCCCAGACCGTTGCCCAGGCACATCTTGGCCACAGCCTCCGCTGCGCCCAGCCGTCCGGGGACATAAGCTGCCGTCCGGGGACAATCGTGGATCAGGGCAAAGAGCTTTTTCAGGCTCTCCGCCGTGGGGAGTCCGTCCTCCCCTGCTTCCGGCTGCAGCCAGGCCATCCGGCGGCCGGGCGCCTTGCACTCGCCGGAGATCACCTCATGGGTCTTACCGGTGGTAACGGCAAAGGAGATCAGGGTAGGCGGCACATCCAGCTGCTCAAAGGAGCCGGACATGGAGTCCTTGCCGCCGATGGCGGCCACACCCAGCTCCATCTGGGCACGGTAGGCACCCAGCAGCGCTACCAGCGGCTTGCCCCAGCGGCCCGGCTCCAGGCGCAGGCGCTCAAAATACTCCTGGAAGCTCAGATATACATCTTCAAAAGCGGCACCTGCAGCCACCAGCTTGCACACCGACTCCACCACCGCCAGATACGCACCGTGGTAGGGGCTTTGCTCACTGATATAGGGATCATAGCCCCAGGCCATGAAGGAGCAGTCCTCCGTATGGCCCTGCTCCACGCTGATGCGGTGGACCATGCACTGGTTGGGGGTCAGCTGATGCTTGCCGCCATAGGGCATCAGCACCGTGCCGGTACCGATGGTGGAGTCAAACCGCTCTACCAATCCCCGCTTGATGCAGCCGTTGAGATCGGTAGCCATACTGTTTACAGCATCTGTGAAGTTATCATACTTCACAGCCTTGTACGCCTTGGGAGCAGCCACGGACACATCCACATGCTTGGCAGCACCGTTGGTATCCAGGAAAGCACGGGCCAGATCCACGATGGTCTGACCGTTCCAGTGCATCACCAGACGGGGGCTTTCCGTCACCACGGCGATGCGGGTAGCCTCCAGGTTTTCCGCTGCTGCCAAGGCTTCAAAAGCGGCGGCATCATCGGCGGAGACCACCGCGGCCATCCGCTCCTGGCTTTCGGAAATAGCCAGCTCGGTGCCGTCCAGGCCCTCATACTTGCGGGGCACGGCGTTGAGGTCGATATCCAGGCCGTCGGCCAGCTCGCCTACCGCCACGGACACACCGCCGGCGCCGAAGTCGTTGCAGCGCTTGATCATGCGGCTGGCTTCCGGGTTGCGGAACAGACGCTGGAGCTTGCGCTCCTCCGGGGCGTTGCCCTTCTGCACCTCAGCGCCGCAGGTGGAAAGGCTCTCCTCGGTATGGGCCTTGGAGGAACCGGTGGCGCCGCCGCAGCCGTCACGGCCGGTACGGCCGCCCAGCAGGATCACCACGTCGCCGTCCTGAGGGGTCTCACGGCGGACATTGGCTGCCGGAGCAGCGGCGATAACGGCACCTACCTCCATGCGCTTGGCGGCATAGCCGGGATGATACAGCTCGTCCACCAGGCCGGTGGCAAGGCCGATCTGGTTGCCATAGGAGGAATAACCGGCGGCAGCCTTGGTAACGATGGTACGCTGGGGCAGCTTGCCGGCCATGGTCTGGGACACAGGGACGGTGGGATCTGCCGCACCGGTAAGGCGCATGGCGGCGTACACGTAGCTGCGGCCGGACAGCGGATCACGGATGGCGCCGCCGATGCAGGTGGCTGCACCGCCGAAGGGCTCGATTTCCGTGGGATGGTTATGGGTCTCGTTTTTGAACAGCAGCAGCCAATCCTGCTCCTCCCCATCCACGGTGACCTTCACCTTCACGGTGCAGGCGTTGATCTCCTCGCTCTCATCCAGCTTGGTGAGCTTGCCCTCTGCCTTCAGGGCTTTGGCGGCGATGGTGCCCAAATCCATGAGGCACACGGGCTTGGTGCGGCCCAAAGCATCCCGGCGCTCCAGATAGTCCTGCCAGGTCTTCTCGATCACCGGGCTTTCAAAATGCGCCGAGTCGATGACGGTATGGAAGGTGGTGTGGCGGCAGTGGTCGGACCAGTAGGTATCCAGCACACGGATCTCCGTGACCGTAGGCTGGCGGTTCTCGCTGCGGAAGTAGTCGCGGCACATGCGGATATCCGCCAGGTCCATGGCAAGGCCCATGGAAGTGATGAGCTCCTGAAGCCCGGCATCCTCTAGCTGGGTGAAGCCCTCCAGCACCGGCACGGAATCCGGCACGGTATAGGACATCTCCAAAGTCTCCGGCAGTTCCAAAGACGCTTCCCGGGACTCCACGGGGTTGATGACATGGCTCTTGATGGCAGCGGCTTCCTGGGCCGTTACAGTGCCTTCTACCAAATAGACCCGGGCGCTGCGGACGGTAGGACGGCTGCACTGGGCGATCATCTGTACGCACTGGGCGGCGGAATCGGCCCGCTGGTCAAACTGGCCCGGCAGGTATTCCACAGCAAAGAGCAGGCCCGTATGCTCCGGCAGCTCCCAGAGCACATCGTCGGTCTGGGGCTCCGAAAATACGGTGGTGACACACTGGTCAAAAAGGGATTTATCGATATGCTCCACGTCATAGCGGTTCAGCACCCGGACACCGGTGACACCGGCAATGCCCAGTACGCTGTTGATCTCCGCCAGCAGGCTCCGGCTCTCGTGGTCCAGGCCCGGCTTTCTCTCTACATAAACTCTGTAAATCATTCAAACCTCCAAGGCACGGCGGCCGATATCATGACGATAATAAGCGCTGTCAAAATGGATGCGCTCCACCCGGGCATAAGCTTCCTGCACCGCCTGGGGCAAGGTGTCCGCTACAGCGGTGACCCCCAGCACACGGCCGCCATTGGTAAGGAGGCGGCCGTCCTGCAATGCGGCGCCGGCCACATACACGCACTCCTGCAGATCTGCGGGGATGGTGATGGCGTGGCCCTTTTCATAGGCGCCGGGATAACCGGCAGAGGCCATCACCACGCAGCAGGCAGCACCGGAGGACCACTCCACCGGGGTCTGGGCCAGGGTCTCATTGGTCACCGCCTGCATCACCGTCAGAAGGTCGGTTTTCAGCAGCGGCAGCACCACCTGGGTCTCCGGATCACCGAAACGGCAGTTATACTCGATGACTTTGGGACCGTCCTTGGTGAGCATCAATCCGAAGTACAGACAGCCCTTGAAGGGGCAGCCCAGATCCTGCATGGCCGCCACGGTGGGCAGGAAGATCTCCTGCATGCAGCGCTCCGCCACTTCCGGGGTATAAAAGGGGTTGGGGGCGATGGTGCCCATACCGCCGGTATTGAGGCCCTGATCGCCGTCCAGGGCCCGCTTGTGGTCCATGGAGGAGATCATAGGCACCACCACGTGGCCGTCGGTAAAGGACAGCACGGAAACTTCGGGGCCTTCCAGGAATTCCTCAATGACCACCTGGGAGCCGCTGTCGCCGAACACCCGGTCAGTCATGATGGAATCCACCGCAGCCGCCGCCTCTTCGCGGGTCTGGGCGATGATGACGCCCTTGCCCAGAGCCAGTCCGTCGGCCTTGATGACCACGGGGATACGGCAATGTGCCACATATTCCCGGGCAGCGGCAGCGTCGCCGAATACCTCATACTGGGCGGTGGGGATACCGTAGCACCGCATGAGGTTTTTGGCAAAGACCTTGCTGCTCTCGATCCGGGCAGCTTTGGCAGTGGGGCCGAAGGACGGGATCCCCGCCGCTTCCAGGGCGTCCACTGCGCCCAGCGCCAGGGGATCGTCCGGTGCCACCACGGCATAGTCCACAGCGTGGGACACAGCAAAGTCCACAATGGCCGGAATGTCCTTGGCACCAATGGCCACACAGGTGGCATCGGCGGCGATACCGCCGTTGCCGGGCAGGGCGTAAATGGTGTCCACCGCCGGATTCTCCCGCAACTTCTTGATGATGGCGTGCTCGCGGCCGCCGCCGCCCACGACCAGAATCTTCATACTTTCCTCCTAACCCGATGGCCGTCGGGCCATCGAAAAAAACGCGCCAAAAGGGGGAGCGCAGACTCCCCCTTATGTTCTTTAATGGTGGAACAGGCGCATGCCTGTAAAGCACATGGTCATACCGTATTTGTTGGCCGTGTCGATGACGTGATCGTCACGGATGGAGCCGCCGGGCTGGGCGATATACTGTACGCCGCTCTTCCGGGCACGCTCCACATTGTCACCGAAGGGGAAAAAGGCATCGCTGCCCACAGTCAGGCCGGACTGGGTGGCGATCCACACCTTCTTCTCCTCTACCGTCAGGGGCTGGGGGCAGACGGCAAAGGTCTGCTGCCACACGCCGTCGGCCAGGATATCCTCGTACTCATCGGAAGTATAGATATCGATGGCATTGTCACGGTCGGGACGGCGGATGCCCTCCACAAACTGCAAAGCCAGTACCTTGGGGTGCTGCCGCAGATACCAGTTATCCGCCTTCTGGCCTGCCAGACGGGTGCAGTGGATGCGGCTCTGCTGGCCGGCGCCTACGCCGATGGCCTGGCCGTTCTTCACATAGCACACGGAATTGGACTGGGTATATTTCAGGGTGATGAGGGCCACCAGCATATCGATCCGGGCCTGCTGAGGCAGATCCTTGCAGTCGGTAACGATGTTGCCCAGCAGGCTTTCATCGATGCGGAAATCGTTATGGCCCTGGCGGAAGGTGACGCCGAACACGTCCTTGCACTCCTCCGCCGCCGGTACATAGGCAGGGTCGATCTGCACCACGTTATAGTTGCCCTTCTTCTTGGTCTTGAGGATCGCCAGCGCCTCGTCGGTATAGCCCGGAGCGATGATGCCGTCGGACACCTCCGCCTGGAGATACCGGGCGGTGGCGGCGTCACACACGTCGGACAGAGCCGCCCAGTCGCCGTAAGAGCACAGACGGTCGGAGCCACGGGCACGGATGTAGGCACAGGCCATATCGCTGAGCTCAGCATCCGCCGCCACAAAATACATCTTCCGCTCCAGCTCCGTCAGAGGAGAGCCCACAGCGGCGCCGGCAGGCGACACATGCTTGAAGGAGGCGGCGGCGCACAGGCCGGTGGCCTCCTTCAGCTCACGCACCAGCTGCCAGGAGTTGAGGGCATCCAGAAAATTGATATAGCCGGGCCGGCCATTGAGGACCCGGATGGGCAGCTCGGAGCCGTCCTTCATATAGATGCTGGCAGGCTTCTGGTTGGGGTTGCAGCCGTATTTCAGTTCAAATTCCTTCATCTCACGCCTCCGGATACTTGTTGAAAATCCGCACCTGGCCGCCCACATTGGCGTACAGGGACACCTTATTGTCGCCATTGAGGGCTTCCCAGACCTCCTCCGGCTCCGGCATGGTCACCGCAATAGGCTCACCGGCAAAGGTGGGCAGCGGATTTCCATCGCCCTGGTAGGTGCTGATGAAATAGCCCTGGCCCGCATCGCAGCCCTCATAGCAGAAGAATTCCCGCAGGCAGCGGCCGTCCTGCCGCTTCAGGATGGACATCTCGAAGCTGCCGTCCGGATAGAGCATAGTGGAAATGCGGGGGGTATAGTTGGGCTCGTCGGGCTCATACTCCCGCTGCATCAGGCCACGACGGAAATCACCGGCGTCCCGGATGGTATCGGTCTGGTCACCGTTGGTGACGATAAGGCCTTCCGGCACACGGCGCACCGGATGATAAATAATCAGACTGGGGTCCGACAGCTTGGCCGGATCATAGGCCTGGGTACGGATGCCGTCCTCCGTCTCCACAAAGATACGGTTGCGGCTGTTTTCGCTGCGGCCCATGATGAAGTAATACACACGGTCCTTCCCTACCACGATTCCGCGGCCGGGATAGGACGTTTCCCGCAGAAGCTTCAAAAGATCCTTCATGACAGCATCTCCTTTGCAACATATTCCACCGCACGGGGCAGCAGGATCCACTCGGCCTGCTCCATCACCCGGCGCTGCAGGGTCTGGGGGGTATCATCGGGCAGGATCTCCACCGCCTTCTGATAGAGAATGCGGCCCCCGTCGGGGATCTCATTGACGAAATGGACTGTAGCGCCCGTAACCTTTACACCCTTTGCAAGAGCAGCCTCATGGACACGGAGTCCGTACATCCCTTTGCCGCAGAAAGCAGGGATCAGGGACGGATGGACATTGAGAATCCGATCCGCCCAGCGGGCCGTAAAGGCCGGGGACAAAATGCGCATATAACCAGCCAGAACGATGAGGCCGATGTCATACTGCTCCAGCGCATGCTGGATCTCCCCTTCATCGGTGAGCACCAGGGCAGGGATCCCATGGTTCTTTGCCCGTTCCAGGGCATAGGCGTCGGGGCGGCTGGCGATCACCAGCGCCACACGGGCCGATTGGATCACGCTGCCCTGGGCATCCAGAATGGCCTGGAGATTGGTGCCGCCGCCGGAGACGAAAACCGCTACGTTTACCACAGCTCCACGCCCTGACCTTCCTTGCAGACGCCCAGCACATAGGCATCCTCCACCGCCGCCAGTGCGGCGTCGGCATCGGCGGCAGAAACCACCACGCACATGCCCACGCCCATGTTATAGGTGTTGAACATATCACGCTCCGGCACGTTGCCGGCCTTGGCGATCTTATGGAAGATCTCCGGCTTGCGGACATTCTTCTTTTCAATGCTGGCGCAGATGCCATCCGGCAGGGCACGGGGGATATTCTCATAGAAGCCGCCGCCGGTGATATGGGCGCAGGCCTTGATGGTAGCCTTGGCGCTGATGGCCTGGAGGTCACGGACATAGATCCGGGTAGGCGTCAGCAGCTCACGGCCCAGAGGGCCTGCCAGTTCCTCCTCGGTAAAGACCTTGCGCACCAGAGAAAAGCCGTTGGAATGCACACCGCTGGAAGGCAGGGCCAAGATCACATCGCCGGGCTGAACGGTATTCTTGTCATACATCTTGGCCCGGTCCACGATACCCACGGCAAAGCCCGCCAGGTCATACTCCTCCTGGGGCATCATGCCGGGATGCTCTGCCGTCTCGCCGCCGATGAGTGCGGCACCGGACTGGACGCAGCCCTCCGCCACACCGGCTACGATCTGGGCGATGCGCTCCGGCACGTTGCGGCCGCAGGCGATATAGTCCAGGAAGAACAGGGGCTTGGCGCCGCAGCAGATGATATCATTGACGCACATAGCCACGCAGTCGATGCCGATGGAGTCGTGCTTATCCTGGAGAAAAGCGATCTTCAGCTTGGTACCCACACCGTCGGTGCCGGAAACCAGCACCGGCTCTTTCAGGCCTGCCAGGTCCGGCAGGAAGGAACCGCCGAAGCCGCCGATGGTATCGATGGCGCCAGCAGTTTTGGTCCGGGCGATGTGCTGCTTCATCAGCTCCACGGCCCGGTAGCCGGCGGTAATATCCACGCCGGCGGCAGCGTAAGAGGCGGAATAGCTGTTGCTCATGTCACGTTCTCACTTTCTTCTCATTCTTTGCCGGTCCAGCAATAGGTACACACCCTGTCAGCGTCCATGCCGATGGCCTGCAGCAGGCCCTCCAAGCTCTGGAAGCCCATGGAGTTGAAGCCAAACTGCTGGCAGATACGCTCCAGCAGTTTCTGGCCACGGGCGGTACGGCGGTCGGTATACTCGTCGATATGGGCAAGACCTGTCTCACCCTCCAGCTCCGTGATGATCCGGCGTACCAGCAGGTCCATCTCCGACTTATTGCGGGAGAAATTCAGATATTTGCAGCTGTAGGCCAGGGGCGGGCAGGCCGAGCGCATATGCACTTCCTTGGCGCCGTTGCTGTACAGCAGGTCCACCGTCTCCCCCAGCTGAGTGCCCCGGACGATGGAATCGTCCACCAGCAGCAACTTCTTGTCACGGATCAGCTCCGGCACGGGGATCTGCTTCATCTCCGCCACCTGGTTGCGCACCACCTGGTCGCTGCCCATGAAGGAACGGGCCCAGGTGGGGGTGTACTTCACAAAGGGACGGGCAAAGGGCTTATGGGTGCAGTTGGCATAACCGATGGCGTGGGGAATACCGGAATCCGGCATGCCCGCCACCAGATCCACCTCCGGCAGCGTACCGGCATCCAGCTCGTCCTGTGCCATGATCTCACCGTTGCGGCAGCGCATGCACTCTACGTTGATGCCCTCATAATTGGAGTTGGGATAGCCGTAGTAACTCCACAGGAAAGCGCAGATCCGCATCTTGTCCCCTGCAGCCAGCAGGGTCTTCCAACCGTCGCTGCGGACCTCCACGATCTCACCGGGGCCCAGCTCGTAGGCGTCGGCATAGCCCAGCTTGCGGTAGGCAAAGGACTCGAAGGATACGCAGCAGCCCTCTTCATTCCGGCCGATGAGTACCGGCAGGCGGCCCAGCTTGTCCCGGGCGGCAATGATCCGGTCCTCCTGCAGGATCAGCATGGTAGCCGAGCCCTCAATGACATCCTGGGCATGGCGAATGCCCTCTGCCAGGGAGTCCTTTTGGTTGATGAGGGCCGCAATGAGCTCGGATTCGTTGACTGCACCGGAGCTCATGGCCATGAACTGATGGCCGTGATCGGAAAAATACTCCTCCACCAGGGCTTCTGCATTGTTGATGATGCCCACGGTGGTGATGGCGTACAGGCCCAGGTGGGAACGCACCAGCAGCGGCTGGGGATCGCTGTCACTGATGCAGCCGATGCCGCTGCAGCCGGAGAAATCAGAAAGGTCCTTGGCAAATTTGGTGCGGAAAGGGGTGCTTTCAATATTATGAATCTGCCGATGATAGCCCTTCTGGCTGTCATACAGCACCATGCCGCCGCGGCGGGGTCCCAAGTGGGAATGATAGTCCACCCCGAAAAACACATCCGATACTACGTCGCGGCTGGATACTGCTCCGAAAAAACCGCCCATTACGCAAAGAACAGGCCGTTGAGGGTCATGGGATCGATGTACTGGCCATTCTGATAGACCCGCATGTTGCCGGAAGCGATCTCGTCAATGAGCATCACATTGCCGTCAGCATCGTAACCGAACTCGAACTTGATGTCGTACAGGTCCAGACCCTTGGCCTTCAGGTCGTCAGCCACGATCTTGGTGATCTTCTGGGTCATTTCCTTCAGATCGTCATACTGCTTGGCGGTCATGACGCCCAGATCCACCAGGCCGTCCTTGGTTACCAGGGGATCGCCCTTGGCATCGTTTTTGAAGGTGGTCTCCACATAGGCGGGCAGATCCTGACCTTCGGTGCAGTAATCGGAATAGCGGCGGAAGAAGGAACCCACAGCCTTATACCGGCAGATCACTTCCAGGCCCTTGCCGAACACCGTGGCCGGCAGCACCTCCATGGTGGTATCTTCCAGGTTTGCGGATACATAGTGGGTCTTGATGCCGGCGGCGTTGATCTTTTCAAAGAAATAGATGGACATACGCAGGTTCACATCGCCCACGCCCTCGATGGTCAGGCCCACGGAATTTTCACCGGGATCAAAAACGCCGTCCTTGCCGGTGCAGTCGTCCTTGAACTTCAGCAGGTAGTTGCCGTTGTCCAGTGCGTATACATTCTTGGTCTTTCCGGTGTAAACAAGATTCATAGTGATTTCCTCCATTTGATATTCACGCCTTGCGGCTTGGTTGAACGATTTCTGTTTATTGATACTGGGCCCGGAGCTGGGCATCCTTTTCCAGTACGGCTTTCGTCTCACGGCGGCGGGCATCTGCCAGCTTGGCAGCCAAGGCGGCATCCGTTACCGCCAGTATCTCAATGGCCAGCAAGGCGGCGTTTTTTGCGCCGTCTACCGCCACCGTAGCCACCGGGATACCGGAGGGCATCATCACCGTGGACAGCAGCGCATCCAGCCCATCCAGGTTGGTGGACTTGCAGGGAATGCCGATCACCGGCAGCGTGGTATTGGCTGCCAGAGCGCCTGCCAGATGGGCCGCCATACCCGCAGCGGCAATGAGCACGCCAAAGCCGTTGTCCCGGGCCGAGGCGGCAAAATCCCGGGCCTCTTCCGGGCAGCGGTGAGCCGACAGCACCCGTACTTCCACCGGAACGCCGAATTCCTGCAGCACCTTGATGCCTTTTTCCACTACCGGCAGGTCGCTGACGCTGCCCATCACCACTCCAACCTTCATGTGTTCTCCTCCTGCGGCAAAAAAATAAGCGGACAACGCCGCTTTGCGGGCTCATCCGTCTTGCGGAAGACGGGCTTTTCCAAGCCCTTCTCCTGACAAGATTTATTATATCGGCGGCAACTTTTTTCGTCAATCGACAATCCACCCCTCTGCCATACCGTGTTTTGATGGGAGGTTTCAGCTTCGTTTATGGCAGAAGCACTCCGCCGTCCCTTCTGGTGGAATGTGTCAAAATCTGGCAGCAATTTTTCCCAGAGATTGTCCGTTTTGGGTGTTGGCGAACGGAGCGGGACGTGCTATACTGACTTAAATACACCCTTTGTCCTGCGGCATTTCAAGTTCACGGCGAGCCTGGAATGTCTTTTTTCAAATCTATCTGTGAGGTGTTCACCATGGCTTATTTTTACTCTGAACCGTCCCACACTTTTAATGAGTACCTGCTGATCCCGGGGTACTCCTCCAGCGAGTGCGTACCTGCTGCCGTTTCTTTGGAAACGCCCCTGGTCCGCTATCGCAAGGGCGAAAAACCGGCTCTGTCGCTGAAGATCCCCATGATCTCCGCCATCATGCAGTCCGTTTCCGGCTCCCGGCTGGCCATCGCCCTGGCCAAGGAAGGCGGCGTGGCTTTCATTTACGGATCCCAGAGTATCGAGGACGAAGCCGCCATGGTGGCCTCCGTTAAAAACTACAAGGCCGGTTTTGTGGAGAGCAACTCCAACATCACCCCGGACAAGACCCTGGCGGATATCCTGGCTCTGAAGGAGCAGACCGGCCACTCCACCGTGGCTGTCACCCATGACGGTACCTCCCACGGCAAACTCCTGGGCATCGTCACCGGCCGTGACTACCGGGTAAGCCGGATGTCCCCGGACGAGAAAGTCTCTTCCTTCATGACCCCCCGGGAAAAGCTCATCACCGCCCCTGAAGGTACCTCTCTCAAAGTGGCCAACGACATCATCTGGGATCACAAGCTCAACGCCCTGCCCATCGTGGATGAAAACGACTGCCTGGTCTGCTTCGTGTTCCGCAAGGACTACGACACCCACAAGAGTAATCCTCTGGAGCTGCTGGACGCCCACAAGCGTTACGTAGTAGGTGCCGGCATCAATACCCGGGACTATGCCGAGCGGGTACCGGCACTGGTGGAAGCCGGGGCCGACGTACTGTGCATCGACTCTTCCGAGGGCTTTTCCGAGTGGCAGAAGCTGACCCTGGAATGGATCCGGGAGCGCTATGGCGACAGCGTCAAGGTAGGCGCCGGCAATGTAGTGGACCGGGAAGGCTTCCGTTTCCTGGCTGACTGCGGCGCTGATTTCGTGAAGGTAGGCATCGGCGGCGGCTCCATCTGCATCACCCGCGAGACCAAGGGCATTGGCCGCGGTCAGGCTACCGCAGTCATCGAAGTGTGCAAGGCCCGGGATGAGTATTACAAAGAAACCGGCATCTATGTTCCCGTCTGCTCCGACGGCGGTATCGTGCACGACCATCACATCACGCTGGCGCTGGCCATGGGCGCCGACTTCGTGATGCTGGGCCGGTACTTCGCCCGGTTCGATGAAAGCCCCACCGCCAAGGTGAATGTGGGCGGCACCATCATGAAGGAGTACTGGGGTGAAGGCTCCAGCCGTGCCCGGAACTGGCAGCGCTATGATCTGGGCGGCGCCAAGAAGCTGAGCTTTGAAGAGGGCGTGGATTCCTATGTCCCCTACGCGGGCCATCTTTCCGGCGGTGTGGCCACTACCCTCGCCAAGGTGCGTTCCACTATGTGCAACTGCGGCGCCCTGACCATCCCCGAGCTTCAGGAGAAGGCCCGGCTGACGCTGGTGTCCTCCGTGTCCATCGTGGAAGGCGGTGCCCACGACGTGGTGCTGCGGGCCTCCAAGCAGGAGGTCTGATCCATGGGTATGGGGAAAGAAGCCTGGGAGCGGCTGGTGGAGGAAAAATCCCGCCACTATCTGCAGCTGGGGGACGGCGGCTTTGACGAGAAGATGCAGGCCCACTTGGTGGGCTGTGACTACGAAGCCCAGTCCGTCACCTATGCCTTCCCTACCCAATCCTGGCAGATCAACGAAAAGGGCGGTATCCACGGCGGTGCCATCGCCGGGATGTTTGACACCGCTTTTGGCGTGGTAGCCAATTTCACCGCAGGAGAAAATGAAGCCACTACCGTGGATATGACGGTGTCCTTCCTCCGTGGTGTGGAATACGGCATGGAACTGGAGCTGACGGTGTATATCGTCAAGGCAGGCCGCAGCCTGATCCGGCAGCGGGCGGAGCTGCGTCAGGCCGGCACCGGCAAGCTGCTGGCTACCGCCAGCGGCAGTTGGATGCCTCTGTAAGAGAAAAAGCGCACACCTTTCCGGTGTGCGCTTTTCAATTTTTCCTGTAGGAAATCCGCGTTTTCCCGTCTCCCAGCCTCTATTGCAATTTGTTTCCGGCAGTTCTATAATAAAAGTAAAAAATATGTAAAGAACGTAAGCCGTACAGGATTTTGAGTCGTTTTTCCCATGGAGCGAAGAAAACAACCATCGGGAAGTCAAGAGAGAGAAGGCGAGTTTCTATGAACATTCTTAAGCGGCAGCATGCTTCTGACAAGGCGCATGCTGTGGATATGACCCAGGGCAGCGTGGTGCACCACCTCATCGCCTTTGCCCTTCCCCTGCTGATGGGAAATATTTTCCAGCAGCTCTACAACACCGTGGATACCTGGGTGGTGGGCAATTATGTCAGCAATGAGGCCTTTTCTGCGGTAGGTACCGTTGGGCCCATCATCAATACCCTCATTGGATTTTTTACAGGCCTTGCCAGCGGCGCCGGCGTAGTCGTCAGTCAGTACTACGGTGCCCGGCGCAGGGATAAGGTGCAGCAGGCGGTGCACACCTCCCTGGTGATGACCTTCCTCCTTGGCATCGCTCTGACCATCCTGGGCATTGTTACCACCCCCATGATGCTGCGTCTGATGAAAACGCCTCAGGAAGTATTCCCGGAATCCCAATCATACCTGACCATCTATTTTGCCGGCATGCTGGGCCTGATGATCTACAACATGGGTTCCGGCATCCTGCGGGCTGTGGGTGATTCCCGGCGCCCCTTCTATTTCCTGGTGGTATCCGCCGTCATCAACATCGTATTGGATCTGGTATTCGTGCTGGTCTTCCATATGGGTGTGGAGGGCGTGGCCTATGCCACCATCATCGCCCAGGCCATCTCTGCCGCACTGGTTCTGCTGGTACTGGCCAGGGAGAAAGAGTGGGTACAGCTGCATCTGCGGCAGCTGAAGATCCATCCCTCCATCCTCTGGAAGATCATCTGCGTAGGCATCCCTGCGGCGCTGCAGATGGCTGTAACGGCCTTTTCCAACGTATTCGTGCAATCCTACATCAACCATTTCGGTCCGGACTGCATGTCCGGCTGGACTGCCTACACCAAGATGGATCAGCTGATGCTGCTGCCGATGCAGTCCCTGGCTCTGGCCGCCACCACCTTTGTGGGCCAGAATCTGGGCATTGGGCAGGTAGATCGTGCAAAGAAGGGCGCACGTACTGCCTGTCTGGCCGCCATTATCATCACTGCCGTCATGATGCTGGCTCTGATCCCCGCTGCGCCCTATCTGGTGGCGTTCTTCAACAGCAAGCCGGAAGTGGTGCAGGCAGGGTCTTTGTTCCTGCGGTGCCTCTCCCCCTTCTACATCCTCTGCTGCATCAATCAGGTTTACTCCGCTGCGCTCCGGGGTGCCGGCAACAGCCGTGTGCCCATGATCCTGATGCTGTTTTCCTTCGTACTGTTCCGTCAGTGCTACCTCTATGTGATGGCCAACTACATCTCCAACACCATGCTGCCCATCGCCATGGGATATCCCGCCGGTTGGCTGGTATGCAGTGTGCTGACGCTGCTGTACTACCGGCGTGTGGATCTGGCCAAATGCTGTCTGGTGGACGAACATCTGGCCGCCGCCCGGCGCAGCTGAATCAAAGACGCAAAAGCGTGCATTCCTGTAGGAATGCACGCTTTTCTACTGCATACGACAGGTGCAACCGGCAGTTGCCGCATTTCCAAGCCGCCTTGGTAGACAATTTCCGCCCCATTGCGTATACTGGCAGTACCAATCTCGAAGGGAGCACAACAGCCTATGAATCTCGGGCAAAGCATTTACCGCCTGCGCACCCAGCAGCATCTGTCCCAAAGTGAACTGGCCGATGCGTTGTGCGTTTCCCGGCAGTCCGTCTCCAAATGGGAGACCGGCAGCGCCGTACCGGATCTGGACAAGCTCATCCGGCTCAGTCAGATCTTTGGGGTTTCCCTGGACCAGCTGGTGCAGGGCACATCGGCTGCCGAGACGCAGGCAGCACCGTCTGACCCGGAAAAAGAGACATCCGCTGCTTCGGAAGCGCCACGCATCACCGGGCGGCAGCTGGCAGGTACCTTACTTCTGTTCTTTGCCGGGCTGGTCTGGATGGTGCTGACGCTGATGGGTGGGCTTGTGACGGGGCTCATCGTAGCCCTGCCCTTTCTGCTGTGCGGGCTCATCTGCCTGCTGGTGCGGTTCCATCCGGGACTCTGGTGCGGCTGGTCCCTATTTCTGCTGGTACGGTTCTTTATGCAGCGCATTATAGGCTCAGCATCCCTTTTGCTGCTGTACACCAACACACAGCAGCGTACACAGGTCATTCTGTTCCTCCTCAATCTTCTGGCGCTGGCCCTTCTGCTTTTTGCAACTGTTCGGTGCTACAGCCAAAAACCCATGGCCAACACCAGACGCAACCGCCTGCTGTTGGCCATGGGATGGTTGATACTGATCCTGCTGCACCTGCCGCTGCCCATTCCCTGGGAACGGCTGGAGCCTACCGCACTTTTCTGGATCTTTTCTGCCCTATCGCTGCTGAGTCTTGCTTTACTGCCCACGGTGCTTGTTGCTTCTGTTCGACTGTATCGGGATCGGAGAAGTCAATAAGCTCCTGTTACCGCACCTTGGGGATCAGCAGGATACCACCGGGAAGCGTCTCCCCTTCCCCCAGCTGATTGGTGCTGCGGATCAGCTCCGGATCCGTCCGGTACTGCTTGGCAATATCCCACAGCTCTTCGCCTTCTCTGGTTCTGCGCAGAACCAGGGAGGGCGTTTCTTCTTTGCCGCACTCCTGCAGTTCTACCGATTCAATCGTGTCGATCCGGCACGGCTCCTCCTGTTCCAGGAAAAAATCCACCGGCACCTTGATCTGACAGCTGCCGCCGGACAGCTGCACAGCCGCCGGAGCGCACATAGCCCGCACCGTCTTGGGCAGATCCTCTGTGGGTACGGATACTTCCAGCACCCGCTCGGTACTCACCGGCGAACCGGTCTCATCCAGATACAGCACTTTCAGCCGCACGTTGGTACGCAGCACGCTTTGATTTCCCTCTACTGTGGGGGAAACGGCTCCGCATTCCAGCCCTGTCAGGCAGACAAAGGGCTGCTGTCCCTGGCCGAATTCCAGGGTCTGGGACGCCTCACTCTGAATGTGCCGGGCCGGATGGCTCTGGGCAAAGGAGACCGGGCGTCTGGCCACCTGGGCATCCTGGCAGGTGCTGTACAGGTCCTCGATATAGGAAAGATGCAGCTGCTGATAGACTTTTATCAAGATCCCGATGCGCATGGATACGCCGAAGCTGCAGCCCTCATCGGTGCGCAGGATCCGCACATCGCTGTCGATGGGCCAGGCCTGAGCCTGGTAGATCCCATCCTCCGGCAGCTCACCGCCGTCCAGGACGAAGGAAAACGGCAGTACCGCATCGTATGTACAAAGCCCCTGGCCGTCCGTACGGTACAGGAAGGACACATACGCCTCACCCTTGATGATGAGCTTGGTGCCCATACGCTGACAGGAGATGATCCGCAGGCAGATCCGATCCAGCAGCAGATCCTCCGGAATCCCCTGCTGTGAGGTGGGCGTACACTCCTGATTGAAATTACATTCCCGCTCCCATACGTCTGTCAGCACCTGTACTTCCTGCTCCCGTCTGCGCAGATGCAAAGCCGGTTCCTCCTGGGTGTCCTGGCAGATGCTCTTTTGCGGGCAGGCAATGCCCTCCGTCTCAAATTCCATCATGACCCGGATGTACAGCTTTCTGGCCGTCACAGACCGTGCCTCCACCAGGGGAAGGCGGCCGCAGACGCAGACGCTGCGGCAGGAGGCCAGGCGTTGGTCATCCACCGTACAGGTATAGGGAACCGTCAATGTCAGGCTGCGCAGCCCTGCACTCTCCTCCGAGGTATAGAGCACGGTAACACTGACCGCACCCGTGATGGTCAATCGTCCGTTGGAGAGTTTCTTCTCCCTGACTTTCAGCTGTCCAACAGTATCCACGATCCGTGCAACATCCGGGCAATACTCCGGAATCGCCGTTTCCATGGTCTCTTCATGGCTGACTGCTACATGACCCGCTGCTTCACAGCAGCTGAATTCCTTCCATTTCAAACCAAGCTCCATGTTCACTCTTCCTCTCATTCACTTGTACGCCCTGTACTGTCACCAATGTATGAGAGGCATTCCGGTATTATTCTTTGATTCCGAACAGGCAGGCCAATATCCCACGCAGCATCCGGGGAGCCTTCCAAACCACGATCTTCATTGTCGCACCTCCTTAATGCTTCAAACACATAATGCCGCTTGCCACTAATAAGATCGCCACCAGCAGCATCAGCGCCCCCACCGGAAATACAGCGGCGATCAGGATCCCCAGTCCCAGTGCCAGCGCACAGATGCCGATGGCCGTACCGCAAGAGTTTCTTCGCATGTAAGACCACCTCTGGTTTAGTATATGTGCAAAAAAAGCAGGAGTGCATCCGCACTCCTGCTTGTCTTATTTTCTGTCCCAGGCCTTCACCGTCTGCAGCTCCTGCCACAGCCGGACATAACTTTTATGCCGGGATGCCGGGATCTTCCCTTCCCGTACCGCCTGCAGAACGGCGCAGCCCTTTTCCTTGGTATGACTGCATCCTACAAAACGGCAATCGTCCAGATATGGGCCAAACTCGGGAAAGGTTTCGGGCAGATGCTCCTTCAATTCCAGCTCCAGGTCTCCGGCGTCAAAGGAGGAAAAGCCCGGTGTGTCAATGATGTAGGTATCCGCTCCCAGGGGGAACAGCTCTACGTGCCGGGTGGTATGCCGGCCCCGTCCCAGGGCCTGGCTCACCTCTCCTACCGGCTGGGCAAAGCCCGGATGCAGCGCATTGAGGATGCTGGATTTTCCTACGCCCGAGTTTCCTGTAAAGGCATTCAACTTGCCATTGATCTGCTGGCGCAGCTGCTCCAGGCCCTCACCGGTTTCCGCACTGACCCGCAGCACCGGGATGGCAGAGGCCTGGTAAATGGCATACAGTTCCTCCGCCGCATCCAGATCGCATTTATTCAGGCACACCAGCACCTGGCAGCCTTTCAGCACGGCAATGGATGCAATGCGGTCGATGAGGTAGGGATCCGTCACCGGGATGGCGCCGGAGGCAATGATCACCAGCTGGTCGATATTGGCTGCGGCGGGACGTGAAAACACATTACGCCGGGGCTCTACCGACTCTACAAAACCCTCGCCGCCGCCCAGCTCCCGGACTTCCACCCAATCGCCTACCAGCGGAGAAAGGCCTTCCCGGCGGAACTTGCCCCGGGCACGGCATTGCAGCACCTCATGGCCGGTATTGACATAGTAAAACCCGCTGAGGGCTTTTTCGATCCTTCCCCTGCTCAAAACGTGATCACCTGCGACGCTTCCTGCTTGCCGTTGAAGTAGACCACCAACACAGCTGTGGTTCCCTTTTCACCCGTCAGCGTATAACTGAAGCTCCGATCCTTGCTGGTGTCCACCGAAATACTTCCTACGATGGTGTTGTTTACCCTGAATTCCACCTGAACCACACCGGAGTATTTATCCGGTACCGTGGACTGGTAGCGGTATTCCGTCATCTCCGGCTGGGAGCTGTCCTTGCCCTTGCTTACAGTGAAGGTAATGGATGTACCGTGCTCCACCGTGGTGGATGGGGCAATGGACTGGCCGATCACCGTACCGGCAGGTTTATCGCTGTACTCATAGCGATGTGGCTCTACCTTCAGGCCAAGGCCTTCGGCCCGCAGGGCAGCGTCTTCGATGTTCATGGACAGGAAAGACGGCAGCGTAACAGGCTTAGGCTCCGGTCCTTTGCTCACCACCAGCAGCACGGTATTGCCTTTCTTCAGCTCTTCACCGGCAGCCGGAGTGGTGGAGATCACCTGTCCCTCAGGGTACTCATCGGAGTACTCTTCCGACTTTTCAAACACCAGGTCCATACCCATATTGGTCAGCTGCACCTTGGCGATCTGATAGTCCGTACCCATGAGTGTCGGCATGGCTACCGTTTCGCCCTGAGCACAGATGTAAACGGTAATCACCAGATTGGTCTTTCTGCTGGTACCGGCAGCAGGCGTCTGCTGAATAATCTGACCCGGTTCATATTCATCGCTTTCCTTGCTGCCCACCACTTCGATCTGGAAAATATCCTTGATTTCCGGCATCTGCTGGGCCTCTTCCACCGTCTTGCCCAACAGATTGGGCACCACATAGGAGTCCGGAGTCTTGCTTCCGCCAAACCCGGACACAACCTTGATGATCACCACGATCAGCAGCAAAACCGCCAGTGCGGCTCCCCCAATAATACCGATCATCTTCTTCCGGCGCCGGTCTTCTTCCGCACGCTGGCTCTGATGCTGCTGATGCCGCACGGCTCTGGCCGCCTCCGACACAGCAGCGGTGGCAATGGGCTGGGTGGGTTCTTCATCCACCCGCTGTGCCAGGCTGACCCGGATATGCTCCATATCCACCGCAGGGTCTTTACGGAACCGCTCCAGGTCCTCCAGCATGGCGTCAGCCGAGTCGTAACGTTTCTCCAGATCCGGGCTCATGGCCTTCATGCAGATGAGTTCCAGCGACACCGGGATATCCGGGTTGATCTCACAGGGCGGCACCGGCACAGCGCTCAGGTGCTGGATAGCCACGGAAACAGCGCTGTCACCCTCAAAGGGCAGGCGGCCGGTAAGCATCTCATAGAGCACCACTCCGGCGGAATAGATATCCGACCGGGCGTCCATCCGGTCGCCCCGGGCCTGCTCAGGAGAGATATAGTGCACCGAGCCCAGAGCCTCCTGGGTCAGGGTCTGTCCGGCGTCTGCCAGGCAGGCGATGCCGAAATCTGCCACCTTCACACTGCCGTCCCGCAGCACCATGATGTTCTGGGGCTTGATGTCCCGGTGGATGATGCCCCGGCTGTGGGCATGGCTAAGACCCCGCATGATCTGGATGATGAAATGCAGTGCCTCCCGCCAGTCCATCCGGCCCCGGCGCTCCATATACTGCTTGAGGGTAATCCCGTCAATGAGCTCCATAACGATGTATTCCACGTCGTTGCTGCGGGACACATCGTACACCGATACCACGTTGGCATGGGACAGCTGGGCTACCGCCTTGGATTCATCCCGGAACCGACGCCGGAAATCCGGACTGTCCGCCAGATCGCTTTTGAGAATCTTCACAGCCACCAGACGGTTGAGCCGATGGCATTTGGCCTTATAGACATTGGCCATGCCGCCGCTGCCGATCAACTCCAGAATCTCATATCGGTTATCCAACATTTTTCCAATGTATTGATCCATATCTGACCGTTCCTTTCGTCTTGTTGACTGTTACAGGTTCATCAGCAGGACTGCCGTCACGTTATCCGGAGCCCCACGCTGCTTGGACAATGCCAGCAGGCGATCCAGGCAGGTGTCCGCCTCTCCGTTATGGAGGACTTCAAACAAAATTTCCTGATCTGAAACCGTATTGACCAATCCGTCGGAACACAACAAAATATATTCTCCCTGCTGCCAGGGCATTTGAAACACATCCGCCTGGACCGTAGGATCCGGCCCCAGGGCACGGGTAATGAGGTTGCGCTGCGGATGACGTCTGGCCTCCTCCGGCGTAATGTCACCACGCTGGACCATATTCTCCACCACGGAGTGGTCCCGGGTAATCCGCCAGATGCCTCTGGGCCCGATATGATAGGCCCGGCTGTCACCTACATTGGCCACCACCAGCCGCTCATGGGTAGCGATGGCTGCCACCAGGGTAGTACCCATATGCTGGCGCGCCGGATCTTCCTGGGCCCGCTGGCGGATGACCCCATTGGCCTGGGCCACGCCCTGATGGATCAGTTCCTGAATCCGGGGCACGGGCATATGCTCCGTCAATCCCTGCTCCATCACCTTGATAAATGTATCCAGCGCCAGGGCACTTGCCAGCCGGCCGCCGGTGGTACCGCCCATGCCGTCACATACCAGTGCCACGGTGTAGCTTCCCACCGTGCGCACCTCGTAGGCGTCCTGATTTTCCTGACGTACCAGGCCGGTATCGGTAATTCCCCAAATCCTCATTGCTGAAGGTTCGCTCCTTCCTCCATGGCCTTGCGGCGCAGCTGGCCGCAGGATGCGTCGATATCTCCACCCAGGCTGCGGCGGACAGTGGCCGTCACGCCATGGGATTCCAGTCGTTTTTGAAAGGCAGCCGTCCGCTTGCTGGGCCGGAACGGACTTTCCACCACATTGTTCAGGGGGATCAGGTTCACATGGCCCGGCATACCGGCGATGCGGCTGGAGAGCAGATCCGCCTGCCAGTCGTGATCGTTGACGCCGTCGATCATGGCGTATTCAAAGGAGATCCGCCGCCCGGTTTTCCGGAAATAGTCGTGGCAGGCAGCAAACAGCTCCTCTACATCATAGGCCCGGTTCACCGGCATGATCCGGGAACGGGTCTCACTGTCCGGCGCATGGAGGGAAACCGACAGCGTCAGCTGCAGCTCCAGTTCTGCCAGTCGCCGGATCCCCGGTACCACGCCACAGGTGGACAGGCTGATATGGCGCATGCCGATGTGCATTCCATCCGGGTGATTGATGAGTTCCAGAAAACGCAGCACCTCATCCATATTGTCCAGGGGCTCACCGATACCCATAAGCACGATGTTGGAGATCTCCCGTCCGCTGTCCAGCTGGGTAAAGAGCACCTGGTCCACCATTTCCGAAGCCCGGAGGTTCCGGACTTTCCCGGCCAGCGTGGAAGCACAGAAGGTACAGCCCATCCGGCAGCCCACCTGGGAAGAAATGCAGACTGTATTGCCGTGGTGATATGCCATGAGCACCGTTTCGATGCAGTTGCCGTCCGCCAGCTCCCAGAGATATTTGATGGTGCCATCCAGCTGAGACACCTGCTTCCGGGCTACCCGGGGCACGGTGATGGTAAACTCCGCCGCCAGCTTTTCCCGCAGGGCAAGGGGCAGATTGCTCATTTCATCAAAAGAGCGCACACCTTTATGGAGCCAGGAGAAGATCTGCTTGCCCCGGAAGGCAGGCTGCCCCATCTGCCGGCAGCTTTGGGTGATCTCCTCCAATGTCATGGCTTTGATATCGGTCATGGTCTTTCCTCATTTCCTGCGCATCCGGCAGATATAAAATCCGTCTGTCCCCAGCCGCTGGGGCCACAGGGTCAGATGTCCGCTGCTGGGGCCCACCGGCAACGGCAGGGTGAATGCTTCACGCTGAAAGTCGATGTGCCGGGCCAGAAATTCCTCCGTCACATCCTGGTTTTCCTCCGGCAGCAAGGTACAGGTGGAATAGACCAGCACGCCGCCGGGCCGCACATAGGTAGATGCATTCTCCAGAATATCCAGCTGAATCGCCGGCAGCTGCGCCAATTCCTTGGGATTCTTATAGCGGATATCCGGTTTTTTCCGGATAATCCCCAGACCCGAGCAGGGCACGTCCGCCACCACCAGGTCCGCAGCCTGTTCCCAGGCCGCATGATGCTCCCGCCCATCGGCCAGCACCGCCCGGATGCTGTTGATGCCCAGCCGGGCAGCTCCATTCTCCACCAGCTTCAGCTTGTGGGGATGGATGTCGCAGGAAACGATCTGTCCGGCATCCCGCTGGTCAATGGCCAGGGCAAAGGATTTACCTCCCGGTGCAGCGCAGACGTCCAGCACCTTATCCTCCGGTCCCGGAGCGGCTGCCACTGCCACCAGCCGGGCCGCCGCATCCTGTACCAGGAAGAGGCCGTCCTGAAAAGCGGGCAGCAGTTCCAGATCCCCGGTACCGCTGACGTTGAAACAGCCCGGCAGCCATGGATGGGCTTCCACCGTGACGCCGCATTGACGAAGCTCCTTTTCCAGCGCTTCCGGCGTGGTCTTCAGATAGTTGGTCTGGATGGTGGTGGGCACCGGCTCGTTGTTCAGCTTCAGATACCCTTCCGCCTCCTCGGCACCCAGCAGATCCACCAGGCGCTGCACCAGCCATTTGGGATGGCTGTACCGCACCGAGAGATACTCCGCTGTGGTACCCTGGGGCAGATCCGGCATATTCATCCAGTTGGTCACGAATTTCCGCAGTACGGCATTGACCATGCCCGCCGCCTTGGGCCGGCCGGCGGCCTTGGTCATCTCCACCGCTTCGTTCACCGCCGCACGGTGGGGGATCTTGTCCATAAACAGGATCTGGTAGCCCCCCAGTCGCAGGATGTTCCGGATCACCGGTTCCAGCCGCTCCGCCTTCTGGGTGCAGTAGCAGCTGATATAGTAATCCAGCAGCATCCGGTTCTGGATCACGCCGTAGCTCAGCCGGGCGGCCAACGCCGCATCCCGGCTGTCCAGTTGATTTTTGGCAATGGTGCGCTTCAGGCTTCCATCGGACCATGCATTGGCCCGATCCACCTGCATCAGCACTTCCAGCGCCGTCTGACGGGCGTTTGCTTTTTCTTTCATACGCCCACCTGCACGCTGTGGCCCCGGAGATAATCCGCCGCAGCCATACGCTTGCCGCCTTCCGCCTGGAGCTGGGTGATGCGCAGGGTCTGCCCGTCGCCGCAGGCCACTTCGATGCCCTGCTTACCGGCAGCCACAACAGTACCGGGCGCAGCGGCGGTCTTGCCGCCCAGTTCCGTCCGGAATACCTTTACCTGCTTGCCCCCCAGCACGGTGCTGGCGCAGGGCCAAGGGATCAGGCCCCGGACCTGGTTATGAAGCGCCAGCGCCGGACAATTCCAGTCCATTGGGGAAAGGGCTTTGCTGAGCATGGGCGCATAGGTCTGGGCGCTGTGATCCTGAGGCGTGCGCACCGCTTTGCCCGTCTGCAGCAGATCCACCGTCTCCGCCAGAGCCTGAGCCCCCAGCAGCGCCAGGCGCTCCGTCAGCTCCTGGGCCGTTTCCTCCGGATCGATGGGGGTTTTCAGACAATGGATGATGTCCCCGGCGTCCAGCTCCTTTGCCATATACATGATGGTAACGCCGGTCTCCTGTTCCCCGTTGAGAATGGCCCAGTTGATGGGCGCAGCACCCCGATACTTGGGCAGCACTGAGGAGTGGACATTGATGGACCCGTACGGAGGCACCTGCAGCAGCTCCTCCGGCAGAATCCGGCCATAGGCCGCCACCACGATGAGCTCCGGCGCCAGCTGCCGGCAGGTCTCCAGCGCCGTGCCGTCTTTCATGGTCACCGGCTGATACACCGGAAGATTCTGCGTTAAGGCATATTCCTTTACAGGCGAAAAGGTCATCTTCATGCCCCGGTTCTTGGGTTTATCCGGCTGGGTAAACACACCGCAGATCTCATGGCCATCCTCCACCAAGCGGCGCAGGGATGCCACTGCAAAATCCGGCGTGCCCATAAACAAAATACGCATTATTCCTCGTCCTCTTCTTCCATGCGGCGGATATATTCCTCCAGTTCCTCGTCGGAGAGCATCTTCTCTGCCCGCTCCACGAACAGGTGGCCGTCCAGATGCTCCAGCTCATGGCAGAAGCACCGGGCCGTCAGATCCTCGTCCTCTACTTCGAAGAAATTACCGTCCCGATCCTGGGCACGGACCCGCACCAGATACGGGCGGGTAACGATGCCATACCGACCCGGAACGCTGAGACAGCCTTCCAGGCCCGTCTGCTCGCCTTCTGCGGCGATGATCTCCGGGTTCACCAGCTCGATGATCTCCTCATCCTCATTCATCACCACGCAGACCCGGCGCAGCACACCCACCTGGGGGGCGGCAAGGCCTACGCCGCCGGAATCCACCAGCGTTTCCGCCAGATCGTCCAGCAGTTCATGGAGGTGCGCATTGAATTCCGTTACGGGGCGGCATACCTTCTGCAGGCATTCGTCGCCCTGCTTGACAATGTTTCTCAAAGCCATGTCACGTTACCTCGATTTCCTCTTTAGTTCATCAGATTGCAGTCGGCATGGATCTGTAAATGCCGGTTCTCACTGCGCTGGGCAAAGCTGCGCAGATAAGCGGCGATGACCTGCCGCAGTGTTTTATCGTTCTTCCCCACCACCGTCACACGGTAGCGGTAGCGGTTATTGATCTTGACGATCACCGCCGGAGCCGGGCCCAGGATCTCCCAGTCCAGGTCCCTGTACTGGGGTGCTCCGGCCGTTTCTGCCAGGCCGTCCTGCACCCGGGCGCAGGCCAGACGCACGGCGCTTTCCTCCGCTCCGGTAACGGTGATGACAAACTGGTCGCAAAAAGGCGGTTCCCGGCGGAGCCGCCGCATCCGGATCTCGTTTCGGTAAAAGCTCTCATAATCCTGCCGGGCAGCGGCAGCGATCACATCGTTGTCCGGCGTATAGGTCTGGATCACCGCCCGGCCTTCCCGTTCTCCACGTCCGGCCCGGCCCACCACCTGGGTCAGCAGCGAAAAGGTACGCTCCGCCGCCCGGTAATGGTCCACATACAGCGACAGATCTGCCGCCAGGACGCCTACCAGCGTCACGTTATCAAAATCCAATCCCTTGGCCACCATCTGGGTGCCCAGCAGGATGGGTACTTGTCGCTGTTCAAATTCCCGCAGGATCTTCTCATGTCCGCCGCCTACGGTATCGGCGTCCATCCGCAGCACTTCCACACCGGGAAACAGACGGTGGAGTTCCTCTTCCACCTTCTGGGTACCGATGCCGATATGCTTCATCCGTCCGCCGCACTCCGGGCACTCCTCTCGGGCCGGCTGGGAATAGCCGCAATAGTGGCACATCAGCCGCCCGTTGGCGGAATGGTACGTCAGATAACTGCTGCAGCGGGGACACTGAGGTGCATAGCCGCATTCCGGGCACAGCAGCTGACGGCTGCTGCCGCGGCGGTTCAGGAACAGAATGCTCTGTTCTCCGCTGCGGATGTTCCGCTCCAGCTCCTGCTGGAGACTGCGGCTGATGGTTCCCGTATTCCCCTGGCGCAGTTCCTGCCGGAGGTCGGCCAGGATCACCCGGGGCAGCTGTTTTTGATTATAGCGCTCCGTCAGCTCCAGCAGCTGATAGTCACCCTGGCGGGCAAAATATGCCGACTCCACAGTAGGCGTGGCGCTGCCCAGCAGCAGCCGGGCACCCTCCATGGCGCAGCGGTACTTGGCGATGTCCCGGGCATGGTAGCACGGCGCCGATTCCGACTCATAGGAGCTCTCCTGCTCCTCGTCCAGAACGATGAGCCCCAGCTGCTCCAGAGGTGCAAAGACCGCCGAGCGGGTACCCAGCACCACCCGGGCCTCACCCCGTCGGATGCGCTTATACTGGTCATAGCGCTCCGTCAGGCGCAATCCGCTGTGGAGCAGCGCAACCTGATCGCCGAAATAGGCGGAAAACCGGGCCATCATCTGGGGCGTCAGCGCAATTTCCGGCACCAGGATCATCACCGTCCGGCCACGCTCCAAAAGCGCCTGGGCCAGCTTGATATACACCAGCGTCTTACCGCTGCCGGTAACGCCCTGCAGCAGTGTCACACCGGCCTGTCCCCCGTCTACCTGGGCCAGGACCGTTTCATAGGCTTGCTGCTGCTGGGGATTGAGTGTAATGGGTTCTGCCTTTACTGTCATTTCCTGAGAAGAGATCCGGTAGGTCTCCTCCTGCCGCAAAGACAAAAGCCTCAGCTGTTCCAGACGGCGCAGGCCCTGACGTGTCACGCCGGTGAAATAGCACAGTTCATGCACCGCCGTCTCCCCGCAGCCCGCCAGAAAGGCCACGGCATCGTATTGCCGGGGGGCGGATCTGCGGCGCTTGGCAGCTTCTGCCAAGGCATCCTCGGCGGGAATGCTCAGAGAAGCAAATTCCACTACCTTGTCATGGATCTTCTGATTACCGGTGGTATGCACCGCAACCTTCCCTTTTGCCATCAGGCGGCGCAGCAGCAGCGGGACATCCGGGCCGAAGGTTTCTTTCAGTTCCTCCGTATCCCGGGCACCGGAGTGCAAAAAACGACAAATGGACGCCTCCCGCTCCGGGAGGTCGTCCCACGTCTGTGCATCGCACAGCTGCCAGCTCTCCCGGTAACTGTACCACACCCCTGCCGGCAAAATGGTGTGCAGCGCATCGTAAAAAGTGCAGAAGTAGCGCTGGCACATCCAAAGGGCCAGCTTCATCTGCTTTTGCGACAGCACCGGCTCCTCGTCCAGCACCTGCCGTACAGCCTTCAGCGGCCCCTGGGGCACGCCCTGGGAAAGGGAGAGAATCATCCCTTCACAGGTGCGGTTTCCCCGGCCGAAAGGCACCAGAACCCGGCAGCCCACTGCGGCGCTCAACGATTCCGGCAGCAAATAGTCATAAGGTTTATCAATGGCGTATGTGGCCGCCGAAACGGCGATTTTGGCGATCTGCGGCATCCACATACCCCCTTCTTATGGTTTTACTTTATTTTTCTACGATCGCAGTATCGATGGCGCTGGCCTCGAACTTGCCGTCTGCCACCTCACGGATAGCCAGGGTCACCGGCTTATCTTCCAGGTGTTCCCCCTTCAGCTCCGCCTCGGAGGCGATCTGACGGGCACGGCGGGCTACCACGTTCACCATCATATAGCGGTTGGGGATATGCTCGGTCAGTTTGTTCATTGCGGGATACAGCATCATAATGCAACACGTCCTTTCTTCTGCCTTTCAGGCAGGTCTGATAAAATCAATCGTTTTGAAGTAAAGCCATGCGGTCTGCCGGGCGGCAATGCTCAGCGCAGATGATGGCATCCAGCTCCGCCGCCGCAGTTTCCACACAGTCATTGATCACAAAGTAATCGTAATCCGCCGCGCAGGCTACCTCTTCCCGGGCCCGCTGCAGACGCTGAGCGATTTTTTCCGGTGAATCGGTACCACGGCTGGCAAGACGGCGCTCCAGCTCCGCCCAGGAGGGCGGTGCAATGAAGATCCGCACCGTTTCCGGCCGCTTCCCACACACTTGATGGGCACCCTGCACCTCAATGTCCAGGATCACGTCCCGGCCGGCATCCATGGCCTCATCCACGTACCGCTTGGGAGTACCATAGTAATTGCCCACATATTGGGCATATTCCAGCAATGCATCTGCATCGATCATTTCCTGAAAAGCGGCAGTATCCACAAAATGGTAATGCACGCCGTCCACTTCACCCGGCCGGGGCGTGCGGGTGGTGGCGGAAACGGAAAAGTACAGATCCCGCCGCTGCATCAGTGCCTGGAGCACCGTGCTCTTTCCCACACCGGAAGGGCCGGAGATAATAAAGGTCTTACCTCTCATGCTTCTTCATCCTCACTCAGATTTTCCAGGCCCAGCCGGGGCGCCAGCTTCTCCAGCGGCAGCGCCGAAAGCACCACATGGTCGCTGTCCATAATCAGCACCGATGCCGTCTTGCGGCCATAGGTGGCGTCAATGAGCATTCCACGGTCCCGGGATTCCTGGATCAGCCGCTTGATAGGCGCCGAATCAGGGCTTACCAAGGCCAGCAGCCGTCCGGCAGAAACCAGATTGCCAAAGCCAATATTGATGAGCTCCATGCTGCGCCTCCTATTCGATGTTCTGTACCTGCTCCCGGATTTTCTCTACCTGGGCCTTCATATCCACCACGTCCTGAGCGATGGTCAGATCGTTGCACTTGGAACCGATGGTATTACACTCCCGGTTTACCTCCTGGATCAGGAAGTCCAGCTTTCGGCCCACAGGCGCATCGCTTTGCAGCATGCTGCGCAGCTGAGCAATGTGGCTGCGCAGACGCACCGTCTCCTCGTCCACCGCTACTTTATCGGCAAAAATAGCTGCCTCAAGCAAGATACGGTTCTCGTCGATGGTGGTGGACTGCAGCACCTCTGCCATCTTGCTTTCCAGACGGGCCCGGTATTCCGCCACCGTCTGGGGCGAGCGCTCTTCCACCTTGGTCACCACGTCTTCAATGAGCGTAACACGACCGGCGATATCCTCTGCCAGCCGGGCGCCCTCCACTTCACGCATCTGCCCGTAGGCCGCCAGGGCCTGATCCAGTACCTGGCAGATATCCTCCGCCACACTGTCCAGATCCTCTTCCCGACGGGTCACCGTCAGCACATCCGGAAACTTGGCGATGGTAGATGCCGTGATTTCCCCTTCCAGGCCCAGGGTATCGCGGATCTGCAGCAGGGCCTGATGATAGCTGCGGGCCAGGGGCTCATTCACTTCCACCACACTGACATCGGCAGCGGTGGTATCGATGGTAACAAATACATCCACCTTTCCCCGGGAAATGGCCTTCTGCACCCGGGCCTTCATGGCATCCTCAGCAAAGATATAGCTGCGGGGCATCTTCACCGTGCAGTCCAGATAGCGGTTATTCACCGAACGGACCTCCACCGTGATGTCCCGGCCGCCCCGCATCTCACGGGCCCGGCCATAGCCGGTCATACTTCTGACCAATGTTCTATCCCCTTTCCTCTCTCCTGTCCGTATCAGCAGCACCAGATGTAATATCCGCCGCCGCCCAGCAGGTTACAGCAAATCCAGGTGGTACAGCAGCGCATGCAGTTGGCATCGCAGGTACTTGTCCGGGTATTTTCATATCCATCAGGACGATAGCCTCTGTTGTTCATCATGTAAAGGGCCTGGCGATACTCCTGATTGCCAGGATCCATCTGTACCGCCCGCTCATAGTAGGTGGCGGCCTCATCCATCCAGCCCCGGCGATAGCACACCGAGCCTTTCAGGAAATGCCACTCGGCTCCCCGGTCGCTGCTGGCATTCAGCAGTTCTTCGGCCAGATTCAGCTCACCGCGCATGATGGCTGCACGCACATTGGCAAACCGGGTACCTCCGGCAGATGATGCGCCGCCGCTGTAGCCGCCATACCCGCCGTAAGCCCCTGTATAGGATGCACCGGATCCCCCGCTCTGTCCCCCGGCCTTCCGCTGCCGCTGGATCTCCTCGTACGCCTCGTTGATCTCCTTCATGCGCTCCTGCGCCAGATCCGCCAGCGGGTTGTTCTGATAATTGTCCGGGTGATACTTCCGGGCGAGGTTGCGGTATGCCTTTTTAACCTCCTCGTCCGTTGCGGTACTGGGAACTCCCAATACCTGATAGGGATCGCGCATAGTAAGGTCCTACCTTTCGTGTTGTGTTTCTTCCCTGTCTTTCCGGCGTCTGTGGAACGTACCGTTCAGCACAGCGCCGCCTACCGCATAGAGGCCTTCATAGACCACGCTGCGGATCATTTCGGTCCAAACCCCAAAATCTGCTAATTCAAAAGCCGCTGCCATCATTTCCACCGAACGGTCCATGGTCTGAGCCAAAGCCTCACGGCCCTCCGGTGTCAGAGCGCCATTCTCCACCCCAAACCGCAGGGGCAGGGGGTTATAGCTGCCGCTGCGCAGGTCCTTGCTCAGATCGTCTGCCGCATCCGTCAGATAGATCCAGCGGCCCAGGTGGTACAGCATCTGCTGCAGCACCCGGCGGCGGCTTTCCTCTTTCACTTCCCCGGCAGCACCGGAAAGGAGCCTTGCGAAGGTGTCCGCCGGCCGGTCAATGGAGGGACAGCCTTCTTTTTCCAGCTGCGCCAGCTCCTCCAGATGCCGGCGGGTATTTTCGTCAAAATCCGGCCGTACTTTTCGTGCCTTCCGGTAAGCCCCTCCCAGCAGCCAGCCAGCCAGTCGGTACTTCAAGCCACCCCAAAAACCGTGATCGGCAATGCCGTCCTGGATTTGCCACCAACTGAGGATCACACTGTAATCCGCAGCGGTATCCAGCGCCTGGGATTGTCCGGCGCAGGGCCGCTTCTTCAACGGATGCACCACACACCGGCGGCAGCCGCCGGAGCAGTCTGTTCCGTCCTGAAGCAGTATAGCCAGAAACGTCAGATCATAGTTCAGAATCATCCGGGCTGCCAGGCCATAGCGCCGCTGCAGCGTGTGGCACAGGCCGCAGTACATGGAAGAAAAGCGGTCCTGGTCCTCCTGGCTGAGCCGCCGGACAGATGGTCTTACATATCCAAACATCAGAGCGTACGCAAAATGGTGTAGGTCAATGCACCGCTGCGCCGGGCACGGCGGTCATACCACATGATGGGCAGCAGCGTCAATGCCGCCGCAGCGATAGCGATGACATAGCGCACCGTCTCACCCAGTCCCTCCGACAGGAAGTAGCCTGCCAGGAAAAAGATCACCGGCAGCATATAGACCAAAGCTACCACACCCAGCAGCTTTTTGGTGCTGCTCTCCACCACCACCTTCTGCCCCGGCTGGGCCTCCACAGGGTTGAATGCGGTGGCACGCACGGCAGCGCCGGTCATGCCGCAGCCGGCACACTCCTCACAGTCGTGGCCGCAGGCGGATTTCCGGGGTACGGAAACCACCGCTTTCCCGCCGGGCAGCAATTCTTCCACAGTTGCGATCTGGGTCATACGTTCTTAGTCCTTTCCGTGTGGGTACCGTCCTCCCGTTCAGGCGGCAGGGCTGCAGGCTGCAGCGCATGGGTCTGTGCTGCCCGGGTCTCAGTCGTGGAAACGTTGACGATCACCTGGTAGCTGCCCTTGACCCCTACCTGATTATAGCCGGTTACCTGTACCGAAACCGGTACCGTAAAGCTTCCTGTCCCCTGCACGCTGGAAAGATCCACTGTCACCAGCAGATTATCGCCGGTCATGGCCTGCACCTCTCCGGTAAGGCCTCTGACCAGGATCTCCAGACTGCCCGTCTCCACCTGGGCGGTATGGCCTTCAGGGACATTGATATATTCGAAATTAGACGTGGAGATCCGCCGTTCCGACACGCCGGTGACGGTAATGGTTACAGAGACCTCCGGATCACCGCTGACGATCTCTGTGCCCTCCGGCAGGGGGATGGTATAGTAAAGTGTCTGATAATCATCCAAATCCTGAATATAAAGGGTATCCAAGGTAATGCTGTCAATATTGGCCAAAACCTCCTGATCACCCTTGAGCCGGATGGAATCCTGACTGAAGCTGTAGTGAACCTGGTCCATAGTGGAACCGGCTGCTTCCACAAAGTTGATGCGCAGCGGTACATCCTTTACCGTCTTCACCGGTACCGTCACCTGAATGAGCTTGGTGGTGGCCCGGATGTTATCGTTTTCGATGGGAATATCGTTGTAGTCATACAGCTGGTATTCCACCGTCTTGATGACCGTCTCCTTGGCGTTGGTGATGTCAACGGTCACCTTGGCGTAATTGACATTCAGCAGATCGTCCCGCTGGCCCCGCAATACCAATACTTCCGGATCAATGACCGTCTCCTCGGCCACATAGCCCTCCGCCACCTTTCCGGTGACCTCGCACTGGATGGGTACTTCCTTGGTATAGAGCTGGCCCACCGTTACCGTAACGGAATAGACACTGGCCGATTCCACCGACACCTTGGAGCGGGGAATATTATCCGGATAGACCACCTCATAGGTAAGGGTCTGGATACCGGTATCCTGGATGCCGGAAGTATCCGCCACGATGCGGATCTCGTCAGCATCCAGCTTCCACAGGACCCGCCGGGGACCTTTCAGCGTCAGGTCCACGGTGGTGTCATATCCGGAAAGCAGCATCAGCCCCTTATCGGCAAGGGCAGTATCTTCACCGGAAAATTCCACGGGGATGTCCCGCACGCTGGTGGTGACATTCACCTCGTAGATCTCATTGACGTAAAACCAGACGGCCACGGCCACCAGGATGGAGCAGACGATCTTGATTACCTTGCGGCTGACATCCCGTTCCGGCGCTTCGTTTTTATTCTTCATTCTGCTCCTCCTTCCTGGGCAGGTGCAGCAGACTCAGCAGCGAAAATTTTGGCTTTTCCGTCTCCTCCTCCGGCTGGGGCAGCAGTTCATTGCGCAGCAGCTGCTCCAGAGTCTCCGGCATCAGATGCCGCTTGAGCATACCGCCCAGAGCCACAGAAATGGACCCGGTTTCCTCGGAAACGATGACCACCACCGCATCGGAGTTTTCGCTCATGCCGATACCCGCGCGGTGGCGCATGCCCAGATCCCGGCTTAAATTCACATTCCGGGACAGCGGCAGCATGCATCCGGCCCCCAAAATACGGCCGTCACGGATGATCACGGCGCCGTCATGCATGGGAGCCTTCACAAAGAAGATATTCTTCAGCAGTTCGCCGGACACCGCCGCATCCAGCTTGGTACCACTGCGCACGATATCGTCCAGCAGGTGCTTGCGCTCGAAAACAATGAGCATGCCTGTCCTGCTTTTGGACATTTCCGTGCAGGCCACCACCGTCTGGCTGATGGCCTGCTCCAGCTCCGTAATGTTCTGCTCCGGGGAGAGAAACTTCAAAAGCTTGATGTTGCGGCTTCCCATGGTCTCCAGCAGCTGCCGCAGTTCCGGCTGAAAAAGAATCACCAACGCCAGAACGCCCCATTCCAGTACATGGCTGAGAATATAGTAAACGCCCGGCAGGTTGATGGCGTAGGACAAACCCAGCGCCACCAGAAAAACGCCTACACCCTTGACCAGGTTCCCGGCCCGGGTGGTCTTTAACAATGACAGCAGCTTATATACCGCAAAGGCCATAATGGTCATATCCAGTATATCCGCCAGCCGGATGAGCATCAGGTATCGCCAGACACCTTCCAAAAAAGACCATACGGAATCCATATCGCTGTCCTTTCCGCTTCCACATTCCTGTTGGCAACCTATAGATACAATCCATTATATAAAATTTATTGGGAAATTGCAACAAAAACGTCAATCAAAATCTTGCATTTTCACGAATCACCCGGCGCAGCACCCTTACGAATTCCTCCGCCTGCTGCAGGGTATTGAAGGCAGAAACACTGATCCGCACCGTGCCGCTTTCCAGGGTTCCGGCGGTTTTGTGGGCCAGCGGCGCACAATGCAGCCCCGCACGTACGGCGATCCCCGCTGCGGCCAGCCGGCTCCCGATCTCCTCGCAGTCCCAGCCATCCACGGTAAAGGAAAGCACGCCCGCCTGGTGCTCCATGGTGGGATCCTGATAAAGATGCACCTGAGGCATCTGCCGCAGTCCCCGGGCTGCAGCGGCAATGATGGCCCGCTCATGCCGGGCGATGCGGTCCGTACCTGTCCGCCGGACAAACCGCAGCCCTTCCAGCAGTCCTGCGATACCGGGCATATTGTGGGTTCCTGCCTCCAGCCGGTCCGGCAGATCCTCCGGCATGGTCTGCTGCCGGGACACGCTGCCGGTGCCGCCATATATAAAAGGCTCGGGGTGTTCTTTTCCGCACAGCAGCAAACCCGTTCCCTGGGGCCCGTAAAGCCCTTTGTGACCGGGCATGGCGATGAATTCCGCTCCCAGCCGGTCCAGCCGTACCGGCAATACACCGGCAGACTGAGATGCATCCACAATCAGAGGTACATTTTTATCTCTGCAGAGCTGGGCGATCTCTTCTATGGGCAGTACATAGCCGAACACATTGGACACATGGGTGCACACCACCGCATCTACCCGTCCCTCCAGCGCCCGGGCAAATTCCTCCACTGCCTGCCGGGGCTGAAACAGCGTCGTATCAATCACCGTCAGCTCCACATTTTTGATGGCGTGCAGAGGCCTGGTCACCGCATTGTGCTCATAGCCGGAAAGCACTACCCGGCATCCCGGCTTGATGAGGGAATGGATGGCGATATTCAGCCCGTGGGTAGCATTGGACGTAAACACCACCTGCTCCGGCGAAGCGCAGCCAAACAGCTCCGCCGCCTCACTGCGGCAGGCAAAGGCGGTTTCCTCCGCTCTCCGGGTGGCCGGATAACCACCCCGGCCGGGAGAAGCCATGGTGCGCACCGCCTGACCTGCCGCCCGGCTGACGGCCAAAGGCTTTTCCAGCGTAGTGGCACCGGCATCGAAATAAATCATGGCGCCACCTCCTCATACCCCTGCTGTGTTTTTGCATATATATGATTCGGCTGCAGTTTTGCCGCCGATAAAACATTTTGTGCCCGGGTCAAATCTTCCGGTCCGATGCGGACGGCATGGCTGCACCCTTTGGGATTCACCTGGGCCGGAGCCCGCAGGATCCCGCTGGGAATTCCTGCCTGCCGCAATGCCCGCTGCATCCGCTGTGCATAGGTGATGGATCTGGCAATCAATAAATAGTACTCCATACAGCGCCTCCTTTCACCTTATTGTATGTCTGCCGCAGCACAGCAGTGAACCGGAGGCACGGTCTTTCCATGCAGCATCCACAGTACTTTCAAAGAAAAAAGAGGACGGCTGAACCGTCCTCTTTTTCTCACTGTTTCTTCTCCACCAGAGCTACGGCGTGGGCCGCCATACCCGATCCATCGCCGGTAAAGCCCAGCCCTTCCTCCGTGGTAGCCTTGACCCCTATCTGCTCCACATCCAAGCCCAGTGCCTGGGCAATGTTCTGCCGCATGGCCAGACGGTAGGGTGCGATCTTCGGCGCCTGGGCAATCAGCGTGGCATCGATATTCACCACCTGTACCCCCGACTCCTCCAGCCGCTGTCCCACCTGCTGCAGCAGATAGATGCTGGAAATATTCAGATATTTGCCATCATTGTCGGGAAACAATGTCCCAATATCCGCCAGTCCCGCAGCGCCCAGCAGTGCATCCATTACTGCGTGGGTCAACACGTCTGCATCCGAATGGCCCGCCAGCCCCCGGTCATAGGGCACTGTGACACCGCCCAGGATCAGTGGGCGGTCAGGCGTGAGTCGATGTACGTCATATCCGTGTCCGATCCGCAGTTTTGTCATACCTCACGCCCCCTTTGCTCCAAAATGGTCTCAGCCACCACCAGGTCCAAAGGCGTGGTGATCTTGATATTCTCCCGGCTGCCTGCCGTCAGATAGACCTGCTTGCCCAGCCGTTCCACTGCGCCGCAGTCGTCCGTCACTTCCGCACCATCCCGTACAGCCGTCTGCAGGGCTGCCTTCAGGATCTCCGAACGGAATACCTGGGGGGTCTGGACGGCATAGAGACTCTTTCGGTCCGGCGTTCCGGTAACAAGCCCATTGGCGTCGGCCGTCTTGATGGTATCCGTCACAGGTACCGCCGGCGCTGCAGCATAGGTCCGCTGGGCACAGCGCACCACCTCGTCAAATTCCTCCGGCCGGATCAGAGGCCGTGCCCCGTCGTGCACCGCCAGCAAATCCGCCTTGGCATTGGCCTCCGACGCAGCGGCCAGTACCGATTCCAGGCGGGTGGCACCACCACGGATCACCTTTACCGGCTTGTGGAGTCCGGCCTCCTTGCACAGCCCGGCGATCTCCACCAGTTGCGCTTCACTTGCCGCCACCACGATCTCGTCCACCAGCTGCGCTGCGTCAATGGCCTGCAGGGTACGCACCAGTACCGGAACGCCGCCAATCTCTGCGGTGAGCTTGTTGATGCCCCCCATCCGGGTGGAACTTCCTGCAGCCGGCACGATGGCCGTACAGAAGGGACGGCGCTTCTTCCATAAGGGTTTTTTCCAAAAAAATTTCATATCACTTTACACCTGTCATCATCATTTCGCCAATACGGCGTTCTGCCTCCTGATACGCCACGCCACGCACCAATACCACCTCGGAGATCAGGATCTGCTTGGCGGTATGCAGCATCTTACGCTCACCGTTGGACAGGCCCCGCCGGGCTTCACGCCACATCAGGCCCTTGATGACCCGGGCCACCTCCAGCGGCTGTCCGCTCTTGATCCGCTCCATATTTTCCCGGTAGCGATGGCTCCAGTTGACGGTCATCTCCACCTCCAGCTCCGGAATGGCGTGGAGCACTACATCCATCTCGTCCAGAGAGCAGGGGGCACGCATGCCGATATGCTCACAGCTGTCGGTGGGGATCTTCAGCACCAAACCGCCTACCGCTATGCGAAAGACATAATATTCCATCCATCGGCCCGCCAGACGTTCCTGGGTAATGGCTTCGATCCTTCCGGCCCCGTGCATGGGATGGACGGCCTGATCGCCCACCAGATACATGGCTGCGCCCTCCTTTCTTCCTTTTGAACAGAATAATCCATCTATATTATACAGAAAGTATTTCCCATTTTCAAGAAAGATAGTCACTTTTTGCCAGTTTTTCCTGCCGCAGCAGCGCTTTTTGCATGGACAGATTTCCATGGATGTGCTATCCTTTGTGCAAAGAGTTCATTCAGACAGGAGGTCATTTCACATGAAGGTATTGCTGGTCAACGGAAGCCCCCATCGGGTGGGCAACACGTATCTGGCGCTGCGCAAGGCGGCGGATGCTCTGGAAGAGCAGGGCATTGAGACGGAATTTTTCTGGATCGGCGCCAAGCCCATTGGCGGATGCATGGCCTGCGGCGGATGCGCTGCCACCCACCGCTGTGTCATGGAGGATGCGGTAAATACCTGTGCCGCCCGGGCCGCCCAGGCCGACGGCTTCCTCTTCGGCACGCCGGTGTACTACGCCGGACCTGCCGGCAACTTCTGCTCGTTTATGGACCGGCTCTTCTACTCCTGCGGCGGCGACGGATCCACATTCTATTTCAAGCCCGCTGCCGCTGTGGCTGTGGCCCGGCGGGCCGGCTGCACTGCCGCCCTGGACCGGGTGAACAAATACTTCGGCTGCGCCCAGATGCCCATTGTCTCCTCCAGCTATTGGGACATGGCCTTTGGCCGCACCAGCGGTGAAGTGGAGCAGGACGGTGAGGGCATGCAGACCATGACCAACCTGGGCCGGAATATGGCCTGGCTGCTCAAATGCATTCAGGCCGGACGCAGCAGCGGTGTGGCGCTGCCGGAATGTGCCCGGAGCCAGCGCACCAACTTCATTCGATAAACTGAAAAGCACCCCCGGAGCGTATCTCCGGGGGTGCTTTGTGCTTTTTCAGAAGGTCAGTCGCATCTGGTACCAAACCACATTGCCGTGGACGGACTGGGAGATCCCCTCATTGACGAACCCCAGCTTGGCATAGTAGTGGATCAATCGATCCTTGCATGTCAGCACCAGTCCCTTACGGCCCTGGGCCCGTGCATCGGAGATGACCCGGCGCAGCACCTGCTCCGCCAGACCCCGGCGGCGATAGGTGGGAATGGTATCCACACCGAAGATCATCTGCCAGGCGCCCTTGGGATCATGCAGGGCTGCGTTATCATACATCTCATCGCTGAGGTCCGGGATATCGGTAACCATCCCGTTGACAAATCCCACCAGCGTATCGCCGTCAAAGAGCAGCCAGAAGTGATCGGGAAACGCCGTCAGGCGCCGGCGCAGGGACTCCTCCCCTGCCGCTTCTGCCGGAGGAAAGCATTCTGCCTCCACCGCCGTGATAGCGGCCAGATCTGCCAGGGTTGCATGTCGGATGTCCATTTGGTTCGCTCCTTTCCTGGTAAAAGAACCCGGCGCAGCTGCACCGGGTTCTTCATTGGTTGGATGGATTATTCCTCGTCCTCAGCCACTTCGTCCCCGTCAGCGGAGGGAGTCAGCAGAGCACGGATGGACAGGGAGATCTTCTGCTTCTCCTCATCCACAGCGGTGATCTTGGCATCCACGATCTGGCCCTCGGACAGAACGTCACCGGGCTTCTCGATGCGGCGATCAGCGATCTGGGAAATGTGGATCAGGCCGTCCACGCCGGGCACAACCTCAGCAAAGGCGCCGAAGGTCATCAGCTTCACGATCCGCACGGAAGCCACATCGCCCACGTGATAGGTAGCCATAAAGGTATCCCAGGGATTGGTGGAACGGTCCTTCACGCCCAGAGAGATCTTGTGCTTCTCGGCGTCGAAGGAAATCACATATACCTCCAGGGTGTCACCCACGGAAACCACCTCAGCGGGGTTCTTGATCCGGGACCAGGACAGCTCGGAGATATGTACCATGCCGTCCACACCGCCGATGTCCACAAAGACACCGTAGGAAGTCATGGACTTGACGGTACCGGTATAACGCTTGCCCACTTCGATGTTGTTCCAGATCTCAGCCTGGGCAGCCTGACGGGCCTCATAGGCCACGGCACGGATGGAACCCACCACACGGCGGCGGGCACGGTTGACTTCGGTAATGCGCAGGGAAACGGTCTGACCGATCATCTCGCTCAGAGCTGCGCCACGGGGCTGACCGCTCTGGGAAGCGGGAACGAACACCCGCACGCCCTTGACGTTGACCACGATGCCGCCCTTGTTCTCCTCGGTGACCTTGCCTTCCAGGGTCTCCTTGCTGTCCTTAGCAGCCTCAATGTCCTCCCAGACCTTCACGGCGTCCAGACGCTTCTTGGACAGCATGGCATAGCCTTCCACATCGTTGACGCGGATGATGTAGGTCTCAATCTCGTCACCGACTTTTACCACATCCTCGGGCTTCACATTGGGGTCTGCAGACAGCTCATCCACGGAAATATAGCCTGCCTGCTTGCAGCCCAGGTCCACCTGCACTTCGGTGGGGCCAACGGCAGTGACGATGCCGGTCACCTTTTCCCCGGTATTCAGGGTCTTGAAAGATTTTTCCAGCAGTTCTTCGAAGCTCTCCTCGGCGGCTTCCATGGTCTTGATTTCTTCGCTCATCGTTGTATATACCTCCTTAATGATGCCCGCAGGGGTGGACGCGCCGGCCGTAAGTCCCGCCACAGAACACCCATTAAGAAAGTCCGATGAAAGCTCCTGGGCCCGTTCGATCTGAATGACCCGGGGACATCTTTCGCTGCAAATTTCTGTCAAATGTTTGGTGTTGGCACTCTTGCGATCTCCGACCACGACCATGACATCGACCTTGGCGGCCAATTCTGCCGCTTCGGATTGACGTCTATGCGTAGCATTACATATTGTATCAAAGATTTCTACATTTGTACACTCTTTTTTTAAGATTTCTTCGCAACTTTCCCAAAGTCCCCGGATGCAGGTGGTCTGAGCCACCGCTGTCAGGGGCAGCGCCTTCCGGTCCGGGTCCTGCTGCAGCCACTGCGTTAGCTCCGCAGCGCCGCCCAGCACCACCGAACGATCCGACCAGCTGGCCACACCCATGACCTCCGGATGCTGGGGCTCGCCGATGATCAGCGGAATGCGGCCCTGGCTGTCCGCCTGGGCCACCAGCTGCTGGATCCGCAGCACGTTGGGACAGGTGGCATTGACACAGGGGATCCCCCGCTCCGTCAGGCGGTCGATGATCTCCTTTTTCTCCCCGTGGGACCGGATCAGTACCGTTTCCCCGGAATTCACCTCATCGGGACTCTCCACCACCCGGGCGCCCAGCGCCTCCAGCTCCGCCACTACATTGGCGTTGTGGATGATGCTGCCCAGCATGGCGCAGCCTCCCTGTTCCCGGGCCGTCTTTCGGGCCAGCTCCACGGCCCGCTCCACGCCGTAGCAAAAGCCGGCGCTTTTGGCAAGTATTACCTTCATACCGTTTCCCCCAGCGCATAGGCCTGCCGTAAAATCTCATCGGCATTGGCCTGATATTCTTCGGCAGTACCTTTTTTTCCGGTATAGACCGGCGCATAGACGGGGCCGAACACCACCCGGTTTTTCCGGAACAGCCGCTTGTGGGTGGCAATATACACCGGCTGCAGCTTCACCCCGGAGCGAATGGCCATCATGGCCACACCGCCCTTGGCCTGGATGTGTTCTCCGGGCCGCACCCGGGTCCCCTCCGGGAAAATCAACAGTGAGCTTCCGCTGCGCAGGCTGGTGATGGCGGTTTTGATGGCCCCAATATCCGAATGGCCACGGTCTACGCCGAATACACCAATGCGCTGCAGGATGCCGCCCAGAACCGGCAGATCCGTCACCTGCTTTTTGGCCATGATCCGGATGGGATAGTCGCAGTCCAGCGCTGCCACCAGCAAAAACGGATCCAGGGCGCCGCTGTGGTTGGGACAAAGGATCACCGGCTCATCCGTCAGGTTTTCCCGTCCGGACACGGCAACAGGGAAGAAAAAGCGGATCAGCGGCACCAGCAGCCGGTGCAGACGGCGATAGGCAGGGATAACAGCCGGATTCATGCGTCCACACCCTCCCGGATCACCGCCAGCAGGCGGGCCAGACTTTCGTCAAAATCCAGGGTACTGGTGTCCACAAGTATGGCATCCTCCGCCTGGCGCAGGGGCGCTGCCGCCCGGTGGCTGTCAGCCCAGTCCCGCTCCTGGATCTCCCGCAGCACCTCTTCATAGGGCCGGGGCGTACCGCGCTCTTCCAGTTCTTTCATCCGCCGCAGAGCCCGCACCTCGGCTTTGGCGGTGAGGAAGATTTTCACATCAGCATCCGGCAGCACCACGGTACCGATATCCCGGCCATCCATGATGACGCTGTGGGTCTTGGCCAGGTCCCGCTGCATCTGCAGCAGAAATGCCCGGACTTCCGGAATGGCGGACACCGCCGAAGCATACAGGGATATCTCCGGCAGCCGGATCTGAGTCGTCACATCCTCCCCGTTGAGCACCATGTGCTGCAGCCCATCATCCCCGTAGTGCATCTCGATGTGCACCTCCGGCAAAACGGCGATCACTGCCGGAGCATCCTTGGGATCAATATTCTGCTGGTACACATAGTACCCAATGGAGCGATAGATGGCACCCGTATCCACATACAGGATCCCCATCTCCCGGGCCACCGCTTTGGCCAGCGTGCTTTTCCCGGCACCGGAAGGTCCGTCTACCGCCACTGAAAACTGTTTTTCCATCTCCATCATCCTCATTTCCTGGCGGCGGATCTGCCTGCCAGACGCCCGGTAGACCAGGCGATCTGCAGATTGAATCCGCCGGTATATGCGTCCACATCCAGCACCTCGCCGGCAAAGAACAGCCCGCTCAGGCGCTTGGATTCCATGGTGCCCGGCTGCACCTCTCCCACCTTCACGCCGCCGGAGGTGACAATAGCCTCCGCCACCGGACGAGGCCCGGTAAGGGGCAGCTGAAAGTGCTTGAGCAGTTCCAGAAGCTGCCGCCGCTCCTGCCGTGTGACGGAATGCGCCTTCCGATGGCCCGGGATCCCCAGCCGCTCCAGCAGCACGGGGATCATACTGTGAGGCACCAGCCCGGCCAAAATCTTCTCAAAATCCCGGTTGCTCTGCTCAGTGAGATCCCGGAGCAGCCGCTCATCCAGCTTTGCCTCATCCAGCGCCGGTTTGAGGTCGATACTCATTCGGTATGTATCCGTGTCCCAGTTGCGCAGATGGGCGCTGGCAGAAAGCACCAGCGGACCAGAAACTCCGAAATGGGTGAACAGCATCTCCCCCATCTCCCGGTATACCGCCTTCTTTTTCCCGTTGTACACCGTCAGCTCCACGTTTTTCAGCGCCAGCCCCTGCATCCGGCCGCAGCAGGGATCGCTGCTGACCAGCGGCACCAACGAGCCCCGGGGCGGCACGATGGTATGTCCCACCGCTTCGGCCATGGCATACCCGTCTCCGGTGCTGCCGGTACCTGGGTAAGATACACCTCCGGTAGCCAGAACCACGGCATCGGCGCTGTACGTCCCCTGGGCACCCCGGACGCCTGTAACGGTGCCTTCCGCTGTTTCCAGCTCCAGCGCCCGGTCCCGCACCCACCGGACACCCTGCCGTTTCAGTTCCCGGCGCAGTGCATCGGTGATGTCAAAGGCGCTGTCCGACTGGGGAAATACCCGGTTGCCACGCTCCGTCTTCAGCGGCACGCCCAAGCCCCGGAAAAAGTCCATAACGGCCTGGCTGTTAAACTGATACAGAGCACTGTAAAGGAATTTCCCATTACGGGGTATATTGGCCAGCAGGGTTTCTTCCGTGCAATCGTTGGTGACATTGCAGCGGCCCTTGCCGGTGATATTCACTTTCTTGCCCAACCGCTCGTTGGGTTCCAGCAGCGTCACCCGGGCGCCGTCCATACCGGCCCAGATGGCTGCCATCATACCGGCGGCGCCGCCACCGATGACAACTACGTTCTTACTCATCTTCCGATTTCCCGAAAATACTGTAAATATCCCATACCCGCTCCATCTCTGCAAAGGTGTGGGAAACTTCCTCATTCTTCTGTTCCCCCACCGCCGCAATCAGGGCGTTGAGCAAACTCAAGGGCGCAGCCATGGAGTCGATGAAGGAGATCATGTCGCTGCTCACCAGCAATGAGGTACCGGCCACCTTGTACAGAGGCGACATCTGGCTGTCGGTGATGGCGATGACCTCCGCTCCCCGGCTGCGGGCAAACTCCACGGCGCTCACCGCCATTTTGGAGTACCGGGGAAAGCTGATGCCCACCAGCACGTCATTGGGCCCGATGCGCACCAGCTGCTCGAAGATCTCGCCGGTGGCGGCATTCTGCACCAGGGTGACGTTGGGGAAGATCAGATGGAAATAGAAATGCAGGTACCCCGCCAGATAGGCAGAAGACCGTACGCCCAGCAGATAAATATGGCGTGCCTGCAGCAGCTTGTCCACCGCCTGCTGGAACGACTTGCGATCCACCTGCTCGATGGCGTTGTGGATGGCCGCCATATCCCGGTGCATCACGGTGCCCAGAATATCCCGGCCGCTGATCTGATCCCGGGACGCCCGGATCCGCTGGATGGAGGTCAAACGTCCCCGGATGATCTCCTGCAGTGCCTTCTGCATCTCCGGATAGCCCTCATAGCCCAGCTGGGCGGCAAAACGCACCACAGTGGATTCGCTGACACCCACCGTATCGCCCAGGCGTTTGGCCGTCATAAAAGCCGCCTTGTCGTAGTGATCCAGGATATAGGCGGCGATGCGCTTGTGTCCCTTGGAATACGCGTCCAGATTTTCCCGGATGGTATGAAGCACGTTTTTACTCAAGGCTTTTCGCTTCCTTTCAAGGCTTGTACCTCCTCATCCGTGAGGTAGCGCCACTGACCCGGCGGGAGACTCCCTAAAGTCAGGGTATGCTCCGCCACACGCTGCAGGCGCCGCACCGTCAGGCCGCAGGCGCTGCACATCCGGCGGATCTGCCGGTTTTTCCCCTGGTGGATCACCACTTCCAGCTCCGCCCGATCGCCGGAGCGCTTCAGCACCCGGACCTGCGCCGGAGCGATGGGCTCCCCCTCCAGCTCCCGCATTTGAGAAAGGCGTATCTCGCAGCCCTCCAGGGCGCCGGATACGGTGACATGATACGTTTTATCCACCTCACCGCTGGGATGGATCAGGCGCTGCATCAGCGCTCCGTCATTGGTGAACAGCAGCAAGCCTTCCGAATCCTTATCCAGCCGCCCCACCGGGAATACCCGGACCCCGCAGCCGGACACCAGCTCCGCCGCTGTTTTCCGTCCCAGCTCATCGCTGAGGGTGGTAACATAGCCCCGGGGCTTGTTAAGCATCAGATATACCGCCGCCTTTTCCGGCTCCAGCAGCTTGCCGTCCACCCAGATCCGATCGGTCTCCGGCTGGGCCGTATCTCCCAGCTGGGCGGTGCGGTCATTGATCCGGACCCGTCCGGCCCGGATCAATTCCTCTGCCTGCCGGCGGGAGCATACGCCGGCACGGGCAATGATCTTCTGCACGCGTTCCGTCACGCTGCTCCCTCCGTTTCTTCCTGTGATAGTGCGGCAAAGCCGTATTCGTACAAAGTCTGATGGTCTTCCCAGTCGTTGCCGTCCTTCAGCGTCACAGCCACCAGCGTGTGCCCGTCCCGGTGCACACAGCTTACCAGCGTCCGCCCAGCGGACATGGTGTACCCGGTTTTGAGTCCAATACATCCGTCAATGGAGCTGAGGAGCCGGTTGTGGTTGCTCAGTGTCCGCCCGCCCACCGTTACCGTGCGGGTGGAGCAGAACCGGACAAAGGCGGGATTCTCCACCGCATACGCCGCCAGATGAGCCATGTCCCAGGCTGTGGAGTAGTGGGCGTCGTCATCCAGTCCGTTGGGATTGGCAAAGGACGTATCCTCCAGCCCCAATTCCCGGGCTTTGCGGTTCATCTCCGCCACAAAGGCCTCCACGCTGCCGCAGCAGCCTTCTGCCAGAGCCAGAGCCGCATCGTTGCCGCTGGAGAGCAGCAGACCATAGAGCAGATGCTCCACGGTAATGGTCTCCCCAGGCTTGAGATACATGGAGGAACCCTCCACCATGTGCTCCTGCGTCACCACGATCTCTTGCTGCAGCTCCGCCTGCTCCAGGGCTACCAGAGCCGTCATGATCTTGGTGGTACTGGCAATGCCCATCCGGTCACGGGCGTTCTTCTCATACAGCACCCGGCCGGTATCGGCATCCATCAAAATGGCGGCGGAGGCAGAAACTGTGGGCTGCTGGGCAAGGCAAGGCACTGTGCCGCCCAGCAGCAAGGCGGCACAGAGGCTTAGGATCACGATCCGCTTCTTCATATGGGAAATCACCCTTTTCTGCTTGGTGTTCCCATTCTATTCCGTTAAAACTCGGACTTTTCCTGCTTTTTGCTGATATAGTTCTCCACCCTGTCCATGACCTGGGGCACCAGCTCGATGACCCGGTCAGCGGTGCTCATGGGAGCGGGGCCTACCGGCAGCAGGCGAGTCACACCGTCCTTCACCACCAGGAAAGCCACCGGATCCACCCGGACGCCGCCGGTGCTGGCGCCGCCGAACTTATCGGTCTGCTTGCCGTAATCACCGCCGCCGCAGCCAAAGCCCACACTCAGCCGGGAAACGGGGATCAGGGTCACGCCGTCAGCCGTGACAATGGGCTCGCCGATGATGGTATTGGAATCCACCATCGTCCGCAGGTGGCTCATGGAGCTCTCCAGCAGCTCGCTCAGGGGATTTTTCTTTTCCTTGTTATCCATGGTCTGCATCCTTTCCGATTATGACTCATTTCCCGACGGTTGGGGGCTTGTCCTCCGCTGCGCCGTCTGTTTGGATCGTTTGCTGTACCACCGCAGCAGCGGCCAGGCCAGGGCCCAGGCAATGGAGATCAGCTGCCCGACCCGCAGGCTCAGCCCCACCTCTCCGCTGATGGTGGTTTTGGTATTCTGATAATCCGCCTCCAGATGGATGTGCGGATCCGGGATATGCACCAATTCCTCCAGCCGGGGCATCAACGTCCATACAGCGGTACTGGCCCAGCCATACTGCCGGGCCACCTCTGCCGGATCATCCCCCGCCAAAATCACACTGCAGGTAAAAGGATGAATGCGCACAGTGCGCCGCATCTTGCCCAAAGCCCGGCACAGCGCTTCCCACATCACCGGCACCAGAGACCGGATGTCGGCAAAGGTCAGCTGCTCCCGGGGCTTCTTTTTCTTCTCTTTTTTCGGGGTATCTTTCTTTGGGGTATCCGTCTTTTCAGGAAGCTTGTCCCCTTCCTCCTCCCCTCCGGTAAGGGGAATGGAAAAGGGGCCCAGCTTCAGTACCACATCCCAGTGACTGCCAAAGGATATACGGAGAGAAATGCGCACCAGCAGCACCACTGTCACCAACAGAAGCAGTGCCAGCAGAATATACAGTGCCACCAAGTCCATCACCTCTCCCTTCCGGGCTCATTCCTCTTCCAGAACGGCTCCGTCTTCCCCCAGCCGCAGCTGGCCGTCCGCCTCCAGGCCCGGCAGCTCCGGCAGATCATCCAGAGAATCCAGGTGGAACGAGCGCAAAAATGTCTGTGTGGTACGGTACAGCCGGGGCCGCCCCGGCACCTGCAGGCGCCCGCATTCCTCAATGAGGTGGCGGTCCTGCAGCAATCCCATGGTATAGGAGCTGTCCACGCCCCGGATCTGATCCACATAGGCCCGGGTGGTGGGCTGATAGTAGGCGATGATGGTCAGCACTTCCAGTGCCGGCTGGCTGAGCTTGGCGGGCTTACGGATCTCAAATGCCTTGCGGATATATGCTCCGTATTCCGGTGCCGAGCAAAGCTGCCACTGGTCGTCCATCCGAATCAGACGGATACCACGGCGCTCATAGCTGTAATAATCCGCCAGCTTCTGCAGTACCAGCTCCACGGTGTTGCGGTCCAGCTCCAGGGCCGTACAAATCCGCTCTGCCGCCACCGGTTCTCCGGAGGCGAAGAGAATGCTCTCTACGGCCGCCTCGATCTCTTTCATTTCCAGATGTTCCATCCCTTATGTCCTCTCCTCCTGTTCCGGCTCGTCCCGCTCCCAACTGACGGTACAGTCGGCGCTGGGTCCGGCCAGACGGATCATGCGGCTGCGGCACAGTTCCAGCACCGCCATGAAGGTTGCCACCAGTTCGCTGCGGCTGCGGCTGCCCCGGAACAGCAGCAAAAACCGGGTGATGCCGCCGGTTTTCAAACGGCTCAGGATCTCCCGAGCCTTGTTCTCCACCGAATACGGCTCCCGTTTGACGATCTCCCGGAAAGCCTGCTCCGGCGCTGCGGCAGGGGGCGCCTGACGGTCCAGAACCTCCTGCATGGCAATCACCAGGTCCCCCGGCTCCTGCCGGTACTCATAGATCTTGCCCCGCTCCATAGGCTCGGGATCGCGGGTCAGCACATTGCGCCCGAATTCCCCCAGAGGTTCCAGGCGCTGGGCCAGCTGCTTGATGCGCAGATACGTTTCGCCCCGCTTGCGCTCTTCCAGGGACTTGATGAGGGCATCCATCTCGCTCTGTGCTTCCTCATCCTCGATGGACAGCAGCATCCGGGTCTTGATATACATGAGATGGGCAGCCATGGTGATGAACTCGCTGGCCACCTCCAGGTCCATTTGCTGGCGCTGCTCCAGATAGGCCAGGTACTGGTCCAGGATCAGGGCAATGGGAATGTCCTGGATCTCGATTTTGTTTTTGCTCAGCAAAAACAAAATCAGATCCAGCGGCCCTTCAAAATCCTCCAATACCTCACCGGTTTTGGTCTGCACCACTTTTTCCAGCTTGAAAATGGGACTATCCACTTCGTTTACACCTCAAAAAAGACCGACGATACGGCAGAATAAGTCAAAGATTGAAACGATGGCTCCATCCATCAGTTCCCCGCCTACGCCTACCAGCAGCAGTGCCCACAGAACCAGTATACCCAAATGTTCGTAACGCAGTAACATTTCGTATTGCCGGTCAGGCAGCAGGGCGCCCAGGACCTTGGAACCGTCCAGCGGCGGAATGGGAATCAGGTTGAAAACACCCAGACCGATGGACAAAACAGCACATTCCAGCAGGAACTGGTTCAGGAGACTGGCGCCCCCCAGAACCGGCAGGAAAAAGCGCAGGGCAGCCAACGCCAGCAGAGCCAGCAGAAAATTGGACACCGGCCCGGCCAGGGCTGTCAGCGCCATGCCGCTTTTGGGCTTCTTAAAGAAATAGGGATTCACCGGCACCGGTTTGGCCCAGCCGAAACCGGCCAGCATCAGCATGGCAAGGCCCAGCCAGTCGATGTGGTGCAGCGGGTTCAGGCTCAAACGATGCTGGCGCTTGGCGGTAGGATCTCCCAGGGCGTAGGCCGCCAGTGCGTGACAAGTTTCGTGCACCGTCAGGCACACCAGCACCGCCGCCGCACGCATCGCCATTTTCCCCATGGAGCCAAAGTCCAGCGCATGCCAAAGGTCGGTCAAATAATGCAAGATCCTATCCTCCGTCAGGTCATAATAAGCCATGATATCTTTGATATTATAGCAAAAATGCCTGCTGCGTACAAGCCAAATTTACCCTCCCTGCCCGATGGTTAAAAAAGAGTGACAACTGATGCCGATTTGTTACGGATTTGTGGTTATTTTTGTCATTAGGCTGTAGCGGATTTGTAACGACGCATCAGCAGCGGCGTGGTATAGTATATATAACAAAGAAGCTCATTCACCCTATCTGACAGAAAGGAGATCACCAATGAAATTCATCGAAAACATGAAGTTTGCCATCACGCTTCTGGTAGCCCTGTGTCTGCTGTGTGCTGTCGTTGCATTCTTCCTGCCCAACGCCTATGGCATGGTCCTCTCCTATCTCTCCATTGCCCTGGCGTCGGTGGTGGCGGTGCTGTGTGTCATCGGCATGGTGATGCTGATGAACCACCGGAACGCAGCGGCTTGAACCAACAGATAAAAGCGGCGCAGATGCGCCGCTTTTTTACATAAAATTCCCCTGCAGCCTATGGCTGCAGGGGAATTTTTCTTTATGCTTCAGTTGAAGTGTCCGTCATAAAGGGGCATATCGGCGATATACTCTGCGGCAATGGCCGGCACATAGTAGGCTCCGTAGCATTGCAGCCGGGAATCACGGCCTTCGCCAACCGTTTTCTCCTCCGGCAGCAGTACATAAAAACGATAATAGGGGATCAGCATCTCCTCCAGCCGTCCGGTGCGGTACACCAGCTCCACCTTGGCTACATATTCTTCGCCGGGCATGGCGTAGGGTACGCTGGTCTGGTAATGTCCTGTCAGCAGCCGCTCCTCCGCCTCCTCCGGAGAGATGATAGGATAGTCTCCCACCTTTTCCGCCACAAGCTGCCAGTCCTGCATTCTGATAAACCACAGTTCCCCATCCCCGTTGGATACGAAGGACACTCTGCGGAATTGATGGTTCAGGAAATCTGCTGTATCGTCCCCGGAACCATCATACACCCCATACTTGCGCCCATAGTCTCCATAGGCATTGTAGGCCCCCCAGGTGATCGGCACAGGCGCTTCCATGTGGATCAGCGCTGCATACCGATCCGCCAGATAAGCCAGGACCGCCTGGGCTTCTTCCTCCGTGGCGTCATCTGCCAAAGTGTAACCATCCGGCAGCTGAACCCCCTCATCGGGAAGGTTGTAGATGATATGCCCATCCGCTTCGATTTCGATACTGCCGTTGTCTGTTGCCCCATGGAGTTCCAGTACAGCGGGATTTACGTCGTCTTTAGGCTCGGTAATCGTCTCTACAGAGATGATCTCCACCCCCAGAGCATCCGCCGCAGACTCCAGCAGCGCTTGCATATCTTCCGGGCTCAGCCCACGGGGAACACCGGCCCCGGATGCATCATAGGCTTTGTTGCGATAAACCGGCAGCGTATCCAATTCCATGTCCGTCCGCCAGGGATTTCCGGTGCAGATCTGGGAAGCGTCATAGTAGAGATAGCCTTCAAAGCCCATACCACCTTTGGGAAGATCCGGAATGCTGATCGGCTCCAATCCTGTCTGGACAGGCTGCCGCTCTCCGGTACGCCAAAGAGAAAATGCCCCTGCGGCCACCAGACACAAAGCCGCCGCCACAGCCCCCCATCTGACCCAGCTGCGCCGTTTCCCCGGAGGCTGGGCGTCCGCCGCTTCCACAAAGGCAGGGTCTGCCAGTTCCATTTTATCCAGCAAATCATGTCCTCTCATAACGTGTAACCCTCCTGTTCCAGGTACGCCCGGAGCTTGCTGCGGCTCCGGAACAGCGTGGTCTTGACGTTGCTTTCCGTGAGGCCGTAGCGCCGGGCGATGTCGGCAATGGAATCCAGATACCAGTAGCGGCGCAGAAAGATATTGCGCTTTTGCGGTTCCAGGGATGCCAGAAAGCCGTTGATGGCGTCCTGCAGCAGCACATCATCCAGCCGACAGGCGCTTTCATCGGGTGCGGGGATGCACTGCTCCAATTCGGCGCTGAGCTCACAGATATGCGCGCTTCTTTTCAGGCGGCTGCGGTGGCGGCAGCAGTTCAGGGAGATGTGCCGCACGATTCTGGCCAAAAACGCATAGAGATACGCTCTGGGCTCGTTGGGGGGAATGGAATTCCAGGCCGCCGCATAGGTGTCGTTTTCGCATTCCTCTGCCGTCTGCAGATCCTGTACGATGCCATGGGACAGCGTGCGCAGCCGTTTTCCGTACTTCTGGGAAGTGTGGGCAATGGCTGCTTCATCCCGGGCCAGAAACAGATCCACGATTCTTCCGTCATCCAAAGCCTTCCTCTCCTTTCCGCTGCAGCAAAAGGCCCTTCACCCTGATAAGCACCGTTCCGCCTGTGGAGGTTACACGTTACAGTCACATTATAGCATAATTTCTTTCCGAGAACGAAAAAAATCAGCACCCGCCTGACGACGGGTGCTGATTCATTGCTTGTTATGAGGGAAACTTACTTCACCATGGAAGCGATCTCAGCAGCGAAGTTCTCCTGCTTCTTCTCAATGCCCTCGCCCTTCTCAAAGCGCACGGCATCCAGGAACTTCACGCTGCCGCCCAGAGCCTTGGCGGCGGAAGCGATATACTGCTCCACGGTGTACTGGTTGTCCTTGACAAACTCCTGCTGCAGCAGGCAGTTCTCAGAATAGAACTTGTTGAGCTTGCCCATGACGATCTTCTCCTTCACCTGAGCGGGCTTGGAGGCCATCTTGGGATCGTTGTCCATCTGGACCAGCATGATCTTCTTCTCCTCGTCCAGAACGTCCTGGGTCACCAGGGACTTGTCCCAGAAGCGGGGATTCAGAGCGGCGATCTGCATGGCAACGTCACGGCCGATCTCGGTGGCATCGATGCCGCCTTCCACTTCCATGTTCACCAGAACGCCGATCTTGCCGCCGGCGTGGATATAGGCAGCGCAGGTACCGGTGGCGAAACGGGCGAAGCGACGGACCTTGATGTTCTCGCCGATGGTCAGCACCATCTCCTGCTGCTGCTGCAGCACGGTCAGATCGGTACCGGCATACTTGCACTCCATCAGAGCGTCCAGATCAGCGGGATTCTCCTTGGCAACAGTGGCAGCCACACCCTTGACGAACTCCTGGAACTTCTCGTTCTTGCCCACGAAGTCAGTCTCGGCGTTCACTTCCACCACGACGCCCACACCATCGATGACGGCGGCATAAGCCATACCCTCGGCAGCGATGCGGCCGGCCTTCTTGGCGGAGGCGGCCATGCCCTTTTCACGCAGCCACTCCACAGCCTTGTCCATATCGCCGTCGCAGGCGGTCAGAGCCTTCTTGCAGTCCATCATGCCCACGCCGGTCATCTCGCGCAGGTTCTTTACATCAGCAGCGGTAAAAGCCATTTTCTTTTCCTCCAGTATCATATGAATGAATCGGGGCAGGGCATCATACCCTGCCCCGTCGGTCTACACGGTGATTGCGCCTGATTCGGTTATTCGGCAGCCTCAGCGGTCTCAGCGGGAGCCTCTTCGGTCTGCTCGCCCTGACGGCCCTCGATCATAGCGTTGGCCATGATGGAAGCGATGAGCTTGATGGCGCGGATGGCGTCATCGTTGCCGGGGATGGGATAATCGATCTCATCGGGATCGCAGTTGGTATCGGCGATGGCCACAACGGGAATGCCCAGACGATGCGCCTCGGCGATGGCGTTGCGCTCCTTGCGGGTGTCCACGATGAACAGGGCGCCGGGCAGCTTCTTCATTTCCTTCACGCCGCCCAGATACTTCTCCAGCTTCTCGATCTCGCCCAGGTGCTTGATGACTTCCTTCTTGGGCAGCATGTCGAAGGTACCGTCGGCCTGCATGGTCTTGAGCTGATTGAGCCGGTCAATACGGGTCCGCATGGTCTTGAAGTTGGTCATCATGCCGCCCAGCCAGCGGGCGTTGACATAGAACATATTGCAGCGCAGTGCCTCATCCTTGATGGCCTCCTGAGCCTGCTTCTTGGTACCGACGAACAGCAGGGACTGGCCGTTCTCAGACAGCTGACGGACGAAGGCATCGGCCTCTTCCAGCTTCTTGACAGTCTTCTGCAGGTCGATGATATAGATGCCGTTGCGCTCGGTATAGATATACGGAGCCATCTTGGGGTTCCAGCGACGGGTCTGATGACCGAAGTGGACGCCTGCTTCCAGCAGGGCTTTCATGGATACGACGTTCTGTGCCATTTTGCTTCATTTCTCCTTTGATTTCAGTTGTTGCCTCCAGCTTCTTCTTCCCTCCGGCCAACCTTTCGGCACCCTCCGAAGGTCGGAAGCTGTGCGGAATTCTGAAATATCATACCATACACATCTCAGGATTGCAAGGATATTTTTCGCAATTTCCCGTAAAATTTAGGAACATTTTCTTCAGGAGAACCAGCGCCGCTTTTTCTGGCGGCAGTTGCCGTCACAGCGCTGGAAGGGTTTATCTACCAGAATGATGTCGTCGCCGAACCGCCGGATGCAATCCCAGGGAATATAGTAATCCTCCCCCCTGCCGAACAGGCCGAAAAAGCGGCAGGGCCCGAAGACGATGATGGCCTTGGCCTGCCCTTCCGGTACGCTCAGCTCCACATCCCCCACAAAACCCAGACGGCTGCCGTCGCAGATGTTGATGACTTCCTTGCACCGCAGCGTTGTAAATCGATCCACCATAGTCTTTCACCTCTGAAAATACACTATGCGCCGACTTTTTGTCCCATACCACAGCCTGGGGTCGAATCCCATCTCATTTTGCCTGCGCCGTATATCCCCTTTTGGGCCGGGAAATACTGTTTGCATCACAGGGCTCGGAGGCAGATCCATGCAGGGTAAGGTAGAAATCAGCGGCATCAACACAGCAAAGCTCCAGGTATTGAGCAACGAAGAGATGAATCAGCTGCTCCGCCGTGCCAAAGAGGGGGATATGGAAGCCAGGGAGACCCTGATCCGGGGCAATCTCCGGTTGGTGCTGTCGGTGATCCAGAAGTTTCTGGGCCGCAGCGAAAATGTGGACGACCTCTTTCAGGTGGGCTGTATCGGCCTCATCAAGGCCATTGACAATTTTGATATCAGCCAGGGGGTCCGGTTTTCCACCTACGGCGTACCCATGATCGCAGGCGAGATCCGCCGCTATCTGCGGGACAACAGCTCCATCCGGGTCAGCCGCAGCATGCGGGACACCGCTTATAAAGTGCTCCAGGCCCGGGAGCATCTCCTCCGGCAGAGCCAGCGGGAGCCCACGGTGGAACAGATCGCCCGGGAGCTGAACATTCCCCGGGAGGACGTGGTCTTTGCCATGGACGCCATCGTGGATCCGGTGTCCCTGTATGAGCCGCTGTATTCCGACGGCGGCGATACCCTGTGCGTCATGGACCAGCTCCGGGACCGCAGCAACAGCGACGAAAACTGGATCGAGCAGATCGCTCTGAAAGACGCTGTGGAGCAGCTGGGAGACCGAGAACGCAGCATCCTGGCCATGCGGTTTTACCAGGGCAAGACCCAGATGGAGGTCTCCGCCGAAATCGGCATTTCCCAGGCCCAGGTGAGCCGCCTTGAGAAAAACGCCATCCGCAGCATCAAGAAATGCCTCTGATTCTCATGGATTTCTCACCAGTGATGATCACCGGAAAAATAAAAACAAGAGCCGGCCATCTGGCCGGCTCTTGTCGTATGTTTCCTTACTTTTTGAAGCTGTCCTTCAGGGATACGCTGCGGTTGAACACCAGATGTTCAGCCGAGCTGTCCCGGTTGTCCAGGCAGAAGTAGCCCAGACGCATGAACTGGAAGGTGGGGGCATTGATGGCGGTACGGTTATCCGCACGGTCAAACTCCGCAGCCACCTCACCCATGCCCTTTTCCACCTTGCAGCCGGTAAGGATCTGCAGGGAATCGGGGTTCAGGCACTCCAGGAAATTCTTGTCCGGTCCGTCGGGCTGGACGTCGGAGAAGAGATTGTCGTACTGCCGCACCTCGGCGTCCAGGCAGTTATCCGCATCCACCCAGTGGATGGTAGCGCCCTTCACCTTCCGGCCGTCGGCGGGATTGCCCCCCCGGGACTGGGGATCATACTCGCACAGAACTTCCACCACGTTGCCGGCCTCATCCTTCACGCAGCCGGTGCAGGTCACCAGGTAGGCGCCCTTCAAGCGCACCTCGTTGCCGGGGTACATCCGCTTGTACTTGGGAATGGGAGTCTCCAGGAAGTCATCGGCCTCCATCCACAGATGGCGGCTGAAGGTGATCTCGTGGGTGCCCTGAGTGGGATCGGTGGGATTGTTCTCCACGGTGAAGGTCTCGCTCTGTCCCTCCGGATAGTTGGTGACCGTGAGCTTCACGGGCCGCAGCACCGCCATGGTGCGCTCCGCCGTCAGGTTCAGATCCTCCCGCAGGCAGTGCTCCAGGAAGCCGTACTCAATGACGCTGGGAGCCTTGGACACGCCGATGCGGTCACAGAAGGTACGGATGGACCGGGCGGTATAGCCCCGGCGGCGCAGGCCGCACAGGGTGGGCATCCGGGGATCGTCCCAGCCGGAGACATAGTGCTGCTCCACCAGCTGGCGCAGCTTGCGCTTGCTCATCACCGTGTGGTCGATGTTCAGCCGGGCAAACTCAATCTGCCGGGGCTTGTGATAGGGAATGGAAACATTGCTCACCACCCAGTCGTACAGCGGACGGTGCTCCTCATACTCCAGGGAGCACAGGCTGTGGGTGATGCCCTCCAGGGCATCCTGGATGGGATGGGCAAAGTCGTACATGGGGAACACGCACCACTTGGTGCCCTGGCGATGGTGCTCGATAAACCGGATGCGGTAGAGCACCGGGTCACGCATATTGAAGTTGCCGCTATTAAGGTCGATCTTGGCACGGAGGGTCATCTTGCCCTCCTCCACCTCGCCGGCGATCATCTTGCGGAACAGCTCCCGGTTTTCCTCAATGGGCCGGTCCCGATAGGGGGACTTGGCAGGCACGCCGATGTCGCCGCGGTTGGCCTTGAACTCCTCCGGCGTCATCTCGCAGACGTAGGCCAGACCCTTGTCGATGAGCTCAAAGGCGTATTCCAGGGTCTTTTCGAAGTAATCGGAGCCGTAGAAGAACCGGTCGCCCCAGTCAAAGCCCAGCCAATGGATATCCTGCTGGATGGCTTCCACGTACTCGGTATCCTCCTTGGCGGGGTTGGTGTCGTCCATCCGCAGGTTGCAAAGGCCGTTAAACTTCTCGGCGGTGCCGAAGTCGATGCACAGAGCCTTGCAGTGTCCGATGTGCAGATAGCCGTTGGGTTCCGGCGGGAAACGGGTGTGGACAGTCATTCCCTGGAACTGACCACCCTCTGCGATGTCCTCGTCGATAAAAGTCTGAATGAAATTTTTGCTCTCGGAAACCTCTTCGGTTTCAGGGGTCTTTCTTTCCTCGGTCATTGTCTCACACTCCTTAAAAAACATATTCTGTGGGGAAACACAGGCATTTATTATATCCTGTTCTCCGTCAGATTGCAATAGGATTTGCCGTGCCTTTTGCCGTTTTTCACAAATCCGCCAGCAGCTCCTCCTCCGGAGGGATATGCCGGGCCAGAGCCGCATTTTTCAGCCGCCGATCCTCCGTCACTTCCCGCACCACAGTGATCTCCGGAGGCAGGCGGAAGGGCTCCCCCTCCTCCTGAAGCTCCACCTCCAGCACCGCCAGCTGCTGCCAGAAGGGATAGAGGTCGATCTCCAGCGTATGGCCTGCATAGGGCAGACAATAGCGTGTCTTGCAGATGGTCTCTGCCTCCCGGCGCTGCAGCAGGCTTTCATACTCCTGCCGGGTAATAGAGCGCTCCCGCTCCACACAGCTGCGGGCGGTGCGGTACTCCTTTTCCGTATAGAAAAACTCCTCCCGCTCCCCTACCCGGCGCCGCACCCGGGCGGTGATGCCCTCCGGCGCCGTGAGATAGGTCTGCTCCATGCGGTACACGGCGCTGCAGCGGGGTTTCAATATCTCCGGGTCTGGGCGGCGGATGAGGAACTTCCGCTCGATCTCCATGGGTTCTTTCACAGCCGTTCAAACTCCTCTCTGGTCAAAAGCAGGTTCAGCGTTTCCAGCATGGCGTTGGCCGTGAGATGCTCCGGCAGGGACAGCTTCTGCAAAAGCTGCTGCCGCTTCTGGGCCGAGCCGGGGCCGATGAGTCCCTTTTCCAGCAAGTCCGCCTTGGTGATGGATGCCTTTTCCGGCGCTGCACCATCTTCAAAGGTGGCTCCGCAGCGGCGCAGCGTCTCCAGCAGCACCTGGGGCGTCATGCCTTCCACTCCCAGCTTGCCCTCCCGGCCCGGCTGCTTTTTCCGCCGCTCCTTTCCGGCCACATCCGGAATATAGGCCTGCTTGATGCACTCCACAGGCAGAGATCCTTTGAGGTGGTTGCGGATCACAAAGCCTGCACCGTCGCTGTCGGTAAGCAGGATCAGGCCCCGCTGCCGCCCCAGGCGGCGCAGCAGCTCCAGCTTTTCCCGGTTATGGAAGATGCCAAAACCTCCCGTCTCCACTACCGTGGCGTCCACTACCTGCAGCAGCGTATTTTTATCGTAGCGGCCCTCCACTACGATGACTTCCCGTATCTTTGGTTTCATCTTCTCCCTGCCAGCTCCATCAAAAATTGTTTTACTTCCGCTTCCCGGTCGATGTTCTTTTCGCTCTTCATCCGCCGGTCCAGAGTCTGACAGGCGGTAAGCGCCGTACTGCACCAGCGGTGATCTACCTTGGACGCCGCCTGCAGCAGCAGCTTGGCGGGATAGTCGCTGCTCATGTGCCAAAGCTGCTGCAGCCATGCACGGTCCTTACCGCTATCCAGTGCCATCCGGGCCGTGTACAGCCGCCGCAGCTCCTTGCCCACCGCCGCCAGGATGGCAATGGGATCGGTCTGCATCCGCAGCAGCTCCCCCAGAGCCACGGCGGCAGCGTCGTATTTGCCCTGGGTGATGGAATTGGTCATATCGAATACCCGTGCGTCCAGCACCGGCTGGGCCACGGCGTTGATGTCCGCCACCGTGATCTCTTTTTCCTTGGCGTAGGCCCCGATCTTCTCGATCTCCGGCACCAGATCCGTCATCAACGAGCCACAGGTAAACAGCAGATGGTCCATGGTGGCAGGACTGATGTCGTGTCCCAACGCCGCAAACCGCCGCCGGATCCAGCCCAGCAGCGCCTGACGGTCCTGCTGGGCAAACTCCACCTCGGAAACATGCTTGTCCAGCGCCGCCGTCAGCTTCTTCATCTTGCCGTCCCGCTTGTATTCCAGCAGGTCATAGACGAAGATCAGGGTACAATAGTCCGGGAAATCCTCCAGCAGCCGGATCAGCAGCTGCCGCTGCCCCTCCTCCAACCGGAAGATGTCCAGATCCGTCACCGTAATGAGGGTATGCTCGGCCATCATGGGCATGGCTTCTGCCGCCTCCGTCAGCTCCTGGATGGTCAGGCCCTTGCCCTGCAGGCGGTGGAGATTGAACTCCTCAAACCCCTGAGGAACCAGGAGTGTCCGGATCTCCTCCAGGCACCGGGCACAGAGATATTTTTCCACACCATAGAAGATATACACCCCTCCCACGGTGCCGCCCTTCAGCTGCTCACGCAGCTTCCGATAGGAATCGTTTTGTTTACTGGTCTTTGAAGCCATGTCACGTTGCTCCTTCATAGACTGTAATGAGAATGTTGCCCCGGCGATCCGTGCGGTACACGTCGATGTCCTCCATCGCCAGGCGCTGCAGCGTTTCCTCCGCCGGGTGTCCGTAGCTGTTGTCGCCTACGCTGATCACCGCCACCTCCGGCCGCAGCGATTCCAACAGTTCCCGGTGTGTACTGCCGCCGGAACCGTGATGGCCCACCAGCAGCACCTCGATATCCGGCAGCGTATACCGCTCCAGCAGCGCCCGTTCTGTAGAGGACGCCATATCCCCGGTGATGAGCACGTCAAAATCACCGCTGGAAGCCAGTATCGCAAGGCCCTGCTCGTTGAGGTCCCCTTCTCCCAAAGGTGGGTAGAGCTGCAGCTGAAAGTCATCCAGCGGTGCCTGCATCACCTGCTCTACATAGCATACCGCCACGTCATACGTTTCTGCCAAGGTCAAAATGGACTGCAGATCTTCCCCGCCGTCCTCCAGCCGGGGCAGGTACAGCGTTTCTACCGGGATACGGGTCAGAAGCTCCCCCAGACCGTTGGTATGGTCCTCGTGGTAATGGGTCACCACCACGCCGTCCAGTTCCCGGACGCCCATGCTGCCCAGGGCATCGGCGGCCACGCCGCCGGCGTCTATGTAGGAATTGCTGCTGCCGCAGTCCACCAGTACCGCCTGGTCAGGACCATACAGCAGCGCAGCGGCGCCCTGTCCCACGTCCAGGGTCAGCACGTGGAACTCGCCCTGCCGATAGGTATCGGCTCCCAGCCAGATGGTCCCCAGCAGAGTCATGGCCGCCAATACGCCCGTCAGGATGTACTGACGCCGCCGGGCACCGGTGGCGATGCAGGCGATGAGCATGGCGTAGACGTAGCCCAGCCAGTATTTCAGGTACTGGTTGGTGAGATACAAGGCATGTCCCGGCAGACGCATCAGACCGTGGGAGATCCACAGGGCATAGTGTACCAGTGCCCATACGACCCAGCCCAGAAGCTGTGCCGCCGGCAGCCAGACAAACCCCAGCAGCACGATGACGAAGGAGGCCATAAAGGCCCAGCCTGCCGCCGGTACCACCAGAAGGTTGCTCACCGGCGAGATGATGGTAAAGATATTGAAATAGTAGGCCGTCAGCGGGATGGTCAGGGCCAGAGCGCCCAGGGAGGCGGACACGCTGGCGCAGAAAAAACGCCCCACGGCGCCAAGCCGGTTCAAAGGCAGCGCCAGCAGACGCCGGTACAGGGGCCCGGACCACAGCAAAATCCCCGCCGTGGCGGCAAAGCTCAGCTGCAGACTGATACTGGCGCAGGCGTAGGGGTTACACAAAAGAATCACCAGCAGCGCCGCACTCATGCTGGTGATGGCGTCGCTGTCCCTGCGGAACAAAGGCGCCGTCAGGGTAAAGATCAGCATGATGCACGAGCGGACGATGGAAGGGCTCATGCCCGCCAGCACCATATAAAAGAGCAGTACGCCGATGCCCACAGCGGCAAAGAGCCGCCGCCGGGCCGGTGAGATCAGCAGTCCCAGCAGGGAGATGAGGAAAGCGCAGTGGAGACCGGAAACGGCAAAGAGATGGCTCAGTCCCACCTCCGATACCGCCGTTTCGTCGGCAACGGTGAGACCGCTGCGGTCCCCGGTAAGCATAGCGGACACAAAAGCGGCGGTGGCTTCGTCGCTCCAGATCCGCCCTGTCATCTCCTGCATGGCCCGGCCTGCCCGGAGAGGCAGCCACCGCAGGCTCCCGGCGCTGCCCTGCTCGATCTGCAGTTCGTCCCGGCCATAGAGCAGCACATATACGCCCTGTGACGTAAAGGTGGTGATGGTATCATCCCGGATCATGGCGGCGTCCTGCCAGTAGGCGGTGCCGGATATCTCCTGCCCCGGCTCCAGCTCCAGAACGGATGCGTCGCCGTAATATACCGCCTTCACCAGTGGCCCCAGAGAAACGGTGGTCTTTCCGCCCCAGTCCGTGGCCTGGGGATACTCCGTCACCGTGGCGTGAAATTCCGTTGTCTGATCCACCTGCTGCCGCACCGGCGCCGCGATCAGCTGCTCATAGCCCCAGGTCCAGCACAGACCGGCACAGGCCGCCAGGGTCAGCAGCAAAAGGCGGGTCCTGCAGCCGAGAGAACGCAGCAGGAATACCACCACAGCCGCCGCCAGCAGTGCAGCAGCGGCGTATAGCTGCCAGCCGTCCCAGGGCAGGAGTACAGCGCAGAAACAGGCAGCAGAAAAGGAGAGGGCAACGGTGGCCAATATGCGCATATCCCTCTCCCCTTTCTATGGGCCACATTATAGCAAACATCCGCCCACCCGGCAAGGCACAGTTGACAAGGGGCTCCATCTCCTGTATAAATAGGCCATACAAAAAACCGATGCATCCATCGGGAAAGGAGCCGGAAGCCTATGAAACTCAGGCTGGAAGGACTGGAAAAGCGTTTTGACAAGAAAGAGGTGCTCAAAGGCGCCAGCTTCACCTTTGAACAGGGCCTCATTTATGGACTTCTGGGCCGCAACGGTGCCGGCAAGACTACCTTGTTCAACTGCCTCAATGAGGATATCCCTACTGACGGCGGCAGCTTCTGCCTGGAAGATGACATGGGCGTCTGCCGTCCCTTGGGGCCGGAGGATGTGGGCTATGTCCTCTCCACGCCGGTGGTGCCGGAGTTCCTCACCGCCACGGAGTTCGTGAAGTTCTTTCTGGACATCAACCGCCGGAAGATCCCCTATCCCAAGGCCCCGGACGTGTATCTCGATTACATGCACATCGAACCGGAGGACCGGCACAAGCTGCTCAAGGATTTCTCCCACGGCATGAAAAACAAAATGCAGATGCTGGTGAATTTCATCGCCAATCCCTCTGTGTTTCTGTTGGATGAGCCCTTGACCTCCTTCGACGTGGTGATGGCCGACGAGATGAAGGAGCTGCTGCGCAGGATCAAGAATGAGCATATCACCATTCTCTCCACCCACATTCTGGATCTGGCCCTGGATCTTTGCGATGAGATCGTGATTCTGCATCAGGGTGTGCTGCAGCCGGTTCCCCGGCATCAGCTGGACGATGAGGCCTTCAAGGACCGGATCATCGCCGCCCTGAAGGAGGACGACCATGCTTGATGTGCTGCTCCTGTCCCTGCGTCTGCGCATCGCTTACCGGGTCAACGGCATTCTCTACGGGCTCAAGAGCCTATGGGGCATCCGCCGTCTGCTGCCCCAGTCGGTGTACCGCAGCCATGGGCTGAAAACTTTCGCCCTGATTCTGGCACTGCTGCTGGAGATTTTGTTCCTCTTCCCCGGAAAGATCCTCTACTTTGCCCTCTTTTTCCTGCTGCCGGCCCAGGCCATGGCGCTGCAGGGTGCAGCGGCCATGCTGTGGCATCCCCTTTTGTTCCTTACCGTCATCGGGGCAATGCTGAATAATCCCCTCTTTGAGCCCGGCCAGGATAAGTACTATGCCATCGTGCTGATGCGGATGGACGCCCGGTCCTACATACTGACCAACTACGGCTACGAGCTTTTGAAGCTGGTGGTGGGTCTGATCCCGGTAGTCATGCTCTATGGCTGCTTTGTGGCTGGTGTCCCCATCTGGCAGTGCTTGCTGGTCCCGGTGTTCGTGGCGGCAGTCAAGCTCACCGCAGCGGGCCTTACCGTCCGGGGCTGGGGCAAGCGGGGCATCCAGCCATCTCCCTGGGCCAAGCCGCTGCCCAGGCTTATCATGATCCTGGTGCTGCTGGCTGCCGCCTATGTGCCGCTGCTGCTGGGTCACGCCCTGCCCACCTGGGTCTTTTATGGTGCGCTGATCCTGGCATGCCTCACCGCCTGCCTGGGTATCCGGACTGTGCTGCGGTTTGACGGCTACCGCCGGATCTCCCGGCAGCTGCTGACGGAAAGCAGCTCCCAGAAGTTGGAACAGGGCAAGATCATGCAGGATAACCTGCAGAAAAAGCTGGAGGTGGACGTTGGCGACAGCAGCAAATCCGGCTGCGCCTATCTCCATGACCTCTTTGTCCGGCGGCATCGGCGACTGCTGACCCAGGCGGCGGTGCGCCTGACCTGGGGTATAGCGGCAGGCTTCGCCATATTGGCTGCCGTCACGCTGTTCATCCCACAGGCAGCCGAGAACATCAACGAAGCCGTAGGCAGTTCCGCCATCCTCTTTCTGATGTACCTCATCAACCGGGGCCGGAACTATACCGCCGCCATGTTCTTCAACTGCGACCACAGCATGCTCTCTTACCGGTTCTTCCGGCAAGGCGCCACGGTGCTGCAGCTGTTTACCGCCCGGCTGAAAACCCTGTCAGTCATCAATCTGCTGCCGGCAGCGGTGATCGCCGTGGCACAGCCGGTACTGCTGTACCTCTCCGGCGGCACGAACCAGCCCATTCTTTACTTCCTGCTGCCCCTGGCTACGCTGGCCATTTCCGTATTCTTCTCCGTCCACACCATGGTGCTGTACTATCTGCTGCAGCCCTACGACATCGGTATGGAGTCCCGGAGCCTGGGCTACGGCATCGCCAACGGCGTAACGTATTTCGTGTGCTACTTCTCCATGAACCTGAAGCTGCCGGCCATGGTCTTCTGCCTGTGGAGTGTGGTGTTCTGCCTCATCTACATCCCGGTGGCCCGGGTGCTGGCCTATCGCCTGGCCCCCAAAACCTTCCGCCTGCGGGCGTAAAAAAGAACCCCTGCATCAGCAGGGGTTCTTTTTCGTTTATCCGAAGTGGGGC
>CALWXA010000099.1 GCA_944385395.1 uncultured Oscillospiraceae bacterium | reverse complement strand
TTTTGAAACTTCAAAAAAGTTTCAAAAAGTGGTTTGACTGGACGTGAAAGACAACCCTGACGGTTTTCTTTCACACTATCTTTCCCTCCGAAACCTTCGGCGGGAAGGTTTATCGACAGACTCGGAGGCGTCATCCCGTAGGATGACGCCTCCTTCTTTATTCTGTTTCCGTTTCCGTGCTGGTTTCCGCCGGAAATTGACGGCCGGTATGGTCAATGGTATAATTTTCCGTATAGATGAGCTGGGAGATGGGGACGATGGTATAGCCCTCCCGGATGAGACATTCCAGCACCTGGGGCAGGGCCTGGGCCGTATGGGCGGCGGCGTTGTGGAACAGAACGATGCTGCCGCTGCGGACCTTCTCCGTCACACGCTGGCAGACGGAATCCGGGTCCGTGTCCTTCCAGTCCAGACTGTCCACGTCCCACTGGATGGGCTCCATGCCCATGGAACGGATGGCGGAGATCACATGGTCGTCGTATTCCCCGAAGGGACAGCGGATCAGCGTGGGCGTGACGCCGGTGATGGCGGCAATCTTCTCATTGCAGGCGCTGACGTCTGCAATGATCTCCTGAGCGGAGAAGGAATTATAATGCTCATGGGTATCGGAATGGTTCATCACCTCATGGCCCGCCTCCGCCAGGGCTTTCACCGAATCGGGATATTCCTCCGCCCATTCACCCATGACAAAAAACGTGGCCTTGATGTCGTATTTGGCCAGGGTCTCGATGAGCAGGGGCGTCACCTCGTTGCCCCAGGCGGCGTCAAAGGACAGCGCGCACATCTTCTGGGGTCGCTCCACCGAATAGATGGGCAGCTGACGGCTGGTGGCCGCGGCACTCACCGAGGCGGGATACCGCACAGCGTAGAAGATCCCTGCTGCCGCAGCCAGCGCAGCCAGAAAAGCTACGTGCCGCCGGCGCAGCAGCAGGATGCGGCAGGGAAATCTGGACATGGTCATCGCATCCTTTCTCGTTTTGATGCATCCTTATGCCCGCGGCTGCTGCCTTATGACAAAAAAGTCCCGCCGGGACTCCCGGCGGGATTGGTTATAGCTCTTTGGTGCTTACTTTTTCCGGTCGTTGAGCACCTGCAGCGGCTCTACCGTCCGGCCGCCGGTGGACACATTGACGCTGGGGATGCCGTACACCGCATCGCTCTGGGGGGAGGACAGCTCCGTGCACCGGGCGTATTCCACCTGCATCACGGCAGAAACTGTATGCCGGCCGTAGTCGTCCAGCTGGGCATACTGGTTGAGAAGCTTCTGGGTCTCATCCGTGAGATAGAAAGCGGCGTCGTCACTCAGGGCCTTGATGCCCAGAGTGCGGCAGATCTGCACCACCGTATCGAACGAAGATCCGCCGATGCCGTTGTGCAGGGCGCTGTTGATGGTGGACAGGGGGATGTTGACAGCAAAGGCGAACTGACGTACGCTCTTGTACTGCCGTGCAATTTCAGCGCGAACAATTTTAGTCAGATTATCCATAAACAGACCTTCTTTACAAAAAATACGTGGTATCATCCGGGGATGATCTGCTGCGTCGTTTCAGCTGGCTATCATTATAACATGAGAGGGAAATCTCGCCAATAGCAAATTGTAAAAATTTAGAAAAAGTTAAGGAATTCGCAGGCGAAAAAACAATAAGAGACTGGATTGTGTTTGACATGATGCAATTTTGAGGAGTATTTGTGGTTTTGAGTAGGTGTTGCCCACAGGAACGTGTGGATTTCCGAACTGGAAGGAGGGATTGACAATGGGCATGAAGCAGATAGGCGCTGATGGATGGTACCGGCGCTGGGGACTGGCGCGCATCATCCGGGAGCTGGTGCGCCGGTACTACCGCCACGGGGTGAGCCGCAGCAGCGCCGCCCTGACGTATTATCTGATCTTTGCCGGCTTCCCGCTGCTGGTGTTCCTGAGCATGCTGCTGGGTGCGCTGCGGGTGGACCCGGACAGCGTGCTGCTGATCATCGGGCCCCTGCTGCCTCAGGATGTGGAGCTGGTGGTGCGGGCGTATCTGGACTATGTCACCGATAACTACAGCTCCCAGCTTCTGTGGTTCAGCCTGATCTTCTCCGTCTGGTTCCCCATGCGGGCCACCAGCTGTCTGCTCTTCGCCCTGCGCCGGGCCTTCGGTGCGGTGTACGTCCGGCAGTCATTGAAGGAGACGCTGCTGACGGCCCTGTTCACCGTGTGGCTGCTGGTGAGCTGGGGCGCCGCCATGGTGCTCATGACCGTGGGACGCCGGGCATTGATATACCTCACCGGGCTTTTGCACCTGTCCCGGGACTTTGCGGATGTGTGGAACCATCTGCGTTTCGCCCTGCTGGGACTGGTGATGTTCGCCGCTCTGGCGGTGCTGTATATGCTGGCCATGGGCAGCCGCCGCCCCTTGCGGGAGGTGGCGCCGGGGGTGCTCATCTCCCTGGCGGCGTGGATGACGGTGTCGGCGGCTTTCTCCTACTACGTGGAGTATGTGGCGCAGTATACGAAATTATACGGCTCCATCACCACGGTGGTGGTGACCCTTTTGTGGCTGTATATGAGCGGTACGGTGCTCATCATGGGCGCAGAGCTCAACGCCCTGCTGCGTCAGCGGCGGCAGCACAGGCAATGAGGGGTTTACTTTCACCGGGTAAGGGGATACAATATCTTCAAAACCGCAACTTACGGAAACGGAGGAAGGAACATGGAAGAAAAACTGCGGGAATATGCCGCATTGCTGATCCGGGTGGGCCTGAATGTGCAGAAGGGTCAGACGCTGCTGATCTCCTCGCCGGTGGAGTGCGCACCCTTTGCCCGGCTGTGCGCCTCGGCCGCCTATGACGCAGGCTGCCGGGAAGTGGTGATGAACTGGCACGACGACGCCATGGCACGGGAAAAGTATCTCCGGGCCGACGGCGCCATTTTCGATGAGGTGCCCCTGTGGCGCCAGCATTTTTTCAATGACTACGCCAAGGACGGGGCGGCCTACCTGGCCATCGCCGCCGAGGACCCGGAGAACTTCAAGGGCGTGGACCCGGACCGTCTGGTGCGGGCCCAGCGCTCCAGCGGCGAGGCGCTGAAGGACTTCTACCGGCTGCAGATGTCCAGCGGTTTCCCCTGGTGCATCGCCTCCATCCCCATCCCCAGCTGGGCCAGGCGGGTGTTCCCCCAGGCCACGGAGCAGGAGGCCATGGCGCAGCTGTGGGAGGCCATCTTCCGCACCATGCGCATCACCGGCGACGGGGAGAGCGCCCGGCGCTGGCAGGAGCATCTGGACATGCTGAAAAAACGCAAGGAGACCATGAACCGCCTGCGGTTCAAGAGCCTCCATTACACCAACAGCTTAGGCACCGACCTGACGGTGGAGCTGCCGGAGGACCACATCTGGGAGTCCGGTGACGACGTCACCGCCGCCGGGCAGACCTTCGTGGCCAACATGCCCACGGAGGAGCTGTTCACCGCCCCTGTGCGCACCGGCGTCAACGGCGTGGTCTGCGCCTCCATGCCCCTGGTGAACGACGGCAACATCATTGACGGGTTCCATTTCGTTCTCCGCCACGGCAAGATCGTGGAGGCCCATGCCCGGCAGGGTGAGGAATTTCTGAAGGCCGCCATCAGCGTGGACGAGGGGGCTTCCTACTTCGGCGAGGTGGCGCTGGTGCCCTGGGACAGCCCCATCTCCAACATGGATCTTCTCTTTTACAACACCCTCTTCGACGAGAACGCCGCCTGCCATTTCGCCTTCGGCGAGGCCTATCCCTGCATCAGCGGCGGACGGGATATGGACAAGGCGCAGCTGAAGGAAAAGGGACTCAACGATTCCCATACCCACGTGGACTTCATGGTGGGCACGGCGGATCTGCAGATCACAGGCACCACCTGGGACGGACGGGAGATCCCGGTGTTCCAAAACGGGAATTTTGCCATTTGAGGGGAAGGAGCAAGGTTATGAAAAAGCTGTGTGTCATCGGCTATCCTGTGGAGCATAGCCTGTATCCCCGGATCCAGCAGTTTTTGCTGGAGCGGGAGGGGATGGACTACACCTACGAGGCCCGGGAGGTCCAGAAGCATGAGCTGGCGGACTTCGTTCAGGAGGCCCGGGAAGGGGCCTATGCCGGGTTCAACGTCACCACGCCCCACAAGCGCACCATCATTCCGCTGCTGGATGAGATCAGCGACGAGGCCCGTTTGTGCGGGGCGGTGAACACCGTCCGGGTACAGGACGGCCGCCTGCTGGGCTACAACAACGACAGCCTGGGCTTTATGGCCAGTCTCCGCCGCTGCGGCTTCGATCCCAAGGGCAAGAAGGTGCTGCTCATCGGCGCAGGCGCTTCCGGCGCCGCCATCACCACCGCCCTGGCCCGGGCCGGGGTGGGGAAGCTGTGGATCTGCAACCGGGGCGTCTACCGCGCCAAGGAGCTGGCGGCACGGTACCCGGAACAGGCGGAGTTCATCTATTTCGGCACCTTCCCCCTGCGCCGTGCGGCGGCTCAGGCGGATCTCATCATCAACGCCACCAATGTGGGCATGTCCAACGGTCAGGAATTCTCCGACCTCAGCTTCCTGCGGGATGCCAACCCGGAGGCCTACATATACGATCTGGTTTACAGCCCCCGGGATACCCTGCTGCTGCGGCAGGCCCGGAAGCAGGGACTGCGGACCATCCCCGGCATCAACATGGTGATCCCCCAGATCATCGAGGGCTTCCACGACTTCACCGGCCGGGAGGTGGACCACGAGGCCGCCTGGCAGGCCATCGAGCAGGAGCTGGCAGAAGAGCTGGGAGAGGAAGTATAAAGAAAACCTTTTGCACAAGAACCATAAAGGCCCGCCGGGAAAACCGGCGGGCCTTTGGCTGTATAGGCGTATGTAAAAATCCGGCGGGGATCAGGCGGGTTCCTGCCGGGGCTGCTCCGGGGGTATGGGGCCTTGCTCCTTGTCCCAGGGCAGGCAGAAGGTCACCGCCGATGTGGGGGACAGGGTACCGGCGGGATAGAAAAAGCACAGGCCCTCCTCCGTAAGATAGAACCGCCGGGCCCGGAAGGACAGCACCAGCCTGCGCTGCCAGTCCTGGGGATAGAGCCGGGGATTCTGCCGGATCTGCCCGGCGGCGTATGCCAGCACCCGGCGGCGCCAGTGGGCCCGGCGGGGGAAGAGCTCCGCCATGGTCAGGGGCAGCCCCCGGTACCAGGTATCTCCCCGGCGCCGGGCGGGGATACCCCCGGGGCCCTGCAGGCGCATCTCCGTGTAAAGGCTCACCACTTCCGCCGACTGCCAGGTGACGGTGGAGATCAGGGAGGCCTCCCACTGGGGCAAAGGCCCCGCCGTTTCCATAGCCTGGTGCAGCGCCGCTTCCGCCAGAGGCAGCAGCCGGGTGCGGCAGTACCGGCGGAAGGAGGCTTCCCAGCGGCGGTAGTAGCGGTTGAACCGCTGCCAGCCGGTGTATGTGGGCAGCTGCAGGCTTACCGTCAGCACCGGCAGCTCCTCCGCCGTCAGCACCTCCGGCTCCGCCGGCTTGAGCAACAGCTTTTGGGACATGGAACACACTCCTTTTTTGCCAGTGTATGCCGGGAAGCAGGAAAATATTTTCCGTGTTTACTTTCACAGAATAAAGTGGTAAAATGAAACCATCTGGCAGCGGCCGGAAATTTTCGTAAGCCACGGAGGGGATGGCCATGACCAAAGGCGCAAAGGCCACGATGGCCCGCAAGCAGAAGGACGACAAGCTGTACCGGGCCATACTGGAGCTGAAAACGGAGGAGGAGTGCTATAACTTCTTCCAGGATCTGTGTACCATCTCCGAGCTGCGGGCCATGGAGCAGCGCTACGAGGTGGCCACCCTGCTGAGCGAGGGAATGATCTACAACGAGATCCTGGAGCGTACCGGGGCGTCCAGCGCCACCATCAGCCGGGTGAACCGGTGCCTGCTCAACGGCGCCGGAGGCTATGAGTGCGTCATCAGCCGCATCCGGGACCGGGGGGAGCAGCCATGAGCAGCTATCAGGCCCTGGCGGGCGCCTACGACGCCCTGACGGAGGATGTGGATTACGTCCGCCGGGCGGACTATCTGGAAAAGCTTTTTCGCCGCAGCCGCATCCCGGTGCACACGGTGCTGGATCTGGCCTGCGGCACCGGCAGCATCACCTGGCTCCTGACGGAGCGGGGCTATGAGCTCATCTCCGTGGACGCATCGGAGGAGATGCTCTCCGCCGCACGGGACAAGGAGTGCGGTCAGGGCGTGCCGCCGGTGTTCCTGCATCAGTCCATGCCGGAACTGGATCTCTACGGCACGGTGGACGCCGCCGTGTGCTGTCTGGACAGCCTCAACTACCTCACACGGCCCCGGGATGTCCGGCGGACCCTGGAGCGGCTGCGGCTGTTCATTGCGCCGGGGGGCGTGCTGATCTTCGACGTCAATACGCCGGAAAAGTTCCGCCGGATGGACGGACAGGTGTTTCTGGACGAGACCGAGGATTCCTACTGCGTCTGGCGTCCGGAGGTGCACCGGGGACTTTGCACCTACTACATGGATCTTTTCCGCCGCCGGCCGGACGGCAGCTGGCAGCGGTCTTTGGAGATCCATGAGGAGCGCTGCTACACCGTGGAGGAGCTGACCCAATGGCTCCGGGAGGCGGGGTTCACCGCCATCCGTACCCACGGCGACGCCGTGCTGCGTCCGCCCAGGCCGGAGGAGCAGCGGATCTATTTTTCGTGTATCAGGAGATAGGGCATGCATCAGGGATTTTGGGGCCTGACAGTGCTGGCATTGGTGCTGCTGGGCCATGGAGCATATATGTGGCATACCGCGGGCCGCAGCCGTCCGGGCTGGGGGGTATGGCTGCCTCTGGGCCTGGGGGTCATCTTTTTCGCCGCCGGCATTGCCGGACAGCTGTGGGCAGCAGAGGAGGCCATGATCCATGTGATGGGTCTGGGGCTGCTGCTGTGCGGCTTCTGGGGCAACGGCGCTCTGCGCCGCTGCAGCAAGAACAAACAAGAGGAGAACGAATATGACGGATCGGATCGTTAGAGCAATTTCCAGTGACGGACTGGTACAGGCGGCGGCTATCTGCAGCCGCGATCTCACAGAGCGGGCCCGGCAGATCCACAGGACGCTGCCGGTGGGCACCGCCGCCCTGGGCCGGACGCTGTCGGCGGCATCCCTGATGGGCAACGCCCTGAAGGTGCCCGGCGCCAGCCTGACGCTGCAGATCAAGGGTGATGGGCCTTTGGGCACGGTGCTGGCGGTGTCCGACCAGGAGGGCAACGTCCGGGGCTATGTGACCCATCCGGAGGTGGATCTGCCTTTGCGTCAGGACGGAAAGCTGGACGTAGGCGCCGCCGTGGGCCATGAAGGTACCCTGACGGTGATCAAGGACCTGCAGATGAAGGAACCCTATGTGGGCACCATCGACCTCATGGGCGGCGAGATCGCCGAGGACGTGGCCGCCTATTTCGTGGAGTCCGAGCAGATCCCCACCGCCTGCGGGCTGGGGGTGCTGGTGGACCGGGATCAGAGCGTCCGGGCCGCCGGGGGCTATCTCATCCAGCTGCTGCCCGGCGCCGGGGAGGATACCATCGTGAAGGTGGAAGGCGGCATCATGGCCGCCGGCAGCGTGTCGGCTCTCCTGGACAAGGACCCCGACCCGGAGAACCTGCTGCGGACGGTGCTCTCCGACTTTGATATGCAGATCCTGGAGACCTCTCCCGTGGCGTACCGCTGCTACTGCAGCCGGGAGCGGGTGGAGCGGGCCCTCATTTCCCTGGGTGAGCAGGAGCTGGAGGATATTCTTCGCCAGCAGGGAAAGTGCCAGCTGACGTGCCAGTTCTGCGACGCCGTGTACGATTTTTCCGGCGATGATCTCCGCAAGCTGCTGGAGGGTCTGAAGCATTCGTAAGAAAAAATAAAAAATGCAAAATTTGGTGTTGACAGAAGTGGGGGAGTTTAGTATAATCATCCTTGCCGTTCGCTGAGGGCGGCAAGGACGGGAGCATAGCTCAGCTGGTTAGAGCACCTGCCTTACAAGCAGGGGGTCACTGGTTCGAGTCCAGTTGTTCCCACCAAACAATGGCCGAGTAGTTCAGTTGGTTAGAACGCCAGCCTGTCACGCTGGAGGTCGAGGGTTCGAGCCCCTTCTCGGTCGCCATATTTGCCTCTGTAGCTCAGCTGGTAGAGCAGCGGACTGAAAATCCGCGTGTCGTTGGTTCGACTCCGACCGGAGGCACCATTTGCGGGCGTAGCTCATCTGGTAGAGCGCGACCTTGCCAAGGTCGAGGTAGCGAGTTCGAGCCTCGTCGCCCGCTCCATACAAAAGAGAATCGGAGCGAAAGCTCCGTTTCTCATATACGGTGACATAGCCAAGTGGTAAGGCAAGGGTCTGCAAAACCCTCATTCCCCGGTTCAAATCCGGGTGTCACCTCCAAAATGAGAGGGCATCCGCAGGGATGTCCTCTCATTTTGGGTTCCGGCGGCTTAGGCCGCCTTCACCCTCCGGAGATTTAACATGCTCGGCGGAAGTGAATTCCGCATCTCCGCACTAAGAGCCGCCCTGCGGGCGGTTGTGCTTCGAAACGCCGCACCATTATACCGGAGGTGAGGAACCTTCCGGAAAACCTGGCTTTTTCGCCCTGTGGGGCCATAAGGAGTATTTATGCTGCAATTTGAAACCATTACACCGGATAACGCCCATATCCTCAAAGACTACTACGCCGCCTGTCAGCACCGGCTGTGCGAGTACTCCGTGGGGGTCAAGCTCATGTGGCGGGACTATCTCCACGCCCAGTTCGCCCAAGGGGCCGGGTGTCTTATCGTCAAGTCCTGCACCAAGGGCCGCTGCCAGTTCGACTATCCCGTGCCCGGCCCGGAGGGGGATGTGGACAAGGCCCTGACGCTCATCGAGGAATGGTGCACCGAAAACGGCTGCCGCCTGTCCTTCAACCCCGTACCGGAGGACAAGGCCGCCGTGCTGCTGCGCCGCTATCCCATGATGACGGTGAGCAACGAGCGCACCTGGAAGGACTACCTCTATCACAGTGAGGATCTGGCCTCCTTTGCCGGACGGCGCTACAGCGGACAGCGCAACCACATCAACAAGTTCCGCAAAGCCCATCCCGACGCCCGCTTCGTGGAGCTGACGGCCCAGGATGCGCCGCTGGTGGAGCAGTTCTGGCGGGACTATCAGGAGCAGTTTCACAAGCAGGACAACGGCATGGCCGTCAACGAGCTCAACCACGCCCGGGAGATGTTCCGGCTGCTGGACCGGGGCTGGTTCTGTGCCGGAGGCCTTCTGTGGGAAGAGAGGCTGGTGGCCCTGAGCCTGGGTGAATTCTGCGGCCAGACCCTGCAGGTCCACATCGAAAAGGCCCTCTATTCCCATGCCGGGGCCTATCCCACCATGGTGCAGGCCTTTGCCCAGCATTTCGGTACCCGGGTGCAGTGGATGAACCGGGAGGACGACGCCTGCGACAAGGGGCTGCGCACCTCCAAGCTCCAGTACCTGCCGGCGGAGCTGGCGGGGAAGATGCGGCTGGACATCGGGCTGGAGATCGACCGGCTCACCTGCATCCCCACCCTGAAAACGGAGCGCCTGACCCTGGACGCCCTGCAGGAGAAGGACAAGGCCGCCTACAACGCCCTGTGTCTGGACGATGAGCGCAACCGCTGGTGGGGCTACGACTACCGCACCGATCTCCAGGGTGAGCTGACGGAGGACTATTTCCTCAACGTGGCCCGGGAGGATTTCGCTGCCCGGCGGGCGGTGAACTTTGCCATCCGGCTTCAGGGGCAGTGCATCGGCGAGGCGGTGCTCTACCGCTTTGACTGGCGGGGCGGCGCCGAGCTGGGAGCACGGATCGCTCCGGAATTCGCCGGCAACGGCTACGGCACCGAGGCCTTTGCCGCCGTGGCGGAGTGGGCGCTGTACCAGCTGATGCTCACCCGTGTGGTGGCCAAGTGCTACAAGGAAAACCGGGCCTCCTACGCCATGCTCTCCAGCTGCATGCGCCGCACCGGGGAGGACGAGACCTTCCACTATTTTGAAAAGCTGGTGTGAAGTGCTTGCAAAGGGGCCATTCAGAGTATATAATCACAGGAAATTGAGACCAAATATCCACCATGTGATACCATAAAAGGAGCGTATGAACATGAACTATGCACTCATCGGCTGCGGCCGTATCGCCACCAACCACATCAAGGCGGCACTGAACAACCATCTGAACATCGTGGCGGTGTGCGACGTGCTGCCGGAGGCCATGGAGAAGCTGCTGGCCAAGCACGGCCTGGAGAACGACACCTCCATCAAGCGCTACACCGATTACCGCCAGATGATCGCCGAGAACGACATCACCCTGGCCAGCATCGCCACCGAGAGCGGTATCCATGCCCAGATCGCCCTGGACTGCATCGATCACGGCATCAACATCATCATCGAAAAGCCCATGGCCATGAACATGGCCGACGCTGAGGAGATCATCCGCCGCAGCGACGCCAAGGGTGTAAAGGTCTCCGCCTGCCACCAGAACCGGTTCAACGTGGCCGTACAGGAGCTGCGTCACGCTCTGGAGGAAGGCCGTCTGGGCAAGATCTCCCACGGCTCCATCCATGTCCGCTGGAACCGGGACAAGAACTATTACGCCCAGGCTCCCTGGCGGGGCACCTGGGCTCAGGACGGCGGCTGCCTCATGAACCAGTGCATCCACGGCATCGACCTGCTGCGCTGGATGATGGGCGACGAGGTGGAGGAGGTCTACGGCGTTACCTGCCAGCAGTTCCACGATTATCTGGAGTGCGAGGATGTGGGCATGGCCGTGGTGAAGTTCAAGAACGGCGCCGTGGGCACCATCGAGGGCACCACCAACGTCTATCCCAAGAACCTGGAGGAGACCCTCTACCTCTTCGGCCAGACCGGCACCGTGAAGATCGGCGGCACCTCCACCAACAACATCGACGTGTGGAACTTCGCCGACGCCCGGGAGGGTGACGCCGACAAGCAGGGATTGCAGGAGGCCACCAGCAACGTCTACGGCAACGGCCACACCAGCCTCTTTGCCGACATGATGGACGCCATCGAGCACGACCGCAAGCCCTATGTGGACGCTGTGGCCGGCCGCAACGCCCTGGAGATGATCCTGGCCATCTATCAGTCCGCCGCCACCGGCAAGCCGGTGAAGCTGCCGCTGAAGGATGTGGCATCCACCGACTTTACCGGCCGCTTCGGCGAAGGAAGCCTTTGAGAATTTCGAAAAAACGGATAGAACACCTTTGAAAAGAGGAGAACGGCGCCTCGCAGAGTTCACGCCGGCAGGCGTGAAGGAAATATGATCCATTTTCTCCAGACGACCTGTGCGTCGGAGAAAATACTGCTCAGGCCGCAAGTGTGGCCCGGAACCGCTGTAGGCGGCTCCGGGCTGCGCGCAGCGGACTGCATTCTATCGGGAATGGTGTTTGTCTCCTTTCCCGAACCGGGAGGACGGCACACCGTTCTCCTCTTTTTTTGCCTGTGTCTGGTATAGCTGGCGGCCTTTGGCTCCATACTAACAAAAAAACAACCAAGGAGGAGCTATGGGAGCCACACAACAGGATTTTCGCACCCTGGTGGGGCAGCTGGACGAGCTGCTGGGGGTGGGGCGCAACTTCGATATCGTGGGCCGGAAGCTCACCATCGCCGGGCGCAGCGCCCGGCTGTGGGTGGTCAACGGCTACGCCCAGGACGCCTTGCTGGAACGGATGATCTCCGGCTGGCTGGCACTGACGGATCTCCAGGACGCACCGGATGCGGAGAGCTTCGTGCAGCGCCACGTATCCGCCTGCGACGCATCGGTGCAGCGGGACTGGGACAAGGCCGTCACGGCGGTGTTTTCCGGCAAGACGCTGCTGGTGCTGGAGGGCTATGACGGCGGCATGCTGCTGGAGGCCAAGCAGTTTCCCCTCCGGGGCGTGGCGGAGCCGGACAGCAGCAAGGTGCTCCGGGGCGCCCACGACGGATTCGTGGAGAACATCATGAAAAACGCCGCCCTGCTGCGCCGCCGTATCCGCAGCCCCCAGCTGACGCTGGAGCGGCTGACGGCAGGGGAGCGGTCCCAGGCGGACATCGCCCTTTGCTATATGGAGGGGGAGGCGGACCCCAAGCTGGTGGAGGAGATCCGCCGGAAGGTCCAGGCCATCGACGTGCGCTCGGTGTCCATGGGCCAGGAGAGCATCTTCGAGGCCCTGCATCCCGGCCAATGGTACAACCCCTTTCCCAAGGTGCGCTACACCGAGCGGCCCGACGTGGCCACCGCCTGCATCATGGAGGGGGACGTGCTGCTGATGGTGGACAATTCCCCGGCGGTGATGATCCTGCCCACCACCATCTTCTCCTTTACCGAGTCGGTGAACGACTACTACTTCCCGCCGGTGATCGGAACCTATCTCCAGATCGTCCGGACGGTGGTGCTGCTGATGACGCTGTTCATCACGCCCCTTTGGTATCTGCTGGTGAAGGACCCGGAGCGGCTCCACGAGAGCTTCCGCTTCCTGCTGATCCAGGACGAGTATTTCGTGCCCCTCATCGTGCAGCTTTTGCTGGTGGAGCTCATCGTGGATCTTCTGAAGCTGGCGGCACTGAACACCCCCAACGCCCTGAGCAGCTCCTTCAGCATGCTGGGGGCCCTGATCCTGGGAGACTTCGCCGTGCAGTCCCGGTGGCTGGTGCCGGAGGTGCTGGTGTACATGGCCTTCGTGGCCATCGCCAACTACGCCCAGTACAGCTATGAGCTGGCCTACGCCACCAAGCTGTGCCGGATGGGATTGCTCATCTGCATCTGGCTGGGGGACATCTGGGGCTTCGCGCTGGGGGTGGTGGGCGTGCTGGTGCTGGTGGCCACCACCAAGCCCCTGGTGGGGAAGGGGTATCTCTATCCCCTGATCCCCTTCAACGCCAAGGATCTGGGGGCCTTGCTCCACCGCAGGCCCATCAGCCGCCACAATACGTGAGGAAAAACACCCATACCAGGCCGTCCCGCTTGTCAAGCGGGGCGGCTTTGTGGTATGCTTATCATGTATATTTCCACACCAAACGGGGGAGGGCAGATGCCCATGGCACAGCTGCGAGACAAGCGGCTTTTTCTTCTGGATATGGACGGCACCATCTATCTCAGCCGTCAGGTGTTCCCCAAGGTGCCGGAGTTTCTGGACCATGTCCGGAGGGCCGGGGGGCGGTACCTCTTTTTGACCAACAATTCCTCCCGCGGCGTGGAGGAGTACGTGAAAAAGCTCCGGGAGTTGGGGCTTCCGGCGGCGGAGGAGGATTTTCTTACCTCCGTGGATGTCACCATCCGGCATCTTGTGACCCAGCTGCCGGGGCAGAAGTGCTATGTAGTGGGCACCGAGTCCTTCCGCCGCCAGCTCAGACAGTCCGGCATCCCCGTAGTGGACAGGGTGGAGGAGGACGTGTCGGTGCTGGTATGCGGCTTCGACACGGAGCTGACGTTCCGGAAGCTGGAGGACGCCTGTATCCTTTTGAACCGGGGGGTCACGTATCTGGCCACCAATCCCGACTGGGTGTGTCCCACCTGGTACGGCAGCGTCCCGGACTGCGGCAGCGTCTGCGAGATGCTCTGCCGGGCCACGGGCCGCAGGCCCCGGGTGCTGGGCAAGCCCCAGCCGGACATGGTACATCTGGCCCTGGAGCGCACCGGCTTTCCGGCGGATCAGGCGGTGATGGTGGGGGACCGGCTCTATACCGACATCGCCTGCGGCCTCAATGCCGGCATCGATACCATCTTCGTCCTCTCCGGCGAGGGAGCACGAGAGGACATAGAACGAGAGAACATCCGGCCCACATGGGTCTATCCGGATATCGCAGCGGTATATGAAGATTTGGAGGAGAGCGTATGAAACTCAACTACAAGAGAACCATTCTGGTGGGCTTTGCCTTTTTCCTCATCAGCGCCTTCTGGCAGGCCTATGACAACACCATCCCCATGATCCTTACCAACAAGTTCGGTATGTCCCAGGCCTGGTCCGGGTTCATCATGGCCCTGGACAACGTGCTGGCCCTGTTCCTGCTGCCCCTGTTCGGCGCCATCTCCGATCGCCACGACGGCAAGCGGGGACGCCGTACCCCCTTCATCGTGGTGGGTACCCTGATGGCGGCGGTGGCCCTGATGGCCCTCTCCTTCGTGGACAACGCACAGCTGAACCACATCTCCGCCGTGTCCGCCGTGGACGATCCGGCGGCGCTGACGGCCATCTACGATTCCCAGAAGGACGCCCAGCTTCTCAGCCCCGAAGGGGAACACTTCGTGCTGTCTGAAAAGTTCAGCCGGGAGGAGTTCGCCGCCATAGAGTCCCAGATCACCGATGGCAGCGGCAAGACCATGACCAATCCCGACTACACCGCCTATGTGGTGCCTGCCCGGCAGGCTTACGCCTGGCAGACCACGGCGGAGCATCCCACCACCCTGGTATTCTTCGTGGGCTTGCTGCTGATCCTGCTGGTGTCCATGGCCACCTTCCGCTCCCCGGCGGTGGCACTGATGCCCGACGTCACCATGAAGCCCCTGCGCAGCAAGGCCAACGCCGTCATCAACCTCATGGGCAGCGCCGGCGGCATTCTGGTACTGGTGCTGGGCATGGTGTTCGCCACCTCCGCCGTCCGCAATTCCCTGATGAGCTATACCGGCTACTTCGCCGTAGTGGCGGCGCTGATGCTGGTGGCCCTGGTGATCTTCATGCTCACCGTTCAGGAGAAGGAATGGGCCGCGCAGATGCGTGCTGAGAGTATCCGCCTGGGCATCGAGGAGAAGAGTGAGGCCGAGACCGTGGCGGAAAGCCGGAAGCTGACGGCGGAGGAAAAGCGGTCGCTGATCTTCATCCTCCTGAGCATCGTGCTGTGGTTCTTCGGCTACAACGCCGTTACCAGCAAGTACTCCGTGTACGCCTCCAACATCCTCCACAAGGACTATAACCTGACCCTCATCATCGCCCAGGCCGCCGCCATCGTGGCCTATCTGCCGGTGGGCTTCATCGCCTCCCGGGTGGGCCGGAAAAAGACCATCATGGCCGGCGTGGTGATGCTTACCGTGGCCTTCGGTACCGCCTCTTTCATGCGCTCCGACAGTCCCACCATGCTGATGAACGTCCTCTTCGCCCTGGCCGGCGTAGCCTGGGCCACCATCAATGTCAACTCCTTCCCCATGGTGGTGGAGCTGTGCTCCGGCGGCAACGTGGGCAAGTATACCGGCTTTTACTACACCGCCTCCATGGCCGCCCAGGTGGCTACCCCCATGCTCTCCGGCTTTTTGATGGACAAGCTGGGCATGACGGTGCTCTTCCCCTACGCCGCCATCTTCGTGGCCCTGGCCCTGGTGACCATGCGCTGCGTCCATCACGGCGACAGCAAGCCCCTGCCCAAAAAGGGACTGGAGGCACTAAACGATCCGGAGGATCAATAATTCATGACTATCCTGATTATATTACTCATTATATTGTGCATCCTGCCCTTCTGGCTGCTGCAATGCCGGAAGGGGCATCCCGCCTGGCAGGTGCTGCGGCGGTACCGCTACGCACACCGGGGGCTCCACCATAAGCCGGAGGTGCCGGAGAATTCCCTGGCGGCCTTCCGTCTGGCGGCGCAGCTGGGCTTCGGGGCGGAGCTGGATGTACATCTCATGGCCGACGGCCGTCTGGCGGTGATCCACGACACCAGCTTGCTGCGTACCGCCGGGGCGGACGTGCTGGTGGAGGATCTCACCGCTGCCGATCTGGTGTCCTACCGGCTGGAGGGCACGGAGGACCGGAGCCCCCTTTTGGAGGAGGTACTGCCCCGCTTTGCAGGGAAGGGGCCCCTCATCGTGGAGCTGAAGGCGGAGCGGGGCAACCACGCCGCTCTGGCGGAGGCCACCTGCCGGATGCTGGATCGGTTCCGGGTGGACTACTGCATGGAGTCCTTCGATCCCCGGTGTCTCATGTGGCTGAAAAAGCACCGGCCGGAGATCTGCCGGGGACAGCTGAGTGAAGCGTTCCTGCGCCACGGCGACGGCGGCGGTCAGAGCAAGGCGGTGCTCTTTGTACTGGAGCATCTGCTGCTCAACTGCATGACCCGGCCGGACTTCATCGCCTACCGGTTTTCCGACCGCCGCAAGCTGTGCCTGAGCTGGTGCCGGAAGGTGTTCGGCGTCCAGGAAGTGAACTGGACCATCAAGACAAAGGAGGAAATGGACCAGGCGGAACAGGCCGGAAATCTGGTGATTTTCGAGGGCTTCCGCCCGGGCGTATGACGATATGCGTGTAATCACAGGATCTGCCAGAGGCAGACGATTGAAGGAACTCCAGGGCATGGATACACGGCCCACCACCGACAAGGTGAAAGAGAGCGTGTTTTCCGTGATCCAGTTCGATATTGAAGGCCGCCGGGTGCTGGATCTTTTTGCCGGTACCGGACAGCTGGGCATCGAGGCTTTGAGCCGTGGGGCGGATTGGGCCGTCTTTGTGGACAGCCGCCGGGAGGCGGTGCAGCTCATCCGGGAGAATCTGGCCCTGTGCCGGCTGGAGGACAAGGCCCAGGTGCGTCTGGGGGATGCCCTGGCCTATCTCAAGAGCGGGGAGAAGTTCGACCTCATCTTTCTCGACCCGCCCTATGCCGCTGCCTTGCTGGATGAGGCCCTGAAAGGGATCATGGCGTTTGACATTTGCCGTCCACATGGTATAATCGTGGCAGAAAGTGCGGCGGACAAGGTACTGCCGCCGGTGTTGCCGCCCTACCGGCTGCACCGGGAATACCGGTACGGCAAGATCAAGGTGACGGTGTATCACCGTGACGGAAACGAGGAATAGGATGAAAATTGCAATCTACCCCGGCAGCTTCGACCCCATCACCCTGGGGCATCTGGACATCATCTGCCGGGCAGCGGATCTGTTTGACAAGGTATATGTGTGCGTGATGGTGAACTGCGAGAAGAGCCATCCCATGTTTACTCCCCAGCAGCGGCTGGAACAGATCCGGCGGTCTGTGGCCCATCTGGGCAACGTGGAGGCGGAGCTGTGGTCCGGCCTGCTGGCGGACTACGCCCGGGAAAAGGGGGCCTCCTGCCTGGTGAAGGGCCTGCGCAGCGCCACGGACTTCGATCAGGAGTATCAGATGGCCGCCATCAACCGGGGATTGTGGGAGCAGCTGGAAACGGTATTTCTCCCGGCCAGCCCCGCCTATCAGCATTTCAGCTCCACCATGGCCCGGGAGATGATCCGCTACGGCCAGCCGCTGGAGCGGTATGTGCCGGAGCCGGTGGCCCGGGAACTGGAAAAGAAATAAATCAAAGCGGCCTGGAGTCGTTTTCCTGCAGATAAAAGAAAGGACGGAACTGAAGATGGAAGAAAAAGATGTGCAGCGGTTGCTGGATATGCTCTACAACATGATCGACGAGGCCAAAAGCGCCGCCTTCAGCTCGGAAAAGTGCACCATCAACCGGGACGAGGCCCTGGATTTGCTGGATGAGATCCGCTCCAAGCTGCCCCTGGAGCTGAAGAAGGCCCAGGAGCTGGTACGGGCCCGGGAGGAATACATCGCCGCCGCCAAAAAAGAGGTGGAGAAGATGCTGCGCCAGGCAGAGCTGGACGCCAAGACCATCGTGTCGGAAAGCGAGACGCTGCAGCAGGCCCGTGCCAAGGCCGGCGACATCGTCCGCCGTGCCGAGGAGCGCTCCCGTGAGCTCACCCACGTGGCCAACACCTACACCGAGGACGCCCTGCGCCGCACCGAGGAGGCCATCCAGGCCGCCCTGGACGAGGTGAAGGAATCCCGCATCCGGTTCCGTGCCGCTTCGGCGGAAAAAATGCAGTCCCAGCAGCAGGAGCTCCGGAACAGCGCTGCCGGTGAGTGACCGGTAAGCTGCTGAAATTACGCGCCGGATTTTGTGCATTTCCACAATAAATCTCAGAGCCTCTTGGGCTGAATCAAGTACAAAAGAAGATATTGTATAGCACTGCCGCCCCGTACACCATATCTGGTGTTCGGGGTGGTTTTCTTGTTTTATGTCAATAGAACAGATGTTCTATAGCCAGAGGAAAAAGATGGAAAAAGTGCGAAAAAGCACCGGAAAGGACGGAAAACGTCGGCAAAAAATTCCTTGCAAACAACTTTCAAATAGAGTATACTCAACACATGAGTGGGGAATAGTGGGGGAAGTGCCCCTAAAAGTGGGGTGTAAGCCCACGGTTTCCCATAACCGCCGGAAAGGGAGGTGACAGGCGTGACAGGTCAATATGCACACAACATTGACGCCAAGGGGCGCCTGTTCATCCCTGCCAGGCTCCGGGAGGAGCTGGGAGAGCGGTTCCATGTGACCATCGGACAGGACCGGTGCCTGTCGGTATATTCCGACGAGAGCTGGACGGCCTTTATGGACAAGCTCAAGGAGCTTTCCTACAGCAAGGTCAAGCAGCTGCGGCCCATGTTCGCCTACGCCGCCGACTGCGAACCCGACGGCCAGGGGCGCATCCTGATCCCTGCCAAGCTCCGGGAATATGCGGGGCTGGACAAGGAAGTGGTGGTCATCGGCAGCTTTGACCGTGTGGAGATCTGGAACGCCCAGCGCTGGGCCCGGATGGAAGAGGACGCCTTTGCCTCCGGTGATCTGGAGCGGGCCATGGAAGAGATGGGGCTGTAAGGCATGGCATTTGACCGAAACGCACAGCAGGATCAGGCCTACGGACACCGGCCGGTATTGCTGGACGAATGTCTGGAGGCCCTGGCCATCCGGCCTGACGGCATCTACGTGGACGGCACCCTGGGCCGGGCGGGACACTCTCTGGAGATCCTGCGGCGTCTGGGGCCGAAGGGACGGCTCATCGGCGTGGACCGGGACGAAACCGCCATCCAGGCGGCACAGGAACGGCTGGCGGAGTTCGCCGGACGATTTACCCTGGTACACAGCAACTTCAGCCGCGTCGGGGAGATCCTGGATGAGCTGGGCATCCGTCAAGTGGACGGGCTGCTCTTCGATCTGGGGGTATCCTCCCCGCAGCTGGACGAAGCGGAGCGGGGATTTTCCTATCTCCAGGACGCACCTTTGGACATGCGGATGGACCGCAGCGCCGCCCTCACCGCCCGGGATGTGGTGAACACCTGGTCCTATGAGGAGCTGCGGCGGATCCTCTTTGAATACGGCGAAGAACGCTACGCACCCGCCATTGCCCGGGCCGTGGTCCGGCAGCGGGAACAGCAGGCCATCGAAACCACCGGGGAGCTGACGGAGCTTATCAAAAAGGCCATGCCCCCGGCGGCCCTGCGGGAAAAGCAGCATCCCGCCAAGCGCAGCTTCCAGGCCATCCGTATCGCCGTCAACGGCGAGCTGGAGGAGCTGGAACCCATGCTGCAGGCGGCGGTGGAACATCTGGCCGTGGGCGGACGTCTGGCGGTGATCTCCTTCCATTCCCTGGAGGACCGGATCATCAAAAAGACCTTCCAGCAGCTGGCTACCGGCTGCACCTGTCCGCCGGAATTCCCGGTGTGCGTGTGCGGCAAGAAGCCACGGATCCGGCTTGTCAGCCGCAAGCCCATTACCGCCACCCAGGCGGAACTGACCTATAACCCCCGTGCCCGCAGCGCCAAGCTCCGGGTGGCGGAAAAACTGGAACCCTAATCATCAGGAGAGGAGAGTCGAACCATGGCAGAGCGGAAAAGAAGACCCACCGGGCCGGTATACGGAAACCTGGCATACGACCTGGACGCCCTGGTTCGGGAGCGGCAGCTGGAAGAAGCCGGCCGCATGGAGCAGGAGGAGCGGCAGCGGCGGCGTCAGCCGGTGCAGCAGCCCCGGCGCCAGACGGCGGCAGCCGCCAAGGTGCACGTTTCCCCGGTACTGCTGGGGAGCATCGTTGTGCTGACGGTGATGGTCATGGCCCTGCTGATGGGCTATGTGCAGCTCACCAAGATCTCCACCTCCGTGACGGCGCTGAAAAACGACATCCAGCAGCTGGACAAGGAGCATGTGGCATTGCTCACCCAATACGAACAGACCTTCGAGATGACGGCGGTGAAGGAGGCGGCAGAGGCCGCAGGCATGTCCAAGCCCTCCGCAGGCCAAATCGAGTACGTGGAACTGGGCGAGCCGGATCAGGCGGTGGTCTATACCGCCGGCAGCGACGGAGTACTGGACAAGGCCTTTGTCTCCGTCAAGGACGCCTTCCGGCGTCTGGTGGAATATTTCCAGTAAGCAGCACCATATAGTAAACATGCGCAAGGAGGAAGAAGGTGACTTCTTGCTCCTTGCTTTGACGTTCCGGCCGTTTACAGCGGATACACCGTATGTTCGCCGCCGTCATCAGCTTTTCGGGAGGATCTATCGTGGACAATAAACCCAATCGCAAATCAGAGAACATCCGGCGTGCCAACCGTGTCATTCAGCGCCGCACCTTCGTGGTGATGCTGGTGATGGGGCTGGTACTCTTTGCCCTGGTGGCCGTCAAGCTCTTCCAGCTGCAGATCCTGCGGCATGAAGAGCTGCAGAAGCTGGCGCTGGATCAGCAGACCCGCAGCACCGAGGTCACCGCCTCCCGGGGCACCATCTACGACGCCAGCGGCGATATCCTGGCCGTTTCCGCCACTGCGGAGACGGTGTTCCTCTCCCCGCTGGAACTGGCGGAGGAGCTGGAAAAGGAGGAGACCACCTGGACCAAAGAGTTCCTGGCCTCCAATCTGGCCAGGATCCTGGACATCAGCCAGGAGAGCATCCTGCAGAAGATGGAGCGCACCTACTCTCAGTACGAGGTGCTCAAGCTCCGGGCCGACGAGGACGTGGCCAATGAGGTACGCACCTTCCTCAACGAAAACGACATCCGGGGCGTCTATCTGGTCACCGACGCCAAGCGCTACTATCCCTACGGCTCACTGGCCAGCCACATCATCGGCTTTGTGGGCGACGACAACACCGGCCTGTACGGCCTGGAAGCACGGTACGAAGATCAGCTGGAAGGACACACCGGTCTGGTGGTCACCGCTCAGGACGTGGCGGGCAACGATATGCTCTACGCCTATGAGCAGTACTATGACGCCAAGGACGGCGACGATCTGGTGCTGACCATCGACACCACCGTACAGTACTATCTGGAGAAGAACCTGGAGGAGATCGTCAACAAGTACGACGCCGACCTGGGCGCCACCGCCATCGTGCTCAACGTCAATACCGGCGCCGTGCTGGGCATGGCCTCCTATCCCAACTACGACCTCAACGATTTCGGCACCGTACAGGATCAGAAGCTGCAGCAGGCCATCGCCGACGGTACCGCCTCCCTGGGGGATATGCAGCTGCGGCAGTGGCGCAACAAGGCACTCAACGATACCTATGAGCCCGGCTCCACCTTCAAGATCATCACCCTGGCCGCCGCACTGGAAGAGGGCGTCATCACCATGGACACCACCTACGACTGCAGCGGTTCCATCACTGTGTCCGGTCAGGTGATCCACTGTACCGGCACCCACCGCCACCAGACCCTGCAGCAGACGGCGGCCAACTCCTGCAACCCCGCCTTCATCACCTACGGCCTGGCCCTGGGACAGGAGAAATTCTACGATTACATGGACGCCTTCGGCCTCATGGGCGGGTCCGGCATCGATCTGGACGGCGAGGCCACCGGCATCTTCATCGCCGAGGAGGATTTCACCCAGCTGGATCTGGCCTGCTACGCTTTCGGTCAGAACTTCAACGTCACCCCCATCGCCCTCATCGCCGCCCAGGCCGCCTGCGTCAACGGCGGGTACCTCTATCAGCCCTACGTGGTCCAGCAGGTGCTGGATGACGACGGCTCCGTCCTCTATCAGCACGACAGCACCCCCGTCCGGCAGGTCATCAGCGAGGAGACCTCCGCCAAGGTCCGCCAATGCCTGGAATACGTGGTATCCGACGGCACCGGCCGCAACGGTCAGGTCACCGGCTACCGCATCGGCGGTAAGACCGGTACCGCCGATAAGGGCAAGACCGGCGACGTGGTGGTATCCTTCGTCTGCTTCGCCCCGGCGGACGATCCCGAGATCATGCTGCTGGTGGCCCTGGATACCCCGGCGGAAGACACCGGCACCTATCCCTCCGGCGGCGCCATGGCCGCCCCCGCTGCCAGCGCCATCATGTCGGAGATCCTGCCGTATCTGGGCATCATGCCCTCCTACTCCGCCGAGGAGCTGCTGGGCGCCGACACCACGCTTCCCAATGTGGTGGGCAAGAGCGTTGCCGAAGCCACCGCCCTTTTGAAAGACCGGGGCTTCAGTTATAAAATCGTGGGCGACGGCGATACTGTAACCGATCAGACACCCACCGGCGGCACGGTGATCCCGGGCCGGTCCACGGTGGTGCTCTATGCCGGGGCGGAAAAGAGCGACGCAGCATGCACCGTCCCGTCCCTGGTGGGCAAGACGCCTGCCGAGGCCAATGTGGCCGCTACCAACGCAGGACTCCTCATCCGCTTTACCGGCACCACCAGCTCCAGCTCCGGCACCGTATGCGTGCTGAGCCAGTCGGAGCAGGCGGGTACCAAAGTGCCGGCCGGAACCGTCATCACCGTACAGCTGGGCGATACCGCCGTGGCTGACTGACCGTGATGAAGGAGGCACGAACCATTTGCTGTTAAGGGACCTGCTGCAAGGCACGCCCGTAACTGCCGTCCAGGCCGATCCGGAGATGGAGATCGCCGGTATCAGCTATGACTCCCGCACCGTAAGGCCCGGCGACCTCTTCGCAGCCATCGCCGGGGAGGAGTACGACGGCGCACAGTTCATCCCTCAGGCTTTGGAGCGGGGCGCCGTGTGCGTCCTGGCCCGGGAAGCCTGTCCCAACATCCCCTGTGTGGTGGTGCCGGACCCCCGCAGGGCGCTGGCGGAGCTCGCCGCCAACTACTTCGGCCATCCGGCAAAGGATCTGACGCTGGTGGGCGTCACCGGTACCAACGGAAAGACCACCAGCACCTATCTCATCAAGCACATTCTGGAAAAGACCCTGGGGGCCAGGGTGGGGCTCATGGGCACCATCTGCAACATGGTGGATGACCGTGTGCTGCCTGCCCGGCGCACCACCCCGGAGTCTCTGGACCTGCAGCGGCTTCTCTATCAGATGCGCTGCGGCGGCTGCACCCATGTGGTGATGGAGGTATCCTCCCACGCTCTGGCGCTGGGCAGGGTACACGGCCTCACCTTTGACGCAGCACTCTTTACCAATCTCACCCAGGACCACCTGGATTTCCACGGCACCATGGAAGCCTACTGTCAGGCCAAGGCAGGGCTGTTCCAAAACTGCCGTCTGGCGGTATACAACGCCGACGACCCCTGGCATGAACCCCTGCTGGCCCAAAGCCGCTGCCCCCGGGTTTCTTACGGCCTGGACACGGCGGCGGACCTTACCGCAAGGGACATCGACCTCCGGCCCGGCGGCGCCAGCTTCCTGGCCTGCCGGGAAGGGGAAGAAGTACCGGTACAGCTTTTGCTGCCGGGACGGTTCAACATCTACAACGCCCTGGGTGCCCTGGCGGTGTGTCAGGGCCTGGGGGTACCGCTGTGGGCCGGGGCCGCCGCACTGGCAAGCTGCGGCGGGGCACGGGGCCGCATGGAAGTGGTGCCCACCCCCGGCAAGGACTACACGGTGCTCATCGACTACGCCCACACACCCGACGCACTGGAAAAGGTGCTCACCGCCCTCCGGGGCCTGACCCGGGGACGGATTATCGCCGTGTTCGGCTGCGGCGGGGACCGGGACCGCACCAAGCGGCCGGAGATGGGCGCCATCGCCGCACGGCTTTCCGACGTGGCGGTGGTCACCAGCGATAATCCACGCACCGAGGAGCCCATGGCCATCATCCGGGATATCCTGCAGGGGATGCCGCCGGAGGACTATGTGGTGGAAGTAGACCGCATCCGGGCCATCGGTCTGGCCCTGTCCCTGGCCAAAAGCGGGGACGTGGTGGTGCTGTGCGGCAAAGGACACGAAACGTATCAGGAGATCGGAACACAGCGCATCCATCTGGATGAGCGCCAGATTGTGGCGCAGCTGCTCCGGGAAACATAAACATACCAAGGACGATCCGCTCCGGCAAAAGGGGGCGGTGAGAGGAGAGAAAAACACATGAAGATCTTGTTAGCGGCCCTTGTCAGCCTGGTGATCTCGGCTGTGGCGGGCAAAATGCTGATCCCCGTGCTGGTGAAGATGAAGGCCGGGCAGAGCATCAAGGAGATCGGTCCCACCTGGCACATGACCAAGCAGGGTACCCCCACCATGGGCGGACTCATGTTCATCATCGGCATCGGCGCCGCCATCCTGCTTCTGGGCTGGCCCGGCATGCTGGCAGGAGACTATACCCATCTCTATGTATATTGCTTCGCCCTGGTGTTCGGCGCCATCGGCTATCTGGACGATTATCAGAAGATCAAGCATAAGCAGAATACCGGCCTCACCGGTATCCAGAAGTTCCTTTTGCAGCTGGCGGCGGCGGTGGCTTTCCTGTGCCTCATGCGCTTTGAAGGCCTTTTGAGCCCCAATCTCTACATCCCCTTCTTCCAGACCCATCTGGTGCTGGGCTGGGAGGTGTATCTGGTGTTCGCCGCCTTCGTCATCGTGGGCACCGTCAATGCCGTGAACATCACCGACGGACTGGATGGTCTGTCCTCCTCCGTCACCATCCCCGTGGCCCTGTTTTTCGCCGTGCTGGGGGGCTACTGGGGACGCTATGAGCAGCTGGGCATCTTCGGCGGTGCCATGGTGGGCGGACTCATCGGCTTTCTCATCTACAACCATTACCCCGCCAAGGTGTTCATGGGGGATACCGGCTCGCTGTTTCTCGGCGGCGCCGTGGCGGCGCTGGCCTTCGCCTACGACATGCCCCTGATCCTCATTCTGGTGGGCATCGTCTACATCTGCGAGACCATGTCCGATATCCTGCAGGTGGGCTACTTCAAGCTCACCCACGGCAAGCGGATCTTCAAAATGGCCCCGCTGCACCATCATTTCGAGATGTGCGGCTGGAACGAGAAGAAGATCGTGACGGTGTTCACCACCGTCAGCACCGTATTCTGCATCATCGCCTTCCTGGCGGTGATGGACCGCTATCAGATCTGACGAAACCCGTAAGACCCAAGGAAAGGAGGGGAAGGATATGGCCCAGCCCCGCAGCGACCGCAGCCAGCACCGGCGGGAAACGGAACGGAAAAACCTGCTGGCGGCAAAGGGGGGCGCCTGGGATCTGCCCTTCCTGCTGCTGACGCTGCTGCTCACCGGTATCGGACTGGTGATGCTCTTTTCCGCCAGCTTCCCCTCCGCCTATTACGAAAGCGGCGACGCCGCCGCCTACCTCAAGCGTCAGGCGGTGTGGGCCGTGCTGGGCCTGTCGTCCATGGTGGTGATGGGCCGCATCAACTACCACCGGCTCCGGGGCACCGTGCGTCTGGCGCTGTATGTGTCCTTGTTCCTGCTGGTGCTGGTGATCATCCCCGGGGTGGGCATCACCATCAACAACTCCACCCGCTGGCTGGGCATCGACGGCGTGTTCACCTTCCAGCCCTCGGAGATCGCCAAGCTGGCGGTGATCCTGTATTTCGCAGACTCCATCTCCAAGCGCAAGGAGAAAATGGAGGATTTCCGCCAGGGCGTGCTGCCCTATATGGTGATCCTGGGGGTGTTCGCCCTGCTGATGCTGCTGGAGCCGCACCTCTCGGGTACGATCCTCATTGTGGGCATCGGCGTGATGATGATGGTCATTGGCGGCATCAAGGCCTGGCTGGTGGGCCTGGGCTTCGGCGGCGTGGGCGCTGTGGCGCTTTTGTATGTGCAGCTGGTGAAGGCCGGCATCATCTCCTACGGCGCCGGACGCATCCTCATGTGGGAAAATCCCTGGCTGGATCCCCAGGTGGACGGCTACCAGATGGTGCAGAGCCTCATCTCCATCGGCTCCGGCGGCCTGTGGGGCGTGGGCCTTGGCAAGAGCCGGCAGAAGTTCCTGTTCCTGCCGGAAGAGCACAACGACTTCATCTTCGCCATCGTCTGCGAGGAGCTGGGACTCATCGGGGCCTGCATCATCATCCTCATCTTCGTGCTGCTGATCCTCCGGGGTTTCTGGATCGCCCTGCAGGCCCGGGACCGGTTCGGATCGCTCCTGGTGGTGGGCGTCATGACCCAGATCGCTTTGCAGACCTTCCTGAACATGGCGGTGGTGACGGGACTGCTGCCGGCCACCGGTATCTCCCTGCCGTTCTTCAGCTACGGCGGTACGGCTCTGGCCCTGCAGCTATTTGAAATGGGCATCGTACTCAGCGTTTCCCGGCAGATACCAGCGCCCAGGAAAGGGTAGGAGGCACAGATATGAACGTGATCTTTACCTGCGGCGGCACGGCGGGCCATGTGAACCCCGCCCTGGCCCTGGCAGGCTATATGCAGCAAAAAGACCCCAACACCCGGGTGCTGTTCGTAGGTACCCCCCGGGGTATGGAACGCAAGCTGGTAGAGCGGGCGGGCTACCCCTTCCAATGGGTGGAGATCTCCGGCTTTACCCGCTCCTTCTCCGGCGAGGCCATCCGCCACAACGTCCGGGCGGCACGGCAGGTGCTCACCGCCCCGGCCCAGGCCCGGAAGATCATCCGGGCATTCCGGCCGGATCTGGTGGTCGGTACCGGCGGCTACGCCAGCTATCCTGTGGTGCGGTGCGCTGCCAAAATGGGGATCCCCACGGCGGTGCATGAGTCCAACATTGTGCCGGGCCTTACCACCAGGATGCTGGAAAAACACGCCCGGCGGATCATGGTGGGCTTCGAGGACTGCCGGCAGCACTACCGCCATCCGGAGAAGATCGTGGTCACCGGCACTCCGGTGCGCCAGGAGTTTTTCGCCCTCACCCGTTCCCAGGCCCGGGCGAAGATGCATCTCACGGATCACCGGACGCTGATGGTATCTTTCTGGGGCAGCATGGGGGCCAGCACCATGAAGGA
>CALWXA010000098.1 GCA_944385395.1 uncultured Oscillospiraceae bacterium | reverse complement strand
TGTGTGTATTTCCTTCGTGACATACGAACACCCCCTGTATAGGTTTATTGTCCTACACAGGGGGCGTTTTGTCTATTGTCCGTTTTTACTGGTTCGGTTCATTTTTGTTTTGACCGGCCATAGTTGGAGGTCGGTTGACGAATGGGATGAAAACGGAGGGCGGATTATGGGGTCCGATTCTGTGCCCCTAGGAGAGGGGGTCAGGAGCGGCGTACCACATAGCCGAAGGGGGGCAGTTGGTGCTCGGTCAGAGGAGCGGAGAGCAGCGTCTCTCCTGTTTTGGCTTCCGGGGGAAGCGCTGCGGGCTGAGCAGAGAAATTGCAGACCACGGTAATGCTCCGCCCCTGGTAGCTGCGGCGGTAAGCCAGCAGGTGCTGATTTTCACAGGGGATCAGCTGGAAGTCGCCCCGGCGCAGAATATTGCTTTCTTTCCGCAAAGCAATGAGGCGGCGGTAGAAATGGAGAATGGACTCCGGGTCCGCCATGGCTCGGGCCACATTGATGGCAGGATAATTTGGGTTGACGTCGATCCAGGGGGTACCGGTGGTGAAGCCGGCGTTGGGAGAATCATCCCACTGCATAGGTGTTCGTGCATTGTCCCGACCTTTGCAGAGAATGCCGTTCCAGGCCCAGGCCTCCCGTTCCTCCTGCCGGGCACGGTTGAGCAGCTGAATGCTTTCAATATCCCGGAGTTGGTCAGGACGGGTAAAGGGGAAATTGGTCATACCGATCTCTTCGCCCTGGTACAGGAAAGGCGTGCCACGCAGCAGGTACATGGCCACAGCCAGCATTTTTGCGCTTTGTACCCGCAGTTCCTCTGTGTCGGTACAGCCAAACCGGGAGACCACCCGGGGCTGGTCGTGATTGCCCCAGAAAAGGGTATTCCAGTCGATGGCCTGCTGCCAGCTCTGGATGATTTGACCCAGACGGGGTACATCCAGGGGGATGGGATCCCATTTGCTGCCCTGACCGTCCATGTCCATGATGTCGAACTGGAACAGCAGGTCCAGCTCCCGGCCATCTCCTACTACCGAGGGAGCGTTTTCCGTGGTGACGAAGCTGGTCTCGCCTACGCACATGCAGTCCCGGCCGTCGAAGCAGGCACGGCGCATTTCCCGGAGATATTCATGGAGTTTGGGCTGGAAGGCGAAGTATTCCGGTGAGAAGACGTAGCCCTGCCCCTTGCCGTCCGGCAAGGCAGGATCTTTGGCCAGAACGCTGATGACGTCCATCCGGAAGCCGTCCACCCCGCGGTCGAACCAGCGGTTCATCATGTCGTATACATCCTGCCGGAGCCGGGGATTTTCCCAGTTCAGATCCGGCTGCTTTTCCCCGAATAGGTGCAGGTACCACTGGTCAGTGGCGGCATCATAGCTCCAGGCGGAGGGGGTAAAGAAGGAGGCCCAGTTGTTGGGCTCCCGGCCGTCCTTGCCGCTGCGCCAGATGTAATAATCCCGGTAGGGGTTGTCCCGGCTCTTCCGGGATTCCACAAACCAGGCGTGCTCATCGGAGGAGTGATTCACCACCAGGTCCATGATGAGCTTGATGTCCCGGCGGTGCAGCTCTTCTACCAGCTGCTGGAAATCGGACATGGTGCCGAATTCCGTCATGATCTGTTCGTAGTCCCGAATGTCATAGCCCATATCGTCGTTGGGGGAATCGTACACCGGGCAGAGCCATACGGCCCCTACCCCAAGCCACTGGAGATAGTCCAGCCGGGAAACAATGCCCTGCAGGTCTCCGATGCCGTCTCCATTGGAGTCACAGAAACTGCGGGGATAGATCTGATAAAAGACACGTTCTTTCCACCAGGGGAAGTCCATGATTCATGCCTCCTCGTTTACAATCAGATTGTCGATGATGGGCAGGGCGCAACGCTCCTGTATGAAACAGGGAACGGAGGCCCCCAGCAGCACCAGCCAGGGCAGGGAATAGGGAAAGGTTGCGGCGATGGCCGCCGGAATGGCGAAAGCCGGGAGGCCCCAGCCCAAGACCATGGCCGGGCAGCGGAAGGTCAAGAAAAAAGCGTTGCGGATCACAGCACCTGTTCCCAGCTCTACCCGGCAGAGCATACAGAAAGCGAAGCCGCCCATGCAGAATAATAAATACAGGCATACCAGCGTGAACACCGACAGCGCCAGCATGGGCCCATTGCCGCAGGAGAGCTGGAAGTAGAACACGCAGCCATATAGTGCCAGCAGCGGGCCTGCCAGAAAGCAGAGCCCCACTGGGATGGCTCGCAGCAGATGGGCCCAGAAGCTGTGCCAGAAAAGCCGCACCAGGCCGCTGCGGCCCAACAGAATGCTCTGACAGGCGCTGTGCAGCGCCGCTGCTGCGGCGGGGATGGTCACGATTCCCAGGCAGCAGACCAGAAAGAGCAGGTTGTGGATCATGAGCCAGAAAAGATTCTGCCACAGCAGGCGCAGAAAGCCGGTATCCGAATCCATATGTTCCATCCTCAATGCCTCCTGACCTCTTTGTAATATTCCGTGGGACTCAGGCCTGTGAGCTTGCGGAAGAGCTTGGAAAAGTAATAGCGGTCTTCCGTACCCACCAGATAGGCGATCTCGGAGAAGGGGAGATCGGTGGTGGCAATGAGCTGCTTGGCATTGTAGATGCGCAGAGTATTGATATAGGAAAAGATAGGTGAGCCGGTGATACCGGAAAAGACGCGGTTGAGATAATCGAAATTCATGCCAAAGCGCTGGGCGATCTCCTGACTGGTAAGGTGCCGGGTGTAGTTCTGGTTGAGATAGCGCACCAATTCTTCAGCGATGAGGTCGGATTTGCGCAGACGTTTGCTTTGCTGGCTGTACTTGGCCATGAGATGATTATGAGCCACCTCCAGCAAAAAGCTGTGCAGCTGTGCGGCGGCACGGCGCTTATAGTGGTCTTCCCGGCTGTTATAGCACTCCACAGCGCTGTGGAGCTGAGATTTGTACTCAGCGGCGGACAGGGAGCAGTATTTGGGCAGATAGGTCACCGGGTCCGTTGGGTCCGCCTGGTCCAGGTTATAGCTTACCAGGCATTGCCGGCGCTTTTCCCATAATAAATCCAGAGCGGTTTTTTCGTCCGGAGCACGGCCGATATCCGGGTGCGTGAAGTGGGCGTAATAATAGTCGCAGGGAGCTTTCTGGTATCCTTCGTGAACCAGGCCCGGTTCCAGAAGGAAGAAGTCCCCGGCTTTGAGATGATACCGCACGCCGTCTTCCTGCAGGTACAGGTTTCCCTCCCGCACCACATACAGGATATACTCGTCGCTGCAGCGGGAGAAATGGATCCATGGCTCCTTATAGCGAATTTGTCCCATCATACGCACCTTGGGCAGCAAATCCGTATTATAGGATACCAGCATCCCTCATCCCTCCCATTCCAGCCAGACCACAGCCCAATACGCTACATCAGGAACATCCACCGTATAGATCCGCCCCTGGGCCGAATCCTCCCACCGGCAGGGCAGCCCCACCGCCTGGAGCGAGGGGGCGTCCGGCGAGGCAAAGTAGGCACCGGTGACGTCGCGATCCAGCCGCAGCCGGATCTGGATGCCGCTGGCCGGACGGCTTTCCGCTTTGGGCCGGTTCCAATGGTTATCATTGCCCAGCAGGTTGATGAGTTGCACCGTCAGCCGCCCGCTGCTCTCCCGAAGGATGGTCCATACCGAGCCGCCTTGGGCGTCGGTAGAGAAGCAGCAGTCCGGAGAGGTGAAGCATACGTCCTCATTGATGCCGCCGGAAGCGGTTTTGGTGATGTCCATTCCGGTATCATTATACAATAAATCGCTATAGCGGACAAGAAAATCGCAGTACCGCTGTACCGTGTGCACGAAACCGGGCCGGAGATGAGCGTAATGGACGTAATAGCTGTCCTGCAGCAGACCGTGGTATTCGCCAAGTACCAGCTGGGTGCCGCCGGAGGCGCAGATGGCGGCCCAGGCCAGCCGGAAGCTGCGCTGGGCTCCGGCCAGATCCGGGCCCCGAAAGGATTTGAGATAAGCCGCCAGTACTACCTGACGTCCACCCCGGAGCTTGGCTTCCCGGATCAGGGTATAGAGGTCAAAATATGTATCGTGGGGCGGCCAGACTTCAATATACACCGCATCCTGGGAGGTGGTTGCTACGGTGTCCACCGGCCAGTTGTTGACGGCATTGAAGATCACACCGCTGTCGGCGTCCTGGTTGCGGACTGCCTGGGCGCATCGGCCGATGAGCAGGGGCAGTTCTTGGGAGAGGTCTACCGGCTGGCCCCGGTGATCCCACACGTGCTTGGGAAAGCCGTAGGTATCCATATGGATGCCGTTAAAGCCATAGGCGACAGCGGAGCGAAATTCCTCCACGATATGGTCACACCAGCCGCTGCCATGGGAGACATCCATGTAGTACAGCCAGTCGGCAAAGGTCATGGGCTTGCCGGACAAGGTATACATAGCCCAGTCGGGATGGGCGGCATAGGTTTCCGGGGTAGCGGCATAGACGGCGCCGTAAGCCAGGGAGCGCATACCCATCTCTTTGCAGGTGCGGAGTTTGCGGGCAATGACTTCCAGATCCGTCTGCCGGCCCATGGGGTCCTGATAGGGACTTTCCGGGGCCAGCAGCCGGTCGTGGCGGTACATCCAGTCATAATACTGCACGGCATTGATATGAAGGTCCCGCAGCCATGCAACGTCCTCCTCGCCGGATTCACGGGAGGAAAAGTCCGCCAGAAATCCATAACGGGTCACCTCCCGGTGGTCAGACACCACGTCGAAGGCGCCCTCCCAGATCTCGCCCTGGGGGAAGCAGAGGCGAAGGCCGTAAGCCCCCGGGGGCAGTGGCTGCAGCGTCAGAAGATCATCGCAGACCTCCCAGCGGCAGGGCTGGAGCGCTGCCAGACGGAATACCTGTACGGATTCGGGGCGGGCGTCCTGGGGCAGACGGACCTGCACCGGCTGGCCCGCTATGTACTGGGCCTTATCAAAGGTACAGATGATGCGTTTATGTTCCATGTTCATCCTTTCACCGCCCCCTGTGTCAGCCCGCCTACCACCAGCTTTTTCTGGAACAGGATGAACAGGCTCACCACCGGGATCAGGGCCAGCAGCGAGGCGGCAAAGACCCATTCCCAGCGGGTGGCGTACTGCCCGTTGAGACGCTGGAGCAGCAGGGGGAAGGTTATCATGCTTTCGTTGGCGCCCACCAGCACCTTGGCGGTAAAATATTCCTCCCAGAAGCCCTGGAAAGCAAAGATCGCCATGGTGCCGATGGCGGGAGTGGACAGAGGCAGCATCACCCGGAAGAAAATGTCCCGATGACCGCCGCCGTCCATGACTACCGACTCGGAGAGGGAGTCCGGCAGGGAGCGGAAGAAATTCCGCAGGAAGAAGGTGTGGCCGCAGACGTTGGTGGCCACATAGATCAGAATCAGACCTGCCCGGGTGCCCACCAGGCCGTTGGAGAGGCCCGGCAGGGTAATGCCCTTGAGTACCAGGAACTGAGGGATGATGTTGAGAAAACCGGGCATCATCAACGTGAAAAGATAGATGGCGAAAATCTTATCCCGCCCGGGGAAGGAAATGCGGGCAAACCCATAGGCGGAGAGAGTGGATACCAGCACCGACAGCACCACCGCCAAAGAGGTGTTGATGATGCTGTTTTTTACCGCCGTGGGGAAAATATCCATGTGCAGGATATGGGCGTAAGCGTCAAAATTCAGCTGCGTGGGCAGCAGCTTGGGGGGATAGGGCAGGACATAGCTGAACTCCTCGAAAGAGTTGGTAATCATGAAAATAAAGGGAATGGAGAAGATCAGCAGAGCGGTAATCAGCACCAGCCACAACAGGATTTGTCCGATGGTTTCTGTAAGTCGTTTGCTGTTACGCTTCATCTTCATCCCTCCTGTTCCACCCGATCCAGCTGCAGCGTGCGGTTGAGCACCACCGTCAAGGCCACAATGGTGACGGCGGAGATCATGCCGATGGCGGAGGCTTCACCGAATTCAAATTCCCCGAAGGCCTTCTGGTACAGCAGATACTGCAGTGCCGAAGTCTTGCCGTTGGGATTGCCGCCGGTGAGCATCATCACCTGGATAAAGACGTTGAACGAACCGATGATCATGTTCACCATGACAAAAAAGGTGGTGGGTTTCAGACTGGGCACGGTAATGGACCAGAATTTCCGCACCAGGCCCGCTCCGTCCAGCTCTGCCGCCTCGTACTGTTCCTTGGGAATGCCCTGCAGGGCTGCCAGATAGATCAGCATGGCCCAGCCCATGTTTTTCCAAATACCCATGAGCCAGATGGCAGCGTTGCCCGACCATTCACGCAGCAGCCACGGCACGTAGTCGTCCAGGATATGCAGCACGTCCACCAGGATATAGTTGATGAGGCCCCGGTCGGAATTGTTGAACATGTACTGGAACACCAGGCTTACGATGACCCAGGAGGTAATCACCGGCAGGTAAAATCCTACCCGGAACAAGCCCTGGCCTCGCCGGAGATTGTTGATGAGATAGGCGAAAAACATGCCACCCAGGAGAATGAAGGGTACCGTTACCAGAGCGTAGAGGAAATTGTTGCGGTAGGCGTACCAGAACCGGGAACCGCTGGAGAGAACGGTTTTGAAATTCTCCAGGCCGATGAAGGTCATTTCTCCCTGAACGATCCGGTAGTCGGACAGGGCAATGCGGATGGTAAAGAACATGGGGTAAACCACAAAGGCCAATACCAGCAGCAGTCCCGGCAGCACAAAAGGCAGTGCCGTCAGCCATGCTTTGGCACCGTCCTTCCAGCCGGAACTGCGGCCCCTGCTCCCTGCAGGAATAGCGTTTGTGTTGTACATGGGCCCCCTCCTTTCTGAAAAGGCCGCAGGATCTTCCGGATCCTGCGGCCTTTTTGCGTCAGCTCAGCTGCTGGTCGATCTTCCCGGCGGCGTCGGTCATAGCCTGAGCCACATCCATGCCTTCCACGAAGATGTTAGTGACCATCTCACTCCAGATCTCCTGGATGGAGGTGTTGTTGGGAGAGGGGATCCTGGCCTGGGCGGATTCCATCTGCTCCATATAAACCGACCAGACGGGATTGCTCTGGACGGATTCATGGTCCACCAGAGACTTCAGGATGGGCAGCTGTCCCACCTCCAGCATGGCCAGCTGGACTTCCTCTGTGGTCATAAACTTGGCAAACTCGTAGGCGGCCTCCTGGTGCTTGCTGGTGGCAAACACGGCGATATCCTCGCCGCCTACCACCGAGGCGCTTTTGCCATTATAGGTGGGAATGGTGGAGGCTACAATGCCCTTGGCCTCACTGTCGGCATAGGAACCGAAATACCAGGGACCTTCAAAGATCCTGGCGTATTCGCTGTTGATGCCGTCCCAGGCATCCACTGTGCCGTCCACGTCCCGGATGGTCAGAACCTTCTGATCATGAAGCTCGATAATCTTATTCATGGCAGCGATGCTCGCTTCGCTGTCCAGATAGCCGGTGGCCTTGGTAAAGCCCTCGTCGGTGAGCATGCCGCCGAACAGCCAGAAGTAGGGATACATATCCCAGTCGCCTACGCCGGAGACATTCAGGGAATAGCTGCCTCGATCCTTGGCGGCTTCAATGAATTCCTCCATGGTGGCGGGCACTTCCTCCAGACCCATCTCCTTGAGGACATTGGTGTTCACCACAGCTGCTTTGCAGTTGGTGTCCAGAGGCAGACCGTAATATTTGCCCTGGTAAAGGCTGGTGGACAAGGGGGCGTCCATATAGTTGGCGGAGATTTCGTCGAAATCTTCAAAGTCGCTGAGGGCTACCAGACCACCCTCGTCGGCATAGGCGGCGATATTGGTGATATCCACCCGGGCCACGTCGGGGCTCATGCCGGTGCCGAAGGAGGTAACGATCATCTGATGGAACTGACCGCTGTCCTGCCGCACGGCTTCAATCTTGATGTTGGGATGCTGGGCCTCCCAGAGAGGCATGACTTTTTCCAAAAACTGAGCTTCTTCGGCGTCGCCGTATGTATGCCAGAAGGTGATGGTGATCTCTTCGTCAGGATCGATGCCGTCATCGGCGGGTTTTCCACCGCAGCCGGCCAGGCACGTGGCCAGCATGGTGATGGCAAGAGACAGAGTGAGCATGCGCCGGAACACTGTTTTCATGGTTCATTCCTCCTTTTGATTTTGGCAAGATGTTGTCCTTGCGCCTTTATTATATCGGCTCATCTGCCTCGAGTGAATGGACGAAAGCGTCATTGTTTGTATGATAGCGACTTTTATAAAGAAATTAGCGCATCATTATGCTGCTATAATCCCTGGTACACGAGGATAATATTAGAGAAAATGACGGATAAATGCCCGAAAAATTTGGATGGGCTGTTCTAGGACAAGTCGTTTTCATACAAATATTGTCGCTGGGATACATTTACTAAACAGACAAATATAGATATTATTATAATAAAGGTATTGTGCAAAAGCAACATTTTGATCATGACATGGCGTGCAGGGAGGTGAGGAATAGCAACTGTATAATCTGCGGAAGACGCAGAGGAGAAAGAGGAGTATTGTTTACAAAAGAAAACATTAGAATGGAGGTTGTACAGTGAAAAAGAGTTGTCTGCGAAGACGGATGCTTACCCTGGTGCTGTGTGTAACCATGGTACTGAGTCTGATAAGCACTGCTGTGGCAACAGAGATGGTCCCTGTTGTAACAGACGTTTATACGGACAAGGCCATGTATGCACCGGGACAGACCGCCACATTTACAGTCACCCTGGATAATCAGGATGCCAATGATTGGACCGGAACACTGCATGTGGATGTGTTCCATTTGGAGAACACAGTGGCCGCCTTGACCCAAACCGTCACGGCTACCGCCGGGGAGGAATCAGTGGCAACTGTTTCCTGGACGGTGCCGCAGCAGGACTTTACCGGGTATCTGGTGAAGGCGTACATCGATGATACCTCCAGTGCGATCACGGCGCTGGATTGTTCATCCGATTACACGGCATTTCCACGATATGGCTATGTAGCCAATTACGACCCGGAGCAGACTCCACAGGAAACCCAGGCCATGATCGAGGAACTTGCCACAAAGTATCACATCAATGCCTATCAGCTATACGACTGGATGTGGCGCCATGAGACACTAATCCAGCGCAGTGGCGGGGAGGTGGCGGAGAACTGGGAAGATCTGTTTGGCCGCACCATTAGTACTCAGACCATTTCTGACTACATCGATGCTATCCACAGCTATAACGGAGCGGCGATGGCGTATGTCATGTCTTATGCGGCCCGGGAAGGCTACACTGATTTTGGCGTAGACCCTGCCAACGGACTGTTTACAGATCAGAACCATGCTTCCCAACTGAATGTAGATTTCGGGGATGGGTCTACCTATCTGTGGCTGTTCAATCCTGAAAATGAGGAATGGCAGGCAGAGATGATTGAACAGTATCTGGATGCCATCAATACCATGGACTTTGACGGCCTCCAGATCGATCAGATGGGACAGCGCAACAATGTCTATGATTACCGGGGGCAGAAGGTGTATCTGGAAGATACTTTTTCTTCTCTGGTAAATGCTACTAAGGCTGCATTGACTGCCAATAATGCTGATCAGGATAATGTAACATTCAACATCGTGGATGGAACGGTGGATGGATGGGCTATGGCAAATGTGGCAGACAAGGCGGACACGGATTTTAACTTCAGTGAAATCTGGTGGCTGTCTAATAACTATAACGATATCAAAAACTACATCGAGCAGGTTCGCACCTTCAGCGACGGCAAGGCGCTGGTACTGGCTGCATACATGAACTATAACGACAACTGTGGCGAAGTGTATGAGGCAGAAGACGCAGAGCTGTTCGGCACCACGGTGAACAACAACCATCCCGGTTATACCGGCATCGGCTTTGTGGATGGGTTTGAAACGGTGGGCGACTATGTGACCTTCACCATCAACGCTCCGGAAGACGGTCTGTATTCTTTTGTGTTCCGCTACGCCAATGCCGGAAGCGGAGCTACCCGCAAGGTTTATGTGGATGGACAGATCCTGGATGAGGTATCTTTCGGTACGATGAGCAGCTGGGATGAATGGGCTCATAATGCCAATTGCTATACCTATCTCACTGCGGGAACCCATACGGTTAAGCTGTCCTATGACGCAGGCTGCGTCGGCGCCATCAATCTGGACAATATGACCCTGGGTACCTTTGATGAAAACTCTGTGCGTCTGGCTAATGCAACCTTCGCTGCAAGCGGCGCTTTCCACATTGAACTGGGTGCCGCCCAGGGCCAGGCAGCCATGCTTTCCCATGAGTATTATCCTATGAACGCCAAGGCTATGCGCCAGGACCTGCAGGACGCCATGGAAAAGCACTATGATTTTATTACTGCCTATGAGAATCTGCTGTACGACCCTGATATTGCCTATGCTGATACCGGAACGCAGTATGTATCCATTGCAGGTGAGGAAGTCAGCGGGGCTGGTGAGGCTGGGAAGATCTGGTATATCGCACGGCAAACCGATGCGTATAACATTCTGCATCTGCTGAACCTTACCGGAGAGGATGATACCCAGTGGCGTAATGTCACAGGAGATCCTGTACTTAAGGAGAATCTGGAAGTCAAGTACTACATCGGAGAGAATACTACTGTCAGCGGAGTATATCTGGCTTCCCCCGATTTCGGCGACTGCCAGACCCAGCAGCTGGCTTACACCACTGGAACGGACAGCAATGGAGATTATATCGCTTTTACCATCCCGTCTCTGGAGTATTGGGATATGGTCTATATTCGCAGAGCTGCGGACAGCGATACTTCCCGCCATGAGGCAGAGGATGCGCTGAAGACCAATGTGGAAGTGGATACCGATCACCCAGGCTATTCCGGAACTGGTTTTGTAGACGCTTTTGAGTCCTTCGGCGACAGCGTGGGCTTTACGGTGTCTGTTCCTGCCGATGATACCTATACTCTGCGCTTCCGCTATGCCAACGGGTCCGGTGAGGAAGCGGCACGTTCTGTGATTGTAGACGGGAAATATGCCAACAAAGCATACTTTGTAGCCCGAGACAACTGGGACACCTGGGCCAATGCCGAGGTGGGCGTCACGCTGGACGCCGGCGTACACACCATTGTGGTGTATTACGGTGACTATGAGTACGGCGCCATCAATCTGGACTATATGGAAGTGGAGCCCCTGGCGGAAAGTGCCCGGAGCCTATACATGAACAACTGGGAAAATGTGACTGCCATTTGGCAAGATTCCTTTGTCAATCAGGCTACACCCATCAACGGAGATGGGCCGGGGCTGTATGAACTGCGGTTCTATGACGGTACCGCCAGCGGCAATTATAATACCAACCATATCCGGAATTATTCCACCTTCCTCAGAGATAGAGGTGAGGGAATTTCCTACACCGAAGGCGGGAAATTCTCCTCCTATGGATATTTTGATGCCGGTGGAATTCTGGTTAACCCCTATAACAGTTATGACGGCAGCCAACTCCCGGTGGAATTCACTAAGCGCTATGCCGCTGTACCCAATGAGCAGTTCATTGTGGTGGAATATGAGCTGACCAACAACGCCGATGTCACAAAGACCATTGATATTTTGGACATGCTGCATGTGGACAATACCAGCAGCAGTTCCATTTCTGCGGCGTATACTGCCGATCAGCAGGCAATTTCCATCGATATGTCTGCTGCAGGACAGCCCTACATCGCACACGGTGTCCTGTCGGCGGGCAACTATTCATATCAGGTGGCCAATGATGCCATTTCTGATCCTCAGTCGGCAGATTGTTCTCCTTGGCATACCTTCAATGCAGATGGCACCCTCAACGGAAATGCGTCGGTGAGCTGTCAGGATATCTCCACTGCGTTCGCCTCTACGGTAACCTTGGAACCCGGCGCATCCCAGACACTGTACTTCTATGTGGCGGTTGCTCCGTCAGCCAGTGAGCTGAACAACACCATTACCACGGCCAGGTCCAAAACCGGCCAGCAGTGGATGGAGACTACCCGCAGCGCCTATACCGACTGGCTGGCAGAAGGCAACACGCTGGAGCTTCCGGATCAGGAACTCAACGATGCTTATGAAAGTATTTCTGTTTTCATGAAGCAGTCTATCGTGCCCGGTTATGACAGTGAAGGAAATGTGAAATTTGCAGCGTTCCCTGCCACCACCAATCCGTCGGCCTATTCCTATAAGGTGTGGGCCCGGGATTCGGCCGTAACAGCTATGGGACTGGACGCCACCGGCCATCTGACTGAGGCGGAAAACTATTGGTACTGGCTGGCAGATCGGCAGATCACCACCGATGAGGGCGGCTGGAAAAAACCGGGTACTTTCTGGACATGCTATTGGATCTGGGACAATAGCCCCGTTTCCTTCGTGGAGCCCGAGTATGACTCCATCGGTATGTTTCTGGTAGGTGCTTATCGCCACTATCAGCAGCTTACTGGTCAGGCGCAGACCGACTTCCTCAACAATATCTGGCCGGCATACCGCCGCAGCGCAGATTATGTGCTCACCAACATTACTGCCTCCGGTCTGGGCCCTGCGGACTGCAGCATCTGGGAAGAGCAGACAGAATACAACACCTTCACGCAGGCTCTGTATGTAGCAGGTCTGGATGCTGCCCAGCATATGGCCAGCGCCAAGGGGCTGCAGGATCTGGCAGACAATTATAACGGAGGCGCTTCCGCCATTCGCACCGCTATCATGCGGGATGATACGGATGCCCAGGTTGGCCTGTGGAATACCCAGTCTCTGCGGTTCAACCGTGCAGTAAACCTGGATGGAACGCCCAATACACTGTATGATTCCTCTTCGGACGTTCTCATCGCTTACGGTGTGGTGGATGCCGAATCTTCCCGGGCAAAGTCCCATATTGATGGGATTATTAATGAGTTGGGACATGACACCTATGGCGTGGCACGCTATGAAAACGATGGATTTTATCACCGGATGCCTTGGGACCCGGGCGGAAATGAAGCATATGAGGACGAGCCCTCCTGGCCTCAGATGGCCATGTGGATCGCCATGTATGAGCTCCAGTCGGGCTATGAGGCGTATCGGGCCAATGCCTATGACCGGCTGCAGTGGTTCGTGAACCGGACGGCAGTGGGTTATATGCCCCAGGGCGAGTGCTTCTCCAATGTGACACTTAAACCCCATCTGAGCACTATGTGCGAGCCTATTACCGGTTCGGCCTATCTGATGGCTGCTATGGCCTACAGCGGGCAGTTCGACATGCGGGTATTTTCGCCCCAGGTCAATGCTGGCGCTTATAAGGAGATTGTCGTGACGGATGGTTGTAATGGTGACTGGGCTCAGTGGGTCAATGTGCCGTATTATACCGACCCGGTGGGTGACAGTGAGGCTACGGGTACGTACACCTATGACCTCAAGCGGATCCATTTGGCCAACGATGCCAGCAACATTTACCTCAAGCTGGATCTGGCGGATTGGGAATTGCCCGGCTATCAGGAAAGTGATGTGTTTGCCGTTCAGGTTTATGCGGACAGCGAGGTACAGGGTACGGCAAGCACCACTGCCAGCTTGACGGGGGATGTTATGGCCCACGACATGTCGTATATGGCTATGCGCAGCAGCGACAGCAGCACTTATCAGCTGTATCAGGTTGATCAGGATTCTTGGACTCAGACCGGCACCATTACGGATGTGATCGCACCCCAGTGGGAAGTGTCTTCCGGACGCATTGAATTGGCGGTTCCCTATGCCGATCTGGGCAATGACACGCCTGAGGCAGGAGATTGGCTGAATCTGCGCATTGTGATTCTCCAGAAAGACGGAAACAGCTGGAAGGAAGCGGACAGCTTTGATGCCCACTATCGGATGACCACCAACGGCATGGAGTGGTTAAAAGGAAACTTCCAGTAAATACAATTTCTGCCGGGCACATACCATTTGAAGGTGTAAGGGCACTGCTTACTCAATCTATGGTGATAAATGCGCTGAAACTTCCCGGAAAGATACTATAGGCAGCGCTGTGAAACGCGAGGGACCTCCATCCCGGAACATGTGCCTCAGTAATTGATAAAGTGGTATATGCATTTTCAAGCCGATCCCGGGCTTTGCCCGGGATCGGCTTTTTCGGACGGCAGACCTGCGGCTGTATACTTGATATACTCTAAAATTTTAGGTGGACAGGCAGTTTGTCTGCTTCGTCAAAACGCAGAAATTCTGTGCAGAAAGAATTTATCAAGGCCGGAGAGTTTGCCATAAAATGCAAAATTTAGACTAAATAATGAATAATGCCATTCTTTTGAAACACTTTTTGTGGCAAAACAAATATAAATTAGCGAATATAAAATAAAAAATGCAATAGATACTTATAAATTGCGCATGCTACAATGAGGATAGTTTGGGGTGACAGGGTGGCGGAGACAACAAATTGTGAAAGAAGGAGGTACAGTGTATACAAAAAACGTCTGCCCCATATAGAGAAAGGCCCGATGGGAATTTCACAGAAGCAGAAAAGAAAAAATGATGGAAAGAGAGGCTCTGGTTATGAGAGAGAAATTTCCCAGAAAACTGGTTTCCCTGATCCTTTCGATGCTGCTTGTCATTCAGATGATTCCTTCC
>CALWXA010000097.1 GCA_944385395.1 uncultured Oscillospiraceae bacterium | reverse complement strand
ATGTCTTCCATCTTGTCAACTTATTTTTTCCATTTTCAGTCGACTTTTTTCAGGCACTTGGCAACGCTGCTCTCGCAGACAGCTTGGTTAGAATACCACGCTCCGCGCTCCTTGTCAACTCTTTTTTACGAGGATTTTGCATTTATTTTCCTGTCGCCGGAAAGACCATGACAAGAGCGGGGCCGCATGGTATAATGCCCATATCTGATGATTCTATACACAAGGAGGTGATAGGCCTTGCGGATCAACCGTATGAACGCTACTTTCGGCAAGCTGGACCAGGCCGCTCTGGAGCTGCAGCCGGGGCTGAACATCCTGTACGCCCCCAATGAATCCGGCAAATCCACCTGGAGCCAGTTCATCCGCATCATGCTATACGGCCTGTCTACCCGGGAGCGGGGTCCTATGGCGGCCAAGAACCGCTTTGCCCCCTGGAACGGCAATACCATGCGTGGCCGCATGGATGTAGAGGCAGACGGACAGCGCTACACCATCCTCCGGGATACGGTGCGCGCCACCGCTCCCATGGGGGAGTTCCGCTGCACGTATACCGATACCGCCAATGAGGTGCCCGGCATCACGTCCCAGACGGCGGGCGAGGTGCTGCTGGGTGTAGGCAGCGAGGTGTTCAGCCGCAGCGCCTTCATCGGGCAAAGCGGTCTTACCGTGGATCAGGATGCGGAGCTGGAGCGGCGGATCTTATCCCTGCTGACCTCCGGCGAAGAGGAGATTTCCTATTCCCAGACCCGGGATGCCCTGAAAAAGCAGCTCAACCGCCGGAAGGCCAACAAAAGCACCGGCTTGATCCCGACTCTGGAGCGGGAATGTTTGCAGCTGGAAGAGGCATTGGCACAATTACAATCCCTGTACCAGCAGGAGGACGCTGCCCGTCTGCTGCTGCAGCAGCGTCAGCAGCAAGAAGCGGAAGTGCGGCTGCGGATCGACCAATGGGAAGATCTGCAGAAGCAGGAAGCCCTGCGGTGCTGTCTCCGGGCCCAGCAGGAGGCCCAGCAGGCGGATGCCCGGGCAGCGGAGCTGGAAAAAACGCCGATCCCGGACGCCGCCTATCTTGCCCGTCTGGAGGGCATGGCCCAGGCCCTGGACCATACTCTGGACGCAGCCAAAGAAGCAGAGGAAAATGCCCGGAAGCTCCGGCAGGAATCAGACGCCGCCGGAAAAGTCTGGCGTGACCACCCCCTCTACCCTGCCGACGAAGCAACCCTGCAGCAGCGGCTGCAGGAACCGGCAGCCGCCGGCACAGCCTTCCCCTGGGGACCTGTGGCGGCAGGTCTGCTGGCAGGCGCAGCCGCCGGGGCTGGCGTATGGCTGTTCCTTTCCCAGCTCCTTCCGGCTGTGGGGATCGGGGCTGCCGCAGCGGTAGTGGTATTCCTTATTTATAATGGTATGCTTCGCAGCGCCCGCCGCAAGGCCGCCGCTCAGGCCCAGATCCAGCGGGATCAGCTGGCCCGGGAGGCAGAGGCATATCTTCAGCTGCTGCAGCGTGCCCGTACCTGCCGGGAGCAGGCCGAGCAGGCACGTACCCAGGCGGAGAGCGCCCAGCGCAGCTGCCGGGAAAGTCTGCTGCAGCTTTTGAGTCTGGTGCAGTCCTTTGCCCCGGAAGCCACGGATCTTACCAATGTACGAACCGCTTTGGAACGGGCCATCGCCCGGCGGCGTCATGTAGATGAGGCCCGGCAGAAAGCCCGGGATGCACAGCTCCACAGCAAAATGCTGCGGGAGCACCTGCCCCAGGGGCCGCTGCCGGACGCCCAGGCTCAGCTGCCCCGGCCCGCCACCCCCTACGCCCAGCTGGTGGAATCCCTGCCCCGGGTCATGGCGGCCGTGGGCGAAGCACAGTCTCGCCTTGACAATCTGGGGGGCCAGATCCGGTCTGCCGGAGACCGGGAGATGCTGGAGAGTCAGTTGGAGCAGAAGCGGCAGGAGCTGCAGCGGCTGCAGCAGGAGTATGACGCCATCGCCATGGCCATGGATGCGCTGGAGCAGGCCAATCTCACCATGCAGAACCGCTTCTCCCCCGCCCTGGGACAGCGGGCAGCCCAGATTTTTTCCCGGCTCACCGCCGGGCGGTACGACAAGGTGCTGCTGCACCGGGATTTCTCTCTTTCGGCTGAGCCCGCCGGCGATCCTACCCCCCGGAGCGTGCAGCTCCTCAGTCAGGGAGCCGCCGATCAGCTGTATCTGGCGGTACGGCTGGCCATCTGCGATCTGGTATTGCCGGAGGAAAAGGCGGTGCCGCTGATCCTGGATGATGCGCTGGCCAACTTTGACGACCAACGTATGGCCGCCGCCCTGGACTTTCTGGCAGAGGAAGGCCAGCGCCGGCAGATCCTGCTCTTCACCTGCCAGAAGCGGGAGGGCGAGTACCTTTCCGGCCGCAGCGGCGTCAGTCTTTTGTCCCTGTAAGGCTGGACACGTTCCATCTTTGGTGTTATAGTGAATCCAAACAGTTTCCTGCGCCCCAAGGCGCAGATAAAGGAGGCTCTTTTTCATGAGCGATTGCAATCATAACTGCAGCAGCTGCAGCGAAAACTGCAGCGAGCGGGAAAACAACCCCTTCCAGATCAAGCCTCTGCGGGACGGCTGCCGGGTGGGGAAGGTATACGGCGTGGTATCCGGCAAGGGCGGCGTGGGCAAGTCCATGGTCACCAGCCAGCTGGCAGTCACCATGCGCCGCCGGGGCTACAACGTGGCGGTGCTGGACGCCGACATCACTGGCCCCTCCATTCCCAAGGCTTTCGGCGTGCACACCCGGGCTACCGGCAGTGAGGACGCCATTTTGCCGGTGGAGACCCGCACCGGCATCCAGCTGATGAGCGTGAACCTGCTGCTGGAGCATGAGACCGATCCCGTCATCTGGCGCGGTCCCGTCATCGGCGGCGTGGTGCAGCAGTTCTGGGGCGATGTGCTGTGGCAGGACGTGGACTATATGTTCGTGGATATGCCCCCCGGAACCGGCGACGTGGCCCTGAACGTGTTCCAGACCCTGCCGGTGGACGGCGTCATCATCGTGGCCTCTCCCCAGGAGCTGGTGAGCATGGTGGTGGAAAAGGCCGTAAAGATGGCACAGATGATGAACATCCCCATCCTGGGTCTGGTGGAGAACATGAGCTATGTGGCCTGCCCCGACTGCGGCAAGAAGATCTATCTCTTCGGCCAGGGCAAGACCGAGGAGGCCGCTGCCCGGTATCAGCTGCCCCTGCTGGCCAAGATGCCCATTGACCCGGAGCTGGCCAAGCTGGTGGACGACGGCAACATCGAGTCCTTCCAGGGCACCTGGCTGGATGGCGTGGCCGACGCCATTGTGGACTGAACCACAGCCAACTGCAAAAAATACAGAGCGGAGATGCCTGACGGCATCTCCGCTCTGTTATATTCTCGCTTAATATTACTCTTCGTTATCGCTTTCTGCGGCAATCGGAGCTTCCACGGCAGGGGCAAAGACCGCTTCGAACTCCTGACCGGTCATGGTCTCGTGGGCCAACAGATATTCCGCCACCTGCACCAGCTGGGGACGGTACTGCTCCAGGATCCGCTGGCTCTCGGCATAGGCCTCATCGATGATGCGGCGGATCTCCTGATCCATTTCCGCTGCCGTTTCCTCGGAATAGGAGCGGGTGTGGCCCATGGAGCGGCCGATAAACACCTCATCGTGATCGGCGTCGAAGGCCACGGTGCCCAGCTTCTCGCTCATGCCGTAGGTGCCCACCATCTTCCGGGCCAGGGAGGTGGCCCGTTGGATATCGTTGGAGGCGCCGGTGGAGATGTCGCCCAGCATCAGCTGCTCGGCGGCCCGGCCGCCCAGCAGAGTGATGATCTGCTCCTCCATATACCGCTTGGAAAGGTAGGAGCGGTCTTCCTCCGGCAGATAGATGGTCATGCCGCCGGCCTGACCACGGGGTACGATGGTGATCTGATGCACCGGTTCATGCTCCGGCAGAGCGTGGGTAACGATGGCATGGCCCGCTTCATGGTAGGCGGTGAGCTTACGCTCCCGCTCCGGCACCACACGGCTGCGTTTTTCCGGACCGGCGATGACCTTGATCATGGCTTCCTTCACGTCCTCCATGGCAATGGCCCGACGGTCGTGACGGCCGGCCAGCAGTGCCGCCTCATTGAGCAGGTTTTCCAGGTCAGCGCCGGTGAAGCCGGCGGTGCCCCGGGCGATTTCACGGATGTCCACATCCTCGGCCATGGGCTTGTTCCGGGCGTGGATGGCCAGGATCTCCTCACGGCCCCGGATATCCGGCAGGCCCACATACACCTGGCGGTCAAACCGGCCGGGACGCAGCAGCGCCGGGTCCAGAATGTCCACCCGGTTGGTGGCGGCCAATACCACCACGCCTTCGTTGCTGCCGAAGCCGTCCATTTCCACCAGCAGCTGGTTCAATGTCTGCTCCCGCTCGTCGTGGCCGCCGCCCAGGCCGCTGCCACGCTGACGGCCAACGGCATCGATCTCGTCGATAAACACGATGGCCGGGGCATCCTTCTTGGCCTGCTGGAACAGGTCACGGACACGGCTGGCGCCTACGCCTACATACATCTCTACAAAATCCGAGCCGGAGATGGAGAGGAAGCGCACCCCAGCCTCACCGGCTACCGCTTTGGCCAGCAGGGTCTTACCGGTACCGGGAGGGCCCACCAGCAGCACACCCTTGGGGATACGGGCGCCCAGGTTCACGTATTTTTCCGGCTCACGGAGGAACTCCACGATCTCCTGCAGCTCCTCCTTTTCCTCATCGGCGCCGGCCACGTCACGGAAGGTCTTTTGTCCGCTGCCCTCCTGGACCCGGGCCTCGCCGAATTTGGCCATCCGGTCCTGCTGGACTCCAGCACCGTTCATACGGTTGACGAAGCCGAACATCAGGAAGATGCCCGCCAGCACCAGCAGCGCCGGCGTCAGGATCACCATCCAGTTGATGGAGTGGTCTGCCCAGTAGTTATAGTTTTTGATGATACCGGCGGCAGCCTGCTGCTCCACCAGTTCATGCATGTCCTCATAGAACAGCTCAAAGCTCTGCAGCTCGCAGGTGACGGTGCTGCCGTCCTTCAGCCGGGCGGAGAGCTTGGCATCGTTGATGGAAAACTCCTCCACCTTTTCCTGCTCAAAGAGCTGCTTGAGTTCATAATAGGTCACGCCGCTGCCCTTCTGCAGGGAGCCCAGCATATTGATGCCCAGGATCACCAGCAGCACCAGCAGCAGAACGCCCAGGGGGTTGATACGCCTTCTTTCCGTCAAATCCTCTTCCTCCTTATCAGCCGGCTGTACCGATGCCCCACCAGCTGTTATCCGGCAGCGGCGAGATCACCAGCAGCACGCCGGCCTGCACTTTTTCCAGGGGTATGAAGGGCTGCTCCCAGAAACGGCCGTCATTGGAGCCGGGCCGGTTATCCCCCAGAAAGAACAGGTAGCCCTCCGGCACCACATAGCTGGTCTGAGGTGCAGAGCTGTATCCCGGGTCGTCCAGATAGGGCTCGTCCAGCCGCGCTCCGTTGACATAGACATAGCCGCCCTGGAAGGTGATCTCATCTCCCGGCAGACCGATGACACGTTTCACCAGCAGCTTATCCAGCTCGTCGCTCCAGAAAGTCACCACGTCGCCCCGGTCCGGCTGGGGATCACCCAGCAGATAGGGCAGGCGCAGGGAAATCAACAGCGAACGGGCAGGGATGGTGGTCTCCATGGAGCCGGTAGGTACCCAGGCCAGCTGCAGCACCACCCGGAACAATACCACGATCACCACCACAATCACCAGCAAATCGCCGCCATTGGCCCAGAAACCCTTTTTCCGTTCCGGCTGCTGCACCCGCTTGCCACGATATGGCCTGCCGAATTTCCCTTCCACTGTATACGCCTCCTGTTACTTGCTGTAAACCTCCGGTTTCAGCACACCGATATACGGCACGTTGCGGTAATGCTGGCCGTAGTCCAATCCATAGCCCACCACAAACTCATCGGGCACCACAAAGCCGGAAATGTCCGCCGTGATGGCCTTCTCCCGGCGGGAGGGCTTATCCAGCAGCGTCACGATGCCCACGTGGGCAGCGCCCCGGTTGAGAAGATAATTCTTCAGGTACGCCAGGGTGTTGCCGGAATCCAGGATGTCCTCCACCACGATGATGTTCCGTCCGGTGATGTCACGCTGCAGGTCCCGGGTGATCTGCACCACGCCGCTGCTCTTGGTGCTGTTGCGGTAGGAGGACAGACCAATGAACTCCAGCTCACTTTTCATCTGAGCGGCACGCACCAGATCGGCCATGAAAATGAAGCAGCCATTCAGCACACCCACAAACAGCGGGTCCTTATCGGCATAGCGCTCATACAATTCCTGACCCATTTCCTTCACCCGCTGCCGGATCTGCTCCTCGGTATACAGTACCCGCAGGATATCCTGCTCCATATTGCTTTTGCTCATGTCGTTCCTCCCGTTTCCGTTTTTTCTTTCTCTATCCATCGGATCTCCACCGCCCCATCCGAAGCAGGCAGAAATCGTATGTCCGTTCCCAATCCCCACACGGCAGCAGGGGCTCCGTCCACCGCAACACAGGGGATCCGGCTGCGCCGTTCCGGCGCCACGCCGTGCTCTGTCAAAAGCCGCTTGACGCTGCGTGCGCCTCGGCTGCCCGGCAGCGTCAGACGCTCCCGCCCGGTACAGCCCCCAATGCGCAGTTCCCGGTCCATGGTATCACAGCTGAGATAAATTGCATGCGGTTCCTGTCGCATGGGACACTTTTTTTGTTCCACCCAAAAGGTATAGGGCCCCCAATCCGTTCTGCCGGGCCGTAAAACCGCAGGCTGCGGCAGGGGCTGGGGCAGCAGCTGGAAGCGCAGCGTGCCGGCCTCCGTAATGGCGGCGGCTCCCCCGGGCAGGGAAATCATGCCCCTGCCGCCCCGGGCTGCCAGAGCCAGCACTGCTTCCACATGGGCGGCAGAAAAGTCCTTCTTCCCCACCGCCAGACGGTCCAGCAGCAGCCGGGCCAATCGGGGCCGCAGGGCTTCCGGCGCCGCCAGCAGCTGCCGGCAGGGAATTTCTGCCCCTTCCGGCGGCAGCCACTCCATGGCCAAACTATTGAGATACCGGTTTTCCCCGTCCACGATCCGGGCGGTGCGGGCAATGTTCTCCCGGAGGGCGGGACTGATCTTCTCCAGCTCCGGCAGCACCACACGGCGCAGCCGGTTCCGGGCAAAGTCCAGGTTTTCGTTGGTTTCATCCTCCACATGGGAAAGACCGTTCTCCTGCAGGTAGCCCTCGATCTCCTGCCGGGAGGTCTGCAGCAGCGGGCGGATCAGCCGCCCACGCACCGGCGGGATCCCCGCCAGGCCCTCCGGCCCCGTGCCCCGCAGCAGGTGCAGCAGCACCGTTTCCGCCTGATCCCCCATATGGTGGGCGGTGGCAATGCGGTCTGCGCCGATCCGGTCCGCCGTGCGCTGCAGAAAATCATACCGCAGGCGGCGGCCCGCCTCCTCCACGCCGCAGCCCCATTCCCGGGCGGCGGCACAGACGTCGGTGCCCTCCACGTACAGCGGCACATCCAGACGGCGGCACAGCTCCGCCACAAAGGACTCATCCCGGCCGGCAGTAGGGCGCATATGATGGTTATAATGGGCAGCCGCCAGGGAAAAATCTCCCCGGCGCCGCAGTGTCCAAAGATAGTGCAGCAGGCACACGGAATCCCGGCCGCCGGACACGGCACACAGCACCAGTCCTCCCGGCGGCAGCATGTTCCATTGTGCCATCCATGCCGTCAGATCCATGGTCATTCCCCGTCGCCGTAGCGCTGCTCCAGGGTGCCGAAGGTGGTATAATCCGGCATCCACCGCAGCTCCACCTTACCGGTTTCGCCGTGACGGTTCTTGGCCACGATGCACTCGGCGATGTTGCGCTTTTCCGATTCGGCATTATAGTAATCGTCCCGGTAGATAAAGAGGACGATATCGGCGTCCTGCTCGATGGAGCCGGATTCACGCAGGTCGGAAAGCATGGGGCGCTTATCCTCACGCTTTTCGTTGGCACGGCTCAGCTGGCTCAGGCACAGCACCGGCACCTGCAGCTCCTTGGCCATGATCTTCAGCATACGGGAGATATCCGACACAGCCTGCTGCCGGTTCTCGCCGCTGTAGCCCTTGCCGCCGGCGGAGGTCATCAGCTGCAGATAGTCGATGACCACCAGGCCCAGATTGTCCAGGCGGCGGCATTTGGCGTTCATATCCGCCACCGTCAGCAGCGGGTTATCGTCGATGCGGATATCCATGCGGCTCAGGGTAGAAGCGGCCTCCGCCACCTTCACCCAGTCGCTCTCCCGGAGGTTGCCGGTAGCCAGGCGGGTATTTTCCACCAGGCCCTCACCGGCAATGAGGCGGGTGGCCAGCTGCTCCCGGGACATTTCCAGGGAAAAGACCGCCACCGTCTTATTGGATGCCTTGGCGGCATTCAGGGCGATGTTCAATGCAAGGCTGGTCTTGCCCATACCGGGACGGGCTGCCAGCAAAATAAGGTCAGACTTATTCAGACCGTGGATCTTGCTGTCCACGGCACTCAGGCCGGTGGTAAGGCCCGGCAGCGTACTGCCGCCCCCGGCGGTAAGCTCCGCCAGGCGGCTCATCACATCCTGCAGCACCACGCTGATGCTCACCATATTCTGGGAGCTGCGGCCCCGGCGGATGGCATAGATCTTCTGCTCCGCCGCCTCCAGCACGTCCCCGGCAGTGCCGCCTTCCTGTACCAGTGCGGTGATCTCCGACGCCGCCGTGGCCACCGAGCGCATCAGGGATTTCTCCCGGACCATGCGCACGTACTCCAGCACGTTGGCGGAGGTAGGAGTCACCTCCATCAGCTGCAGCAGGTACGGCCGGGTCTGGTCGGTGTAAAGCCCGTTTTTCTCCATCTCCCCGGCCACCGTCACGCCGTCGATGGGCTTGGAGTAGAGGAACATGGAGTAGATGGTTTCAAAGATCTCACGGTTCTGCCGCAGATAGAAATCCTCCGGCTGCAGCTGGTCCATCACATCCTTGACGCAGTCGGCGTCAATGAGCATGGAGCCCAGCACTGCCTGCTCCGCTTGGGGCGAATGGGGCATCTGCCGCACCAGCAATTCATCCATGATCCGTTCCTCCTTCCCTGCGTCCCTGGGGGCAGTTACTTCTCCTCAATCACCAGCACGTACACCGTACCGCTGATCTCAAAGCCCAGCTTGGCTTTCACCTCATAGCTGCCGAAGGCCTTGATGGGCTCAGGCAGCACCAGCTTCTTGCTGTCCACATCCAGATCAAACTGCTCCTTCAGTCCGGCAGCGATCTCCTTGCCGGTAACGGCGCCGAACAGCTTGCCGCCGGCTCCGCCCTTGGCATAGATCTTCACCTGGCAGCTCTTGAGCTTCTCCGCCACGGCCTGGGCGGCAGCCTTGGCCTCGGCATCGGCCTTGGCTTTGGCCTTGGCCTGCAGGTTCATGGTATTCATGGCGTCGGCAGTGGCCAGCACAGCCAGCTTCTGGGGCAGCAGATAGTTCCGGGCATAGCCCTCGGCCACCTCGATCATCTGGCCCTTCTTGCCCTTGCCTCTTACATCCTTCTGCAAAATCACTTTCATATCTGTATCCTCCTGAAATGGTATCAAGTTTCCAAATAGCGGTCGATGGCCTGGAGCAGCTGCTCCCGGGCCTCTTCCACCGTGGCGATGTTCAGCTGCCCGCCGGCGGTGGTGGAATTGCCGCCGCCGCCCAGGCCCTCCACGATGACCTGTACGTTTACATCGCCCAAAGACCGGGCGGAGATGTACACGCCGTCCTCCTTGGGATAGAGCACGAAGGAGGCCCGGACGCCCTTGATGGTCAGCAGTTCATCGGAAGCCTTGGCAGCAGTGACCCGGTCACATTCCTGGGTCAGGGCCACAATGGCCAGGTCGTCCCGGTACAGCTCCGCCTGGCGGATAATGTCATACCGGGAGATCATGTCTTCCAGATTGCTCTGGAACATGCGCTGCACGTCGGCGGTGTCCGCCCCGATGCGCCGCAGATAGGCTGCCGCCTCAAAAGTCCGGCCGCCGGTACGGTTGGTGAAATTCTTGGTGTCCAGCACGATACCCGCCAACAGGGCTTCCGCCTCATTGCGCAGCAGATCCGCCGGAGCAATGAGGTACTGCAGCAGCTCCGTCACCAGCTCCGAAGCGGAGGAGGCGTAGGGCTCGTGGTAATTCAGGGCCATTTTCTCGATATAGCTGCTGCCCCGGCGGTGATGGTCAATGACCGCCACCCGGTTGCAGGCATCCAGCAGCTGCTCGGACTCCACGCTGGCCGGGCGGTTGGTATCCACCACCACCAGCAGGGTGCCGGGCTTGGCTCGCAAAAACGCCTCCGGCCCGCTGAGGAAAGCGCTGGCGTATTCCGGCATCTTCAAAAGCTTATTGAGCACGGGATGGACGGCGTTATTCTCCACATCCATGACGATCCGGGCAGTCTTGCCCCGCTTCCGGGCGGCAGCGCACAGGCCCACCGCAGCACCCAGGGAGTCCATATCGGCATATTTGTGGCCCATGATGTACACCTGGTCGGCTTCATCCATCAGTTCACCCAGAGCGTTGGCCATCACCCGGGCCTTGACCTTGGTGCGCTTTTCCGTGGTCTTGGAGCGGCCGCCGTAAAACTCGAAATTGCTCCGGTCCTTCACCACCGCCTGGTCGCCGCCACGGGACAGAGCCATTTCCAGGGCCATGGCCGCATTTTTGAACAGGGCGTCAAAATTGTCCGCATCCCGGCCGATGCCGATGGACAGCGTTGCTGCTACGCCCTCGCCGGCCACCACCTCCCGGGCGATGTCCAGCAGGTCGAAGCGCCGCTGGGCATATTCCGGGAAGCTGCGCTCTTCGAAGATAAACAGGTACCGATCCCGGTCATATTTCAGCAGCAGGCCGTTGGCGTCAGCCGTCCAGCGGCCGATCTTTTCCTCCAGCGCCGCCAGCACCGCCGAATGCTTGCTCTCCGGGCAGGCCTTCATCAGGTCCTCATAGTTGTCCACCATTAAAATGGCGGCCACCGGGCGGCTGAACTCCAGCTCCTGGCGCATATGCTCGGCATCGGTGACATCCAGCCAGTAGGTGGTGGCTACCGTTCCCTTGGTACCGGCGATCTCATCGGCATGACTGATGCTGCCGAACACCCGGTACTGCCGGTGGTTCCAGACCACCAGGTCGGGGCATTCCCGCTTGCCCTCCAGCAGCCAGTGGGTGGGGAAATCCGGCACCACCTGCTCCACCCGGGACTCAAAAACGTTTTCTTTATCCTCCGTCAGGTGCAGAAAGCCGTCATTGGTCCATAGGATCTCCCCGCCGTAGGGGTTAAAGACCATCATGGCCAGGGGCGTATAGAGCATATTGCTGGACCGGGCGGAATCCATGCCGCCGGCAAAGCGCTCCATATACTGCCGTACGCTCTGCTGGGCGGCAAAGCTGTTGCGGCGGCTCACCAGAAAGATCAGCACCACCGCCACAGCCTCTCCCGCCGCCAGCAGCGGAGAGACGGGAATGGCCGCCACCACAAAGGCCAGCAGGCACAGGGAGTAAAGCACAATATTGGTCCTTAAAATGCGGGAAATCTTTTTATTCATGGCACTACCATCCTTTTTCCCGGCCATCCCCCAGGGCGTCGGCCGAAATCAGATATAATCACCCTATTTTAACTGATTCAGTATACCATATTCCCACTCTGTTCTCAATGGTTTTCTGGCATGCATCCGCATTTGTCGTATCGCCGGGGAAAAAGGCGGAGAAAAAGTCTGTACAAAAGGTGCGAAGTATGCTATACTACATGCCGATCATGGATTTTCCATGCTGTTTTGTGTGTTTCGTGACTGCGGCGGTGTGGCTGCGGCACGGTTTGATACAGGGGACTTCCCCACAACACAACTACATACGCGGCGGTTGGGCGTACACCTTTTTCTGACGGACGATGCAGGGTCCGCCAGGCGTGGGACGCCTTTGTTTTGCTGTATCTTTTTGGGTGTCAACACCCCCTCCGCTGCGCAGATCATCTGAATGAGCAAAGGAGTTTATGAATTTCAATGGCAGAAAAAATCAAAATCATTCCTCTTGGCGGTCTCAATGAGATCGGCAAAAATATGACCGTATACGAGTACGGCGGCGAGATCATCGTGGTGGACTGCGGCATGGCCTTCCCGGAGGAAGACATGTACGGCATCGACTGTGTGATCCCCGACATTTCCTATCTTCTCAAGAACAAAAACCGGCTCCGGGGTATGTTCATCACCCACGGCCACGAAGACCACATTGGTGCCATCCCCTATATCCTCAAGCAGGTGAGCATGCCCATCTATTGTACCCGCCTGACGGCCGGGCTCATCAAGCTCAAGCTGCAGGAGCACGGGCTGGCCAGCTCCACCAAGCTGGTGACGGTGGAGGCCGGACAGACCGTAAAGGCCGGCAAGTTCCAGGTGGAGTTCATCCACGTCAACCATTCCATCGCCGACTCTGTGGCCTTTGCCATCCACACCCATATGGGCACTCTGGTCCACACCGGCGACTTCAAGATCGACTCCACCCCCATCGACGGGGACGTCATCGACCTGGCCCGGCTGGGTGAGCTGGGCAAGCGGGGCGTTCTGGCCCTGCTGGCAGATTCCACCAACGTGGAGCGTGACGGCTTCACCGCCAGTGAAAGCGCTGTGGGCCAGACCTTCAAGCGGCAGTTCTCCAACTGCGACAAGCGCATCATCGTCACCACCTTCGCCAGCAACGTCCACCGCATCCAGCAGGTGCTGGACGCCGCTGCCGCCTGCGGCCGGAAGGTGGCCGTCACCGGCCGGAGCATGGAGAAGATCCTGAAAGTCTCCACCGAGCTGGGTTATATGAAGGTGCCCAAAAACACCCTCGTGGACATCAACCGCATCAAGTCCCTGCCCCTTGCCCAGCAGGTCATCGTCACCACCGGGTCCCAGGGCGAGGAGATGAGCGCCCTGTACCGCATGGCCTTCTCCACCCACAAGCAGGTGGATATCGGGGCCGGGGACAAGGTCATCATCTCCGCCAGCGCCATCCCCGGCAACGAAGTGACGGTGGGCCGGGTCATCAATGAGCTGTTCCGGAAGGGTGCAGACGTGGTCTACAACAAGGCCGACATGCTCCACGTATCCGGCCACGCCTGCCAGGAAGAGCTGAAGATCATCCACGCCCTGACCCGGCCCCGGTTCTTCATCCCCCTCCACGGTGAGCAGCGGATGCTGCAGATCCACGGCCGTCTTGCCCAGCAGATGGGCATGAATCCCAACCACATCGCCATCGCCAACAACGGCAGCGTCATCGAGCTGACCACCAAGACCATGAAATGCGAGGCCACGGTGCCTGCCGGCGAAGTGTTTGTGGACGGCGGCAACGCCGGTGAGGTAGGTTCCGTGGTACTCAACGACCGCAAGCTTCTGGCCCAGGACGGCATGGTGGTGATCGTGCTGCCCATTTCGGCCCAGGACCGCCAGCTTCTGTGCGAGCCGGAAATCGTTACCCGGGGCTTTGTGTATGTCAAGGAATCGGAAAAGCTGCTGCAGGAACTGCGGCGTGTGGCCTATGAGGCGGCAGAGTCCGTCACCGGCCGCAAGCGCAAGGACGACGGCGAGATCTGCCGGGCCGTCCGCTCGGCTGTCAGCAATTATCTCTATAAAACCACCCACAGAGGCCCGGTGATCATCCCCATGGTCACCCGGATCTGAGGCGAAAAAAGCGGGAGGATGGGAGCATGAAAGTTCTGCAGTTTCTGAAAAACGGATGTCCCTCCCTGGGACTGGTGACGGAGGGCGGCGTAGTGGATGTAGGCGCCAATCCCGGTATGCCCCAGACCATGCTGGAGTTGTGCCGGCGGGGCGACTTCTCCTGCCTGCAGGGTCTTACGGGCCCGCTGGTGCCGGAGGAAGATCTGGTATATGCCCCGGCGGTAACGGGAATGGAAAAGATCCTGTGCGTGGGACTGAACTACAGGGCCCATGCTCTGGAGTGCGGCCTGACCCTGCCGGAGCAGCCCACCATTTTCAGTAAGTTCCCCAACGCCCTGGCGGCCCACGACCAGGATGTCACCCTGCCCCAGGCAGAACAGCTGGACTACGAGGCGGAGCTGGTGCTGATCATGGGCCCCAATGGCCATATCTTCGCTGCCACCTGCGGCAACGATCTGTCCATCCGGGAATGGCAGACCGCCACCACCCAGTGGCTGTGCGGCAAGACCTATGACGGCTTCGGTCCTCTGGGTCCCTACGCCGTGGACTGGGCTGATCTGCCGGCGGAAGGCGCCGCCATTCAGTGCCGGGTCAACGGCCAGCTGCGGCAGGATTCCCATACCAGCGATCTCATTTTCTCTCCCCAGGAGATCGTGGACTACCTCATGCCCCGGATCCCCCTGAAGGCCGGCGACGTGATCTTCACCGGCACCCCCAGCGGCGTAATGATGGGCTGGCCGGAGGACAAGAAGCAGTGGCTGCGCAGCGGCGACGTGGTGGAGGTCACCATCGAAGGCATCGGCACATTGCGCAACCGGCTTGTGTGACGAGTCCCTCCCGAATCTGACAACGTAAAAAGGTCCGGCACCTGATGGTGCCGGACCTTTTTTGCACTTTTCTCCTTACTGAGCCTTGCTGTCGTCCTCCAGCAGCGTCTTGGCGGAAGCCGCCAGGCCTGCCAAGCTCTGGATCTCGCTGGGAATGATGATCTTGGTGGCCTTGCCGTCAGCCACCTTCTGGAAGGTCTCCAGGGCTTTGAGCTTGATGACCTGCTCGTTGGGGGCCGCCTCATTGAGCATCCGCAGGGCGTCGGCCATGGCCTGCTGCACCTTGAGGATGGCGGTGGCCTCTGCCTCGGCGGCCATGATCTTGGCCTGCTTGGCGGCGTCGGCCTTCAAAATGGCGGACTGCTTTTCACCCTCGGCCACCAGGATCTGGCTGGCCTTCTGGCCCTCGGCCTGGAGGATGGATTCCCGGCGTTCCCGCTCGGCCTTCATCTGCTTTTCCATGGCGTTCTGGATCTCACGGGGCGGCAGGATGTTCTTGAGCTCCACACGGTTGACCTTGATGCCCCAGGGGTCCGTAGCCTCGTCCAGAATGGAACGCATCTTGGCGTTGATGACGTCACGGCTGGTGAGACTCTGGTCCAGCTCCATCTCGCCGATGATGTTACGCAACGTGGTAGCGGTGAGGTTCTCGATGGCATTCATGGGATACTCCACGCCGTAGGTGTACAGCCGTGGATCGGTGATCTGGAAATAGATGACGGTATCGATCTGCATGGTGACATTGTCCTTGGTGATCACCGGCTGGGGATCAAAGTCCGCCACCTGCTCTTTCAGGGATACACGCTTGACGATGCGGTCGATGAAGGGCACCTTCACGTGGATGCCTACCCCCACCACCGAGTGGAAGGCTCCCAGCCGCTCCACCACATAGGCCTTGGACTGCTGCACCACATAGATGTTGCGCACGATCAGCACCAGTGCCAGCACCACCAGCACCACCACAACAATGAAACCTAATCCTAATCCGGTTCCGGGCATTGTAATTCTCCTCTCTCAATTTCGTTTATGTGTTGTGTTCCTCTTCCACAAACAGCCGCACGCCCTCCATGCGCCGAACCCGCACCAGAGTTCCTGCGGCGATTGCTTCACCGTTTTCACTGCGGGCCGACCAGGTCTTGCCGTCCACATACACGGCGCCGGTGGGCACCGTATTGTCGATGGCTTCCGTCACCCGGGCCATGCTGCCCAGCACACGGTCTGCATTGGTAGGCTCCGTCTTTGCATTGATGTATTTCATTACCAGAGGTCTGGCCGCCACCAGGCAGCCAATGGATACCACGAAGAATACCACCAGCTGCAGCCAGATCTGACCCCCGCACAGGGCCACGATGAGCCCGCCCAGGGCACCGGCCACAAACCAGATGGATGTAAGACCTACGGTGGCAGCCTCCAGCACTCCGAAAAGCACCATCACCGCCATCCAGATCACGGGAATCATGTCCATATCCCTTCCTTTCAAAATAGCGCCCAGCACCAGCGTCAGCAGCAGGGCAAGGCCCGCCACCACAGGCACCAGCCAGCGCCGCAGCTGAGGCGCCCGGTCTTTCGGAGCGGCAGGATATGCTGCCGCAGCCTGGGGCACCTCCTGGCTGAACAGCTCATTGGGAGTCACGGCATAGCGGTTGCAGATCTCCAGCAGCTTTTCCACCTCCGGATACCCCCGGCCCGTTTCCCTTAGTTAAAGATATTGTTGGGTATTTCAAGATGTGTCATTCGATTTTACCGATAAAGCGGTAGAAGATTTCTACCTCCTGTTCCCGGCTTCCGTCCTCACTTTTGACCGCTTCATG
>CALWXA010000096.1 GCA_944385395.1 uncultured Oscillospiraceae bacterium | reverse complement strand
GTGAATTGGCCGCAGGCCAAGAGAGGCCGGCCTGGGCCGTTCACGTCCAGTCAAACCACTTTTTGAAACTTTTTTGAAGTTTCAAAAAGTGCAGCAGCCTGTCGAAAAGACTTTTTCGACAGGCTGAGGCGGAGCGATTTGCTCCGCCTTTTGCAGGTTGGTTTTGCTTAATAGGCCACGCCCCAGTAGATGTCGGTGGTGCATTCCTTGCCGCACACCGGGCACTTGCCCACGGTGCCGGACTGCTCCAGAGGCATACACCGGGAGGATACTCCGGCCTTTTCCTTCATAGCCACCTCGCACTCCAGAGAGCCGCACCACTTGGTCCGGGCAAAGCCGCCCCGGGTGGTGATCATCTCCTTCACCTCTTCCCAGGTGTTCAGGTCGAAAGAGTTCTCCTCCAGGTTTTTGGCGGCCATATCGTACAGGTTCTGGTGGATATCCGAGAGAAGCTGCTCCACGGCGCTCTCCAGCTCTTCCAGGGGCACGAAGGTCTTTTCGCCGGTATCCCGGCGAGCCAGGCAGCACTGGCCCTTCTCCATATCCTTGGGGCCGATCTCCACCCGGACAGGCACGCCCTTCATCTCATACTGGGCAAACTTCCAGCCGGGGGACTGATCGCTGTCATCCATCTTCACACGCAATCCCTTGGCCGTCAGGCGGTCACGCAGCTGTGCCGCCGCCTCCAGAACACCAGGCTTGTGCTGGGCGATGGGCAACACCACCACCTGAATGGGGGCGATGGCGGGGGGCAGTACCAGACCGTTGTTGTCGCTGTGGGTCATGATCACCGCGCCGATGAGCCGGGTGCTGCTGCCCCAGGAGGTCTGGAAGGGGTACTGCAGCTTGTTGTCCCGTCCGGCGAAGGTCACGTCGTAGGCCCGGCTGAACTTGTCGCCGAAATAGTGGCTGGTGCCGGACTGCAGGGCCTTGCGGTCCTTCATCATGCACTCGATGGTGTAGGTGGCGTCGGCGCCGGCAAACTTCTCCTTGTCGGTCTTGCGGCCCTTCACCACCGGCATGGCCAGGACGTTCTTGCAGAAATCGGCATAGCAGTTGAGCTGCTGCAGCGTCTCGTCCATGGCCTCCTGGGCCGTCTCATGGATGGTGTGGCCCTCCTGCCACCAGAACTCCCGGCTGCGCAGGAAGGGGCGGGTGGTCTTTTCCCAGCGGATCACGGAGCACCACTGGTTATACAGCATGGGCAGCTCCCGCCAGGAGTGGAGCACGTGGGCCCAGTGATCGCAGAACATGGTCTCGGAGGTAGGCCGGAAGGCCAGGCGCTCCTCCAGCTTTTCGCTGCCGCCGTGGGTGACCCAGGCCACCTCCGGGGCAAAGCCCTCCACCAGATCCCCCTCTTTCTGCAAAAGGCTCTCGGGGATCAGCACCGGCATGGCCACGTTCACGTGTCCGGTTTTCTTGAACGCACCGTCCATGATCCGCTGGATATTCTCCCAGATGGCATAGCCGTAGGGCCGCAGGATCAAAAAGCCCTTGACGCTGGCGTAGTCCACCAGTTCCGCCTTCAGGCAGATGTCCGTATACCACTTGGCAAAGTCCTCTTCCATGGGCGTGATAGCCTCGACGTTTCTCTGATCTTTTGCCATAATTCTTCCATTCCTTTTTCTCATTTTTATCCCGGCCTTTTCCGGGATTTCTCTTGAAAATCTCACTGAATTTCTATTGTATCTGCCCCGGCAGCAAATGTCAAGCCTCATCCGGCATCCTGCAGCGCCTTACAGCTCCCGGCCCTCCATAGCCGCCAGACCATACTCCACCGCCTGGAGGATCTGACGCTGCCGCTCTGCATCCGCCCCGTCGTATTCCCGGCGCATCCGCTGCAAAAAGAGGCCCCGGAGGGATTCCTCCCCGGTGTGGAGCCACAGATCCTGCCGCAGCCGGGTCTCGTCCCGCACTTCCAGCTGCCAGGCAAGGCCCTGAAGCTGCTGCTGCAATCCGGACAGGGGCAGGCGTTCATCCACGCTGCCGGTAAGCCGCACCCGGCAGATGTCCGCCTCACGGCCGCTCAGGGCCTGGGCGATCTTCTCGGCGGGGTCACCCTCCGTCACATCCACGGTAAGGATCCGGTAGCGGCGGCGGGCAAAGGGTACAAAGGTCAGTTCCGCCTTGTCCCGGTCCACACGGCCCCACAAAAACCCCTTATCGTCCAGTTCATCAAAGCCCCGGCCTTCGGGGCAGCCGGAATAAGCGTAGGCCGTTTTCCCGGCATACTGCACCCCGCTGCAGCTATGGACATGACCCAGGGCCACATAATCCGCTCCGGTTTCCGCCAGCCACTCTGGCGAGAGGGGGCGGTACCGGCTGCCGGGAGCCGCCACGTCGCCGTGGAGCACCAGCAACGTCACGCCGTCCTCCTCCGGCACACGGAAGGGCTCCGGCGCCGGCATTTCCGGACCGGTGAAGGCGGCGCCGTACACGGTGCAGCCGTACTGAGGGAAGGAGAGGCGCTCCATGGCGGCTCCGGTGAAAATATGCACGTTGTCCGGCCACAGCGTCCGGGCATAGGGGCTGCGGGGGGAATACCAATCGTGATTGCCCGGGGCAATCACCACCTGGCCCGTAAAGCGGCCCAAGGCCTCCGCCATCTCCGGTGCGGTCTGGGCATAGACCCGCTCCCCATCAAAGAGGTCGCCGGGGAGGAGCAGCAGCTGCACCCCATGGTCATTGGCAAAGTCCACCATATCCCGGAGAAGCTGCCGGCTCTCCTGCCGGCGCTGCCGGGCCTGCTCCTCCGTCAGGGAAGCAAAGGCGCTGTCCAGGTGGAGGTCAGCGGCGTGGAGGATCTCAACCATCCTGCTCCTCCTGCCAGCCCTTGCACACGTCCACCCATTCCACGAAATTGGCGCCGCAGCAGCGCTCCAGCTCCTGGCAGGTCAGCTCAATGGCAGAGGCGGCGCTGCCCACGGCGGGGAACACCGTCTCAAACCGCTGCAGGGATACGTCCAGATACGTCTTTACGTCCTCCGGCAGGGCAAAGGGGCACACGCCGCCTACGGCGTGGCCGATGCGCTCCACCGCTTCCTCCGGGGTGAGCATCTTGGCCTTGGCATGGAAATAATGCTTATATTTGCTGTTATCGATCTTGGCGTCACCTGCCGCCACGATGAGGATGGGGTCCTCCCCCACCTTGAAGCTCAATGTCTTGGCGATCCGGGCACCTTCCACCCCCACCGCCACGGCTGCCAGCTCCACGGTGGCGCTGGATACCTCAAATTCCCGCATCCGGTCCGCTACGCCATAACCTTTCAGATATGCTCTTACCTTTTCTACAGACATGTCCATCGGCTCCTTCTTGTGTTGTTATCGGATGTCCACACGCTCCACGGCGGTGCAAAGGCCGGTATCGCTCTCCAGCGTAAACACGGCGCCCTGGAGCTTACAGCTGCCGCCGGCGCTGCGGAAGCGGCCCGGCAGACCACCCAGGAAAAATGTCACCGACTGTTCCGGCAAAATGCCCAGTACCGACTCCACCGGGCCGGTCATGCCCAGGTCCGTGATATAGCCGGTACCCTTGGCACAGACCTGCTCATCCGCCGTTGGCACGTGGGTATGGGTGCCCCACAGGGCGCTGACCCGGCCGTCCAGATAATATCGCATGGCCAGCTTCTCACTGGTAGCCTGGGCGTGGAAGTCCACCAGGGTAAAGGTGGGCTTGTCATCCTGGCGCAGCAGCCGGTCGGCGGTGGTAAAGGGATTTTCGGCGTTGAAGTCCAGATCGCACCGGCCAATGAGGTTCATCACGGCGATGCGGATCCGGCCGCACTCGTATACCCCGTAGCCCCGGCCCGGAGCCCGGCCGGTATAGTTGGCGGGGCGCAGGATATAAGGGTTATCCTCCAGGAAGTCGGCGATCCGGGGCTTGCCCCAGGTGTGGTTGCCCAGGGTGATAACGTCCACCCCGGCAGCCAGCAGGTCACGGGCCTGCTCCTCCGTCAGGCCGTTGCCGGATATATTTTCTCCGTTGGCCACAGTGAAGGCGATGTTCCGCTGCCGCTTCAGATACGGCAGGCAGCGCCGGAGGTGGGCCAGTCCTTCCTCCCCGGTGACATCCCCCAGGGCCAGGATCTCATAACGCATGGTGTGCAGTCCTTTCCATTGGTATAGGGCCGCATCGTCCGCCGTCCATTGGGGACAGCGCAAACGGCCCAGCAATCCTGTATATTATACCATGAAAAAACCGGAGTGCCAACGGCACCCCGGCCTTTTTTCATTCCTCAGGATTGGTATTCACTGGTGTTTCTCCATTCTCGGGAGGTGTTTCGGTATCGCCAGGATCCGCAGGGTCGGTAGGATCGGTGGTTTCACCCTCTTCTCCACCATCGCCGCCGTCGCCGCCATCACCACCGGGATCTATCACCGGCATATCATTCCAGCCGAAGATTCGCACCACCCATTGCTGGGTATAATAATAGGCACTGGCAGGGAAATCCAGATAATCCGTGGTATTGGAGCAGATGAGGTAGTCCACAGTGGCGCCGCTGCCGTCGGTGATGGGACGGGAGATCACCGTGGTATGGGCATAATTGCCGTTGCCCATCACCAGGATATCACCGGTCTGGCCGTCATAGTAATTGGCATTGGCATCGGCCACCAGCCCGTACCCGGTATTGCTCCGGGCATAGTTCATGAAGTTGCCTGCATTGATCCAGGAATAGTTCTGGTCGCCGTGGCTGTTCCAGTACCACTGGGCGTCTCCCTCCTGATCCATGGGGATACCGCCGGCATAGAGCACCTGGGAACCGAAATTCTGGCAGTTGCCGCCGGCACTGTCATAGGCCATCCAGTCGCCGTTGCGCTGCAGGGCATACTGCCGCATATAGCTCAAAGCTGCCTGGCGGTCGTAATCGTGGTCCCAGGTAAGGCTGGTTCCGCCGCCGGCACCGCCACGCTGGGACTGGCGCTGGGCAATATTGCTCAGGAAGGTGGACAGCCGCTTATCGCAGCCGGCGCCGCTGTCATAGGAGAAGCTGGCATAGGGGTTGTCATCGGCCATGTGCTCCTTGATCTTCCAGGTATCCTGGCCGGTACGGGAAAGCACAAAGGTATGGACCACGCCCTGCTGGCGGCTGGTGACATCCGCTGTGGCGGCAAACCACATGGCCACATCCTCCACCGCCGTGATATGGATCTCCCGGTCGCCTTTCCACCGGGCGCCGGTGCAGCGCAGGGTAAAGTCGTAGTCCACCAGGTGCAGATCGATGAGGGAGGCCTCCCGGACAGCGATGAGGCTGCGCCACACCGCTTCATGCCATTTGGCCTGAGTATCTGCGGAGAAATAGGCGCCGCAGGGCTGTACTTCCAACTTGGTCAGGGACTGATAGTAAAGCTCCTGCAATGCCAGCAGCACATCCTCCATGCCCACAGAGAGGCCGTGGCTGGCGGCGCCACGGATCCGCTCGTGCTGAGGCGATACGATATCCGGCGGTTCATAGCCAGGCTGATCGGGATTCGTGGAAGGTTTGGACGGCTCAGGGTCCTCGGGATCCTGGGAAGTACCGGGATTTTCCGGATCTATGGAAGAGTCCGGGTCTTCAGGGGCATTGGGGTCCGTGGGATCTTTTGAACCGGTAGGGTCTGTGGGATTCTTTTCATCGGGGTCGGGATCTGTCTCCACACCGGGCGTTACCGGCTGCTCCTGCTGGGGATCCGCAGTAGTCCCGCAGGCCGTCAGCAGCAGGCAGAGGATCAGCAGCAAACTCAGTGCTCTTCGCTTCACAGGCACGTCCTCCCTTCCTGTCTTATCTCTTAATATGACAAACTTCTGCCGGTTTTGCAAGCACTATATTCGCATTTTGCCAAAATTCACCCGTACACCCCTAAGATTTGTTTCAGCATTCTGTGACACACTATGCATGCTATATTAGGATGAGTATGCCCTGCCGGGCACGGGCTGCCATCTGAAAAGGAGAAATGCCATGAAAAGAAAATTGTTGTGTTTGATTTTCGCTGCCTGTCTGGCAGGGCTTGTGCCCGGCTGTGGGCAGGAAGCAGCAGAGGAACCGGACGACACGCCCCAGGTTTCGCAGGTGGTGCAGACCCCGGAGCCGGAAGGCTGCGTAGGAAGCGGCAAATTCAGCGAGTCCTCCGCCCAGGTGGATGCTGCCATGGTTCAGCCTGTTCTGGTATTCATGCACCGCTACTATCAGGCCGTGGGAAACCTCACCGAGGGGAGCTGCGATGACCTGTTCGTATCCGTTGTAGAGGCAGACTGGAATGAAGCGGTATGGCGCAGCCTCATTGCTGTCCGGGAAGCCTCCCTCATCGATCTGCACCTGGTGGACTATGACTTCACGCTGACCATCACGGATGTGGAGGAGCACGAGGACGGTACCGTGACCCTCACCATCACAGAGGACGCCGTTACCCACTTTGCCGGTACGGAGGATGTGGACAGTGAGGAATACGGTACACTGCACTATTTCACCATGGCGCAAAGCGGAGACGGCAGCTGGCTGATTGACAGCCACAGCTGTGAAGGCGGCGCATACTACAACTTTGTCTACGACGAAGCGGCCGGATGTGACGCACGGCTGGATGAATTCCTGCAGAACATCGCCCAGCGTCAGGCACAGCGCAGCAGCGCCGGGGCCGCCGTGGATCTCACCTGGGATCACGATTATGACCGGCAGGCCGCCTACACCTATATGCAGCTGTATATTCAGGACCGCAGCAGCCAGTGGATGGTATATGACGATCTGGGAGGCAACTGCCAGAACTTTGGCTCCCAGGTGCTTCACGCCGGCGGTATCCCCATGGACGAGACCGGCGATGCCCAGTGGTTCTGGCATACCGACGTCTATATGCATTTCTCCTGGATCAACGTGGGTGATTTCATGGACTACGCCCAGACCAACACCGGGTACGGCCTGGTGGCTAACGCCAACGCCAATTACTATGACGGCCAGGCCGGTGATATCCTCATCATGGGTGCCGAGGGTATGGAGCACACCACCGTCATCGCCCAGCCTATCACCGATGCAAATGGAGACACCATTGACTATCTCATCTGTTCCAACACGTCCAACTACCGGAACTATCCCGTCAGCGCCTACTACTACACCAAGCAGTGGGTGGTGCGGATCTTCGGTTGGAATGACTGATTGCAGCATGATATAAAAAAGACGTTCAGCCGATCTGGCTGAACGTCTTTTTTATTTACTTGCTTATTTGGCGTATTCCACGACCTTGGTCTCACGCAGCACGTGAACCTTGATCTGACCGGGATACTCCAGCTCGTTTTCGATGCGCTTAGCCATCTCACGGGCCAGGATCACCATCTGATCTTCCGGCACCTGCTCGGGCTTCACCATCACCCGCACCTCACGGCCGGCCTGGATGGCATAGCTCTTTTCCACGCCGGGATAATCGCTGGTGATCTCCTCCAGCTTCTGCAGACGCTTGATGTAGTTCTCCAGATTCTCACGGCGGGCACCGGGACGGGCGGCGGAAATGGCGTCGGCCGCCTGGACCAGGCAGGCCACCAAAGTCTTGCACTCCACGTCGCCGTGGTGGGCCTGGATGGCATGGATGATTTCTTCCTTCTCCCGGTATTTCCGGCAGAACTCCACGCCCAGGGACACATGGGTGCCTTCCAGCTCGTGGTCCACGGCCTTGCCGATATCATGCAGGAGGCCGGCACGCTTGGCGGCATTCACGTCGGCGCCCAGCTCGGCGGCCATCATGCCGGCGATGTGAGACACTTCAATGGAGTGCTGCAGCACGTTCTGGCCGTAGCTGGTACGGTAATGCAGCCGGCCCAGCAGCTTCTGCAGCTCCGGGTGCAGGGACCGGACACCGGTCTCCAGCACGGCGCGCTCGCCTTCAGAGCGGATGACGGCATCCACCTCACGGCGGGCCTTCTCCACCATCTCCTCAATATGGGTGGGATGGATGCGGCCGTCGGCAATGAGCTTTTCCAGAGCCAGCCGGGCGATCTCACGGCGGACCGGCTCAAAGCAGGAAACGGTAATGGCTTCCGGGGTATCATCGATGATGAGGTCGGCGCCGGTAAGGGTCTCCAGCGTGCGGATGTTGCGGCCTTCCCGGCCGATGATGCGGCCCTTCATCTCGTCATTGGGCAGGGGTACCACACTGACGGTGATTTCGGCCACGTGGTCGGCGGCACAGCGCTGGATGGCGGTGGCTACGATCTCACGGGCACGCTGATCGGCCTCTTCCTTGGCCCGGGACTCGATCTCCTTGATCTTCATAGCGGTCTCGTGGGTGACTTCCGCTTCCACCTGGCTGATGAGGTAATCCTTGGCCTGCTCAGCGGTGAAGCCGGAGATCCGCTCCAGCATCTCCGTCTGGCTGCGCTTGATGAGCTTGATCTCTTCCTGCTCCTTATCCACAGCGGCGTGCTTGGCGTTGAGAGCCTCTTCCTTCTTTTCCAGAGCTTCCGTTTTATGATCGATGTTTTCTTCCTTCTGCTGCAGCCGGCGCTCCTGCTTCTGCAGGTCTGCCCGGCGCTCCTTGACTTCCTTCTCGTATTCACTGCGAGACTTTAGGATCTCTTCTTTTGCCTCCAGAAGGGCTTCGCGCTTCTTATTTTCAGAACTCTTGATGGCTTCGTTGATAATCCGCGTGGCTTCTTCTTCTGCGCTGGAGATTTCTTTCTCCGCAACGCGCTTACGGTAGTGAATGCCGAGAGGGAACCAAACAACGCAGGACACGACGGCCACAACGGCTGCTACAATGTAGCCCATGGTGGTCATGGTTTGGTCTCCTCCTATTTGCTTTTTTGTATGGAAAAAGAACTGCCCCGCCGGGCAATTCCCTTCAGGCAGAAAATAATTGGGCGATTCCCCTAATCTCCCAATAATCATCTTTTCTTATTTTATCTGTATCCTGTATACCTGTCAAGGGGAAAGTCGCATTTCCCCAATGGGAGAATCTTTCCTGTCAGGAAAAAAGGGGATTTACAAATCCTCCAAAATATTGTATAAATAATCTCCGGGAATGAAGTTCTCCCCTGGGAAACCTAAACCGCTGCTATCAGCTGATGCCTTCTGTGATTTCATCGCAGAAGGCATCGGCTTTTTGCGTGTTAAGGAGGATTTTTTCCATGCTGACTTCTCTGGCTCTGATTTTTCTGGCTGGTCTGGCCGCCGCCGCATTATGTCAATGGTGCCGTCTGCCCCGGATCATCGGTATGCTCTTTACCGGTATCCTGCTGGGGCCCTATGTGCTGAATCTGCTGGACCCATCCATTCTTGCCATCTCCGCCGAACTGCGGCAGATGGCCCTGATCATCATTCTGCTCAAAGCCGGACTTTCCCTGAACCTTTCGGATCTGCGGAAGATGGGCCGTCCCGCCATCCTCATGTCCTTTGTACCGGCCTCCTTCGAGATTCTGGCCTTTTTCCTGCTGGGGCCCCGGTTTCTGGGCATTACCCACCAGGAGGCGGCGCTGATGGGCGCTGGGCTGGCCATCCTCATCACCGCACCCCTGGGCGCCCTGGGCATCGATCTTACTTACCGCAGGCTGCTGCGCAGGAGTAGCGCCGAGACGGCGGATGTGGTATAATCCTCATACATAAACTCTTTCAGGAAAGCCGGTGTACCGCTATGAAAACCCAACGTCCCTATCCCCACATCACCATCACCCGGAAGGGGGAAGCCGCCATTCGGGGCGGGCATCCCTGGGTCTATGAAGGAGAGGTGACGGGGCTCTCCGGTGACATCGCCGACGGCAGCATTGTGGACGTACTCAGTCCCAAAGGCAGCTGGCTGGGGGCCGGCTTCTACAACAGCCACTCCAAAATCCGGGTACGGCTCATCAGCCGCAACGCCAACGACACCTTCGACGAGGCCTTCTGGCGCCGGCGGCTGCAGTACGCCTGGGACTACCGCAAGACCGTTATGGGGCCGGAGGACAGCCGCTGCTGCCGCCTCATCTTCGGGGAAGCCGATCACTTCCCGGGTCTCACGGTAGACCGGTTCAACGATCTTCTGTCGGTACAGGTGCTGTCCTTGGGCATGGAACAGCGGCAGGATGTGATCCTGCCGGCACTGGCGGACATCCTGCGCCGGGACGGGCAGGACATCCGGGGCATCTATCTGCGCAACGATGTGGCCATCCGGGAGCTGGAAGGCATGGAGCAGGGCAAGGGCTGGTATCCCCTGCCGGGGGAGCCGGTGCCGGATAGCCCCCTGACGGAGATTCTGGAAAACGGCATCCGGTACACGGTAGATGTGGAAAACGGACAGAAAACCGGCTTTTTCCTGGATCAAAAATACAACCGCCGGGCGGTGGCACGGCTGGCGGCGGGCCGGACGGTGCTGGACTGCTTTACCCACACCGGGTCCTTTGCCCTCAACGCCGCCCGGGGCGGCGCCCGGCACGTGACGGCGGTGGATGTTTCGGAATCCGCCGTGGCCATGGCACGGGAAAACGCCCGGATCAATGGCCTTGCAGACGTGATGGAGTGCGTGGCGGAAAATGTATTTGATCTGCTGCCCCGGTTGGAACAGGAGCCCCGGCGGTACGATTTCATCATTCTGGACCCGCCGGCCTTTACCAAGAGCCGGAAAACCGTGGCCAACGCCATGAGCGGCTACAAGGAGCTGAATTACCGGGCCATGAAGCTGCTGCCCCGGGGCGGGTATCTGGCCACCTGCTCCTGCAGCCATTTTGCTACGGAGGAGCTGTTCCGCAAGATGCTTGCCGACGCCGCCAAAGACGCCGGGGTGCAGCTGCGGCAGATCGAAGCCCGGCAGCAAAGCTGTGACCATCCCATCCTCTGGGGTGTAGAGGAGACCAGCTATCTGAAATTCTACCTGTTCCAGGTGGTATAACCGTTTCCAAACAGCAAAAAAGAGGCAGACCCCGCAGGGTCTGTCTCTCAGCCTGTCGAAAAGGTGTTTTCGACAGGCTGAGAGCACTTTTCACAACTTATAAAAGTTTTGAAAAGTGTTCTGATTGAACGCGAAAGACAACCCTGACGGTTTTCTTTCACACTATCTTTCCCTCCGAAATCCAAAATCTTCCGCTTTTTTGACAACCTAAGCGGCAGACCCCGTAGGGTCTGCCGCTTTTGCTTTATTGAACCTTTGTCACCGTGTAGGCATTGAGGATGGTGCCGTCACCGGTGGCGTATTTGATCTTCACCGTATCGCCGGTATTGAGGATCACCACATTACGGTCGTCAGCGGCGGAGATGGCATAGAAGGGGCCGGTGCCGTCCAGCTGCAGGTAGTACCAGGTATTGCCGTCGATGACAGCAGTGCGCAGATCCGTAATGGCGCCCTGGACTTCTGCCTGGTCCTCCGGCTTCACCTCGGCGTCCTCATTGCCGATGATGCCGTTGGACGCCAACGCCTGGCGGTAGCTGGCCTCACAGGCTTCCACGGTACCGCCGGTGGACACGATGGAATACTGCTGGACGTTCACCATGGCATACATCTTTACCAGGCCGTCCTCACCCTTCAGGGACATGAAGTAGGTGGGCTGGTCGGCGATATTCAGCAGCAGCGGGAAGGTGGCCCGGTAGCGCATCTGCTGAACCTGGCTCTGGGCGGATGCCTGAGCGGAGGCCTCCGTAGCGCCGGCCACGGAATAGAAGCGGGTTTCCTTAGTGCGCTGGTTGGACAGCAGGAAGCCAATGTTGGACTGGTCGGAGGTAACGGAAGTGACGCCGGTATACATATACACGTCGTCGCCGATGGCGATATAGTTATAGCCGTCGGTGGTGACCTTCACGTCACGCTGGCCGAAAATGGAGTTCCAGAAGCCGTTGCTGTACATGCCGTAATAGTCGTACTGCTCCATGATGAGATCCGCCACATACAGCTGGTCCACCCAGGAGGGGACTTCCTCGTAATACTGGCTCTCACCGGTAACGGCGTCCACCAGCACGGCACCCTGAATGTCCGTACCGCCGAAGAGACCGATGGTCTTGATCATCCGGGGGCAGACCCAGTAGGGATGACCCTCTTCATCGATTTCAAAGACCGGCTCGGCAAAGAGGTAGGTGGGATAGTTGAACCGCAGGTGGCGGTACAGGTTCCGGCCGAAATGCTCAGCGGGGGTATACTTCATGCCCTCATCCAGACGCACCACTTCCACGTCCTGGGTCACCATGTCCACGATCAGGTAGGCCGGCAGGCCGTCGCCGCGGTTGGTGAACCACTTGATGAGGTCGGCGTATTCCAGGGAAGCCACACGTACCGGGCGGCCCTGATAGTTGATCTGGGTAAAATCCTCCCGGATCTCGAACTGGGAGACCATGTCCGCCAGCTCGCCCAGTTTGCGGGTAGCCAGGCGCTGGGCGGAATCCTTATCCACCATGGGGATCTGGTCATAGGAGATCTCCTGGACCTCATCGGCAAAGTTGCCGGTCTCCACCGTCAGCAGCGAGGCATAGCTGTCGGCACGGAATACCACCCAGCCCACCAGAGCGCCCACCAATGCCACCACCACGGCGGCGGCGGCCAGCAGCACCGGGATGCGGCACTGTTTTTTCACGAAGCCTGCATAGCCCTTGACGCCGGTGCCCTGGAACCCGGAGGTCACCAGAGCGCACACGCAGTACACCACACAGCACAGCAGCAAAAAGGTATAGAACGACTCAGCGTGCAGGTTGATGGGCGGCAGCACCACATAGAAGTAGATGGCCGCAAACACCAGCGTCACCAGCAGATTGATGACCGTGCGCATCAGCGGTGTGCCCACCGGCTTACGCACCGGTCTGGGTTCCTTCCTGGCAAAGGGATTTTGGTGGCCGAAGCCCTGAAAATCCGGACTGTTCCAGTTGATGTTCATAGATTGAATCCTTTCTTTGACCTGTCAAAGCAGTAGATGGTGCTATTATATCCCGGATATGGTCACAAAACAACCACAAAACAGATACAAATAAACGGCAGCAAAAAGGGAGGGCGGCGCCCTATGGACGCCGCCCTCCCGGGGACGTGGCTGTTACTGCTCGTCAGCAGCAGCTTCGCTCTTTTTGACGATGGTGACCTTGCCGTCTGTCAGAGTCACCAGAGCGGTATCGCCGGAGACCAGCTTGCCTTCCAGCATCTGCTCGGCCACGGAATCCTCCACCCGGTTCTGGATGGCCCGGCGCAGCGGACGGGCACCGTACTGGGGATCGAAGCCGTCCTTGGCCAGCGCCGCCACGGCATCGTCGTCGGCCTCCAGGGTAATGCCCTGCTGGGCCATGCGCCCCGCCGTCTTGTCCAGCATACCCCGGGCAATGGCGCAGATGTTCTCCTCCGTCAGCTGGCGGAACACGATGATCTCATCGATACGGTTGAGGAACTCGGGGCGGAAGGTGCGCTTGAGCTCTGCCATTACCGCCTGACGGATCCGCTCAAAGCGGGCGTTGTCGTCCTCGTCCTTCTTGCCGCCGTCGAAGCCCAGGGGGGCAGACTCGGCAGCCGTGATGTTCTTGGCACCCACGTTGCTGGTCATCACGATGATGGTGTTCTTGAAGTCCACATGCCGGCCCTGGGAATCGGTGACCACACCGTCCTCCAGGATCTGCAGCAGGATGTTCCACACATCCTCATGGGCCTTCTCGATCTCATCGAACAGCACCACGGAATACGGCTTGCGACGGACTTTCTCCGTCAGCTGGCCGCCTTCCTCGTGGCCCACATAGCCGGGAGGCGAACCGATGAGCCGGGAGACGGTGTGGCGCTCCATGTACTCGGACATATCGATACGCACCATGGCGTTCTCATCACCGAACATGGCTTCAGCCAGCGTCTTGCACAGCTCCGTCTTGCCCACGCCGGTGGGGCCCAGGAACAGGAACGAACCGATGGGACGATGGGGATCCTTCAGACCCACACGGCTGCGGCGGATGGCACGGGCCACGGCGGACACGGCGTCATCCTGACCGATGACACGGGCGTGGAGGGTCTTTTCCAGCTGCAGCAGGCGGCTGCTTTCGTCCTCTGTCAGACGAGTGACGGGGATACCGGTCCAGCCGGAAACCACCTTGGCAATATCCTCCGCCGTTACCTTGCCGCGGTTGGTGGACAGCTGCTTGCGCCAGTTGTCCCGCTCGATCTCCACCTGCTCGGTGTAGTTTTTCTCAATATCCCGGAGCTGGGCTGCCTTCTCGTAGTCCTGGCCGGCAATGGCCTCCTCCTTCTCCCGGCGCAATGCGGCGATCTTCTCTTCCAGGCTCTTCAGGTCCGGAGAAGCGGATTCAGCTGCCATACGCACCTGGCTGGCGGCTTCGTCCATCAGGTCGATGGCCTTGTCCGGCAGGAAGCGATCGTTGATATAGCGAGAGGAGAGCTTCACCGCTGCCTCCACCGCCTCGTCGGTGATGGTCAGCTTATGGTGTGCCTCATACTTATCCCGCAGGCCCATCAGGATCTGCACAGAGGCTTCCTGGCTGGGCTCCCCCACCGTCACCGGCTGGAACCGGCGCTCCAGGGCAGCGTCCTTTTCAATGTACTTGCGGTACTCATCCAGGGTGGTGGCGCCGACCACACGGATCTCGCCACGGCCCAGGGCCGGCTTGATGATGTTGGCGGCGTCCACGGCGCCCTCGGCACTGCCGGCGCCCACGATGGTATGGAGCTCATCGATGAACAAAATCACGTTGCCGGCTTTCTGCACCTCTTTGAGGGTGTTCTTGATCCGCTCTTCAAACTCACCACGGTACTTGGTACCGGCCACCATGCCGCTCAGGTCCAGGGACAGGATCTTCTTGTCCATCAGTTCCTCGGGCACGTCGGCAGAGGCGATACGCTGGGCCAGGCCCTCGGCAATGGCGGTTTTGCCCACGCCGGGCTCACCGATCAGCACCGGGTTATTCTTGGTACGGCGGGAGAGGATCTGGATCACACGGGCGATCTCTTTCTCACGGCCGATGACGGGATCCAGCCGGCCCTGCCGGGCAGCTTCCGTCAGATCACGGGTGAATTCCGAGAGGGTCTTGCCCTTCTTGCCGTCGTCCTTGGCAGCGGACTGGTTGGATGCAGCGGCAGTCCGGGGGGCCTCATTGAGCTTTTTCACCACGCTGCTGTACAGCTTCCGGGGATCGATGCCCACGGTCTGCAGCACACGGATGGCCATGTTGTTCCCCTCACGGAGAATGCCCATCAGCAGGTGCTCCGTTCCGATATAGCCGGAGCCGGTACGCATGGCCTCGCTGACTGCCAGCTCCACAGCGCTCTTGGCCCGGGGCGTCAGGCCCTGGGAAGGAGCGGAGCCGGACAGGCCCGTGCCCACGCTGCGCTGCAGGATGGTGCAGACCATATCCTCACTGAGTCCGTATTCCGACAGGACACGATGGGCAATGCCCTCCTCTTCCCGCAGCAGGCCCAGCAGCAGATGCTCGCTGCCTACATAACCATGGCCCATTTCCTCGGCAGCTTCCTGGGCCAGACGCAGGGCTTCCTCAGCCCTGGGGGTAAATTTGTTTTCATACATATTGGATAACACTCCTTTCCTGCGGTCTTTTCAGAAAACCGCATCAGGCGCTGAGGGTGCGCAGTTCATCCCGCACCCGGGCAGCTTCCTCGTAATTTTCCGTTTCAATGGCGGTTTTCAGCCGCTGTTCCAGCTCGTTGCGCCGGCGGCGGCTGCGCAGCTCTTCCTGCTGCTTGTTGTCCACCAGCCCACCGGAGGGCTGGTCGGCAGGCTGTTCCGCCCGCTCCTGAGGTGCCTCTTCCAACGCCACCGGGGCGGGGAACTCCGTCAGGAGCCGAGAAGTCAATCCGTCAAACCAGGAGAAGGGACGGGTAAAGAAGGGATCATCAAAGAGTCCCATGGACCGCATGGGCCGCATCATCTGATCGTATCCTTCCGCCTGGGCACACTGGGGACACAGATGCACTTCCGTAGTCCGGCCGTTGACGGTACTTCTATAATAGAACGTTGCCTCATTCTTTCCACAATGTTGACATTTCATAACAATAGCCTCCTTTGCTGGCAAATCAAACCAGTTGAATCAATACCTGCTTGAAAATATCCGCCCGCAGCTTGCCGGTGCAGTTTGCCGGTGCCGCCTGCAGGGCCCGCTGGCTCACCGCCGCCAGGAGATTCCCGGCTGCTTCCCGGCTGATGGCCCCGGACTCCGCCAAATTGGCGGCAATGGCCCGGGCGCTGGACAGGTCCAGCTCATCACCCAGAGAATTGATGACGTGCATCAGCAGTGTCTGGCGATCCACCCGTACACGGGTGATGCGGATGTATCCGTTGCCGCCCCGCCGGCCCTCCACGAGATAGCCCCGCTCCGGCGAAAACCGGGTGGACATCACGTAGTTGATCTGGCTGGGCACACAGTTGAACCGCTGGGCCAGCTCGCTGCGCTGCAGCTCCAGCACCCCATCGGCCTCCTCCAGCTCTGACTGGATAAACCCGGCGATCAAATCCGAAATACCCATCTCATCACCCCCCTTGACTTTCTTTGACCTTAGTATAGCACCCTTCCCGTAAATGTCAACAGGGAATCTTTGACTTTCTTTGACCTTTTTGAAAACAATCTGTGAACGCCATTTTGGCAGGCGGGAAGGGCTCATAAATGGGGGGTTGCTTTTTTTCATTTTCATGCTACAATAAAACTACCAAATTTTTATGGAGGTGCTCTCATGGCTTATCAGATCGGTTCTGCTTGCGTCAGCTGCGGCGCTTGCGCAGACGCTTGCCCCGTCGGCGCTATCTCCCAGGGTGACAGCCAGTACGTCATCGACGCCAATGCTTGCCTGGACTGCGGTTCCTGCAGCGATCCCTGCCCCAACGGCGCTATCTCTCCCGCTGAATAATGGCAAACTGAAAAAAGCACCGGACGATGGGTCCGGTGTTTTTTTATGTCCTTGCAGCCCGGAGGCATTTATATTACAATGGGAGAAACGCACAGGAGGTGGCGGTATGGAAAGAATGGAGCAGCTGTGGCCCGGCGGGTACCGACTTCTCTACGACGACGCCCTGTTCCCGCCGGGAACGGACTCGTTTCTGCTCTCCGCCTTTCCCCGGCTGGGACGGTGCCGCCGGGTGTGCGATCTGGGGGCCGGCACAGGACTGCTGGGACTTTTGCTGCTGGCCCGGGCACCGGGGCTGGAGATCACCAATGTGGAGATTCTGCCCCAGGCCTGCCGTCTGGCACAGCGCAACGCCTCCATCAACGGTCTGGAAGGCTCCGTCCGGTGCCTGCAGGCAGATCTCCGGGACCGCAAGGCGCTGCCCCAGGCCGGGTCCTTCGACCTGGTGGTGGCCAATCCCCCCTATTTCAACACCGCAGACGGCTACACCACCGGCCGTTCCCCACGTGACACGGCACGGTTCGATACCGGCTGCACGTTGGCGGAGGTTCTCTCTGCCGCACGGTATCTCCTGCGCTGGGGCGGGCAGCTGGCTCTGGTATTCCCCGTCCGGCGTATGGCGGAGCTGATGGAAACGGCACGGCAGCAGGGTCTGGAACCCAAGCGGCTGCGGCTGGTACAGCACAGCGCCGCTACGGCTCCCTCGCTGCTGCTGCTGGAATGCCGGCGGGGCGGACGCACCGGGCTGACGGTGGAAGCGCCGCTGATTCTCACCAGGCCCGACGGCAAACCCACAGAGGAAGTGGACCACATCTATCTGCGTGACAAGAGGTGACAGCATGGCAGGAATGTTATATCTGGTGGCTACGCCCATCGGAAATCTGGGGGATCTGTCCCCACGGGGAGCGGAGACTCTGGCACAGGCGGATTTCATCGCCGCCGAGGATACCCGGGTATCCCGGAAGCTGCTGAACCATCTGGAGATCAAAAAGCCTATGGTGAGCTATCATCAGCACAACCGCTCCGCCGCAGGCAGCGCCATTGTGCAGCGGCTGCTGGCAGGGGAGACCTGCGCCCTCATCACCGATGCCGGAACGCCGGCCATCAGCGATCCCGGCGAGGATCTGGTACGTCTGTGCGCTGAAAACGGCATCACCGTACAGAGCATTCCCGGCTGCTGTGCCGCCGTGACGGCCCTGTCGGTATCGGGACTGCCCACCGGGCGGTTCGTGTTTGAAGGGTTCCTGCCCGCCAACAAAAACGAGCGGCGGCAGCGGCTGGCGCAGCTCAAGGATGAGGAGCGGACCCTGATTTTCCACGAAGCGCCCCATAAGCTCCGTGCCACCCTGGCGGACATGCTGGAGCTGTTGGGAGACCGGCCCATCGCCCTGTGCCGGGAGCTCACCAAGCTCCACGAGGAGACCCGGCGCACCACCCTGGCCCAGGCGGTGGCCTATTACCAGACTGCAGAGCCACGGGGCGAATTCGTGCTGGTACTGGGCGGCGCGCAGCCGGAAAGCGGCCCCACCGTCACCATGGAACAGGCGGTGGAGCAGGTGCGGCAGCTGCGGCAGGAAGGGGTCCGTATGAAAGACGCCGTCCGGCAGGTGGCCCAGCAGACGGGGCTTGGGAAAAACGAACTCTATCAGGCGGCGCTGCAGGAGTGATGCTCCTTGCCCGCTATATAAAAAAAGGAAGCCCCGGCGCATCAGCGCCGGGACTTCCTTTTTATCATTGGGAAACGCACTGCCGCAGGCAGTGCCATGGGGGAACCGTGGGAAAGCGGTGCGGAGTAACCTTCCGGCCATCACTTACCCGCCAACTCCTGCCGGCATTTGCTGCAGACATTTTTGCCCTTGAATACGGAGATATCCTTTGCGCCTTCACAGAACACGCAGCTGGGGCTGTGTTTTTTCAGAATGACGCAGGCGCCGTCCACATAGATCTCCAGGGCATCCTTTTCTGCGATATCCAAAGTACGCCGCAGTTCAATGGGCAGCACGATGCGGCCCAGCTCATCCACTCTTCGTACAATGCCGGTTGATTTCACAGCAATTCACCTCAACTTCGAAAACGTTTTCAGCAGCGGATCTTGTTTGTTTATTGTGACACAAGTTTCTCCATTTGTCAATCATGTTCCGGCGTTTTCGACAATTTATACAGGAATTACGCAGCCGTTCCTGTGCATATATATCACCGAGGTGATAGAATGGCAATGGCGTGGGTCTGGACGGCCATGGTAGGCATTTCCGTGGTATACGGGACAGCCGCCGGCGAAATGGAAGATGTGGCTGCCGCCGCCCTGTCCGGTGCCGCCGCTGCGGTGGATCTGTGTCTGGGCATGGCGGGTGCGGTATGTCTGTGGATGGGCGTGATGGAACTTTTGGAGCGCTGCGGTCTGGCCCGGGGCCTGGGACGGCTGTTCCGGCCGGTACTGCGGCGGCTGCTGCCTCGGGCATCCCGGGACGAGGAAACGCTGGCAGCACTGTCGGCCAACGTTTCGGCCAATATGCTGGGACTGGGGAACGCCGCCACGCCTCTGGGCATCCGGGCGGCACGGCGGATGGCCTACGGCTGCGAGGGGGTAGCCAGCGATGAGCTGTGCCGCCTGGTGGTGCTGAACACCGCCTCCATCCAGCTGCTGCCCACCACGGTAGCCAGCGTCCGGGCGGCCTGCGGCAGCGCTGCGCCCTTTGACATCCTGCCGGCGGTATGGCTGGCCTCGGTACTGTCGGTGGCGGCAGGCCTGCTGGCGGCACGGTGCCTGCAGGCGGTGTGGAGGGACTGAGATGGACTTTTCCGTATATGTAGTGCCGGGTCTGCTGCTGGCGGCAGCGGTGGCGGCGTTGTACCGCAAGGTGGATGTATACGCCGCCCTCACCGCCGGGGCGGGTCAGGGGCTCAGTGTCATCACCCGGATCCTGCCGTCCCTGGTGGCCCTGCTGTCGGCGGTGTATATGCTCCGGGCATCCGGGGCTCTGGAAGCTCTGACGGCTCTCCTCTCCCCGGTGATGGAAGCTCTGGGCATTCCCCCGGAGGTGACGGCGCTGCTGCTGATCCGGCCTGTCAGCGGCTCCGGGGCGCTGGCTGCCGGCAGCGACATCATGGCGCAGTACGGGCCGGATTCCTACATCGGACGGGTGGCGGCGGTGATGCTGGGGTCTACGGAGACCACCTTTTACACCGTCGCTGTGTATTTCGGCGCCGCCGGCATCCGCCGCACCCGGTACACCATCCCTGCCGCCCTGACGGCAGATCTGGCGGGATTCGTATTTTCCGCCCTGGCGGTACGGCTGTTGATGGGAGTATAAGAGAAGATCCTGTTGGTTTTCAACAGGATCTTCTCTTATATGCTGATTTATCGGGTGATTCGACGGCGGCACATACTGGTGACGCCGCATTCCGGACAGGTAAGGCGGCGTCTGGTGATGGTATGGTAGCCCTTGACATAGGCAGTCATGGTAGGCACGAACAGCGTCCCGCAGTGGGGGCACTGGTAATACCCGGCTCCCACATCCAGCACAGCAGCGCCGCCGATGCCCACCACCGCCGCCGCTATGGCCAGCAGCACCAGTACCACCCGCGCCGCCGCAGGCAGTTCCATAAAGGACGCAATCACCACCAGCGAGCAGACCGCCAGAACGGTCATACCGCCGCAGATGGCAGACAAAGCCAGTTTTTTCCGATTCTCTTCATTTTCCCGCATCAAGTCCATCATATTTTCCTCCGCAGTTTTCTGGTACTCCCCTTGATCGACCCGGTGGCCAGCCAAAAGATCATTCACGGTGATCTCCAGCGCCCGGCACAGCGGAAGCATCAGCGAGACCTCCGGCAGTCCCTTGCCGCACTCCCATTTGGATACGGTCTTATCGCTGATGGACAGCAGCTGTGCCAGCTGCTTCTGGGTCAGCCCCCGGGATCTTCTGGTCTGCGCAATGAATTGGCCGATCCTGATCTGATCCATGTCCTGTTCCTCCCTTCTGATGGAAAGATACCAAAAATCCGCCGGATAAACCACACACGCAGCGTAGAGTTTCTCCCCCTATGCGCAGCGTAGAGTCCGGTGCTGCGGAACAAGAAGGGACAGTCCCCTGCGGGCCTGTCCCTCCATTGGTTCGTATTACATCTGTTCCGGAGCGCTGCAGCCGATGAGGTCCATGGCGTTGCGCAGCACGCTGCGCACCGTGTCGGCCAGCTTCAGCCGGGCGTACAGCACCGGTTCCTCCTCGCCCTTGATGCGGCAGGCGCTGTAGAACTTGTGGAAAGCGGCGGAGAGCTCCGTCAGGTAGCGGTTGATGTGGCTGGGGTCATAGTCCCGGGCCGCCAGCTGCACCACCTGGCTGTAGCGGGCCAGCTCCTTGATCACCGCCAGCTCCGTCTCATGCTGCAGCACGGAGCAGTCCACATCCGCTGCCGCCGGAACGGCATAGCCCTCCTGGGCCAGGTTCTTCAGCAGCGTGCAGATCCGGGCATGGGCGTACTGGACATAGTACACCGGGTTCTCGCTGTCCTCCCGCACCGCCAGGCCCAGGTCGAACTCCATCTGGGTATCGGGCTTTGCGTTGAAGAAGTAGCGGCAGGCATCCACCGGGATCTCATCCAGCAGGTCCGTGAGGCTGATGGCCTTGCCGGTACGCTTGCTCATACGCACCACTTCGCCGTCCCGCACCAGCTTCACCAGCTGCATCAGCACCACATCCAGGCGGTGGGTACCGTCCAGACCCAGAGCGTCCATGGCACCCTTCAGCCGGGCCACATGGCCGTGGTGGTCGGCGCCCCAGATGTTGATGACCTTATCAAAGCCCCGGACGGCGAATTTGTTCCGGTGATAGGCGATATCGGCGGCAAAGTAGGTGTAGAAGCCGTTGCCCCGGCGCAGTACGTCGTCCTTCAGACCCAGCTTTTCGATCTGCTCATCGCTCTTGCCTTCCTTGCGGAGGTTTTCAGCCATGATCTCACTGGTCTTGAGCCACAGGGCGCCGTCCTTCTCATAGGTATAGCCCCGGGCGGTAAGCTCGTCCACCGTCTGGGCCACATAGCCGCTCTCATGGAGGGATGACTCAAAGAACCACTGGTCGTAGTGGATGCCGTACCGGGCCAGGTCGTACTGCATCTTGGGGATGTTGCGGCTCAGGCCGAACTTGGCCAGAGCGTCATGCCGCTCCTGCTGGCTGCAGTGGTGGTACTTGTCCCCTTCCTGGTCATAGAAGGCCTGGGCCAACTGGCGGATATCGTCGCCGTGATAGCCGTCTTCCGGGAATTCCACGGCGTCCTCGCCCTCCAGAATCTGCAGGTAACGGGCCTCCAGGCTCTTGGCAAACTTCTCGATCTGGTTGCCGGCATCGTTGACATAGAACTCACGCCACACCGATGCGCCGGATTTCTGCAGCACGGAGGCCAGGGTATCGCCCAGCACGCCGCCCCGGGCGTTGCCCATATGCATAGGGCCGGTGGGATTGGCGGAGACAAATTCCACCATGTACTTCTTGCCGCTGAGGGTATCGTTGCTGCCGTAGGCTGCGCCCTCGGTCTCAATGGCAGACACCGTCTCGGCAAACCACTTGCTGCCCAGCCGGAAGTTCAGGAAGCCGGGACCGGCGATCTCCACGGAGGTAAAATAGGAATCCGTCAAATCCAGACGCTCCAGCAGCAGCTGGGCCACCTGGCGGGGATTCATCTTCATGGCCTTGGCGGCAGCCAGGCAGAAGGTGGTGGTATAGTCGCCGTTGGCGGTATCCTTGGGGATCTCCACCGAGGGGGTGACGGATACCTCCGGCAGCAGCCCCTCCTCCTGGGCACGGTGCAGGGCGGCCAGGGTCAGCTGCAGCACCTGATCTTTGGCTTTTTGGATCATATTGATCATGGTTATCTCTCCTTATTCCTTGTGCAGTTGGATGGCTACTTCCAGCTGGGAAAGGGTCTCTTTCCCGGCCAGCAGGGTGTAGGCCATTTGGATGCCGTCCTCATCCCAGCGCAGATGCCGGGTATGGACGGTGATTGGTAATATGCCTGCCGCCGTAGGGATCCGGGCTGTGGTGGCCTGATGCAGATCCAGCGGCAGCGTATAGCCCTCAGGGCCCAGGGTCTGCAAAAAGGCGCAGTCCCCTTCCAGCCGGACTTCCGAAGCAAGACGGCCGCCCTCCGGCGTGGAGGCCGTATACCGCAGGCGCCAGGCGCCTTCCTGACGGCGCAGCAGACCCCGGCCGTGAAAGACGGCGGTTTCCTCCCCGCCCTCATAGCGGCTGGTGCTGCGCACCGTTACAACAACATGCTCTTCCATGGCTCAATACCGATGAATATCCACGCCGTGGACGGTGCCCTGAAGCTGCTGCTGCAGAAAGCGGCCGGCCTGCAGAGCAAAATCCTCCGGCTGGTCGCTGGCGTACAGATCCACGCCGCCGCTGCCCTCCGGGGCCAGCAGGTCCAGGCTCTGCAGCGTGCGCTTGAGCTCCCAGGCGGATTCCTGCCCCACGTTGATGAGCTCTACTTCCGGGCCCATGATCTCACCGATGATCTCCGTCAGCAGCGGATAATGGGTACAGCCCAGGATCAGGGTATCCAGTCCCAGGTCCTTCATGGGCTCCAGATATTCCCGGGCCACGGTTTCGATCACCGTGTCACCTCGTCGGAACCGTCCGTTTTCCACCAGGGGCACAAACAGCGGACAGGCCTTGCCCACCACGGTGATCTCCGGGTCCAGACGCCGCAGCGTCCGCTCATAGGCGCCGGAACGCACCGAAGCGGCCGTGGCAATAAGTCCCACACGCTTGTTCTTGGTTCGCACGGCGGCACGGCGGCAGGCCGGCTCCACCACCCCCAACACCGGCAGATCGCTCTCCTGCTGCAGGGCGGGCAGCGCCGTGGTAGACACGGTGCCGCAGGCCACCAGCACTGCTTTGATATCAAACGAGCGCAGGAAGCGGACATCCTGACGGGCATACTGCAGCAAAATTTCCGCACTTCTTCCGCCGTAAGGGACACGGGACGTGTCGCCGAAGTATATAATGTTTTCAGAAGGGAGGATCCGGCGCAGCTCATGGACGGCGGTAAGACCGCCCAGTCCGGAGTCGAATACCCCTACAGGTCTCGGGTCCATACAAGGGCCTCCTTGAATATGGTAACTCATACATTATACTATTCAAAAGCCCCGTTCACAAGCTAAATTTTGGGGATTTTCCCCGCTTTTTTCTGTAGTATTTTCTGCCTTGGTCTGCTATAATGCAGCTAAAGATCTCGGGCAGAGGAATCGGAGGTGGCACCATGGAGATCAAAATGAGCGAAAAGCAGTTCCGGCGTCTGCTGGATCTGGTGTACATAGGCAACTGGGTCCTCAACTCCACCCGGGGAGACGACCGGATCCGCCAGTATGACCAGGTGGAGAGCCTGATCTTTTCCCACTGTCTCAATCACGGCATGGCGGCCCTGACGGAGCTGTATGAGGGAGAGCTGATCCCCTCCCGGGCCTTTGCCGAGGGGGGTATCCACGAGGCCATCATGGCCTATGAGGACACCACGTTCTTTGAGATCCTGGCCCAGGAGCTGGCCCTGCGGGATCTGGATGATCCCCCTCTCACCCCGGAAAATTACGATGAGGTGATGGAGCGCATGGGGCAATACCTCAATGAGTTCGAGCGCAACGGAACCGACCATATCAGCGTGGACATGGACTGACACAGCGGCGGCTGCCAGCAGGCGGCCGCCTTTTTTGCCCCTTGTCCCATTGGGCCGGATTGTGGTACACTGGAAAAAACCACCCAAGGAGGAAACGGCCATGAGTCGGGCAGACGAAATTTTTCAGCAGAACTGCCGGGAGATCCTGGAGCAGGGCGTATGGGATACAGACCAGCAGGTACGGCCCCACTGGGACGACGGCACCCCCGCCCACACCGTGAAGAAATTTGGCATCATCAACCGCTATGACCTGCGTCAGGAGTTCCCCATCCTCACCATCCGGCGCACGTATTTCAAAACCAGCATCGACGAGCTGCTGTGGATCTGGCAGCAGAAGTCCAACAACATCCACGACCTCCGGGGCCATATCTGGGACAGCTGGGCCGATGAAAACGGCTCCATTGGCAAGGCTTATGGCTATCAGCTGGGCATCAAGCACCAGTATCCCGAAGGGGAGATGGATCAGGTGGACCGGGTGCTGTACGATCTCAAGCACAATCCTGCCTCCCGGCGGATCCTCACCAACCTCTACAATTTTGAGGACCTCCACGCCATGGCCCTCTACCCCTGCGCCTATTCCATGACCTTCAACGTCTCCGGCAACACCCTCAACGCCATTTTGAACCAGCGCAGCCAGGACATGCTGGCGGCCAACAACTGGAACGTGGTGCAGTACGCCGTGCTGGTACATATGTTCGCCCAGGTCAGCGGGCTGCAGGTGGGCGAATTGGTACACGTCATCGCCGACGCCCACATCTACGACCGGCATGTGCCCATTATCCGGGAACTGCTGGAGCGGCAGGGCCGTCCGGCACCCCGGTTCGTGATGGACAAGGACGTACAGGATTTCTACGCCTTCACCCGGGACAGCTTCTCCCTGGAGGGGTACGATCCCCATCCCTTTGACCACCAGATCCCGGTGGCCATTTAAGGAGGGGCAGGATGCAGGCCATTGTAGCAGTCAGTGAAACCTGGGGCATCGGCCGGGAAGGTCAGCTGCTGTTCCACATCAGCGCCGATCTCAAGCGCTTCCGTTCCCTCACCGCCGGTCACACGGTGGTGATGGGCCGCAAGACGCTGCTGTCCCTCCCGGGAAGCAAGGGGCTTCCCAACCGCCGGAACATCGTACTCTCCCGTGACCCGAATTACCAGCCCCCCCAGGGGGTGGAGCTGGCCCGTTCGCCGGAGGAAGCGGCGGCTCTGGCAGGCCCCGACGCCTTCTGCATCGGCGGCGGCGAGATCTACCGGCAGATGCTGCCCCTGTGCAGCCAGGTCTATGTCACCCGGGTGCTGGCAGAGGCGGAGGCCGACACCTTCTTCCCGGATCTGGACACCCTGCCCGGCTGGCGCCGGGAAACGGAGGGCCCCGTTCTGGAGGAAAACGGCGTACGCTTCCAGTATGTGGATTATGTAAGCGAAGAAAAGCGGGACACATGATGTGTCCCGCTTTTTCGGTTGTCACCGCCCGGCAAAACTGGTAAAATACAGGCAAACAAGTACGGGAAAGGAGTGAGCTGTCCCATGGCGGATCTGCATACGGATATCCGATACATCCACGGCATCGGGGAAGCACGGGCCAAGGCGCTGGCCCGGCTGGGCATCGCCACGCTGCAGGATCTCATCTCCTATTTCCCCCGGGGGTACGAGGACCGCTCCCACACAGTGCCCATCGCCCAGCTGGTACCCGGCGAAAACGGCTGTACCCGGGCCATGATCGCCGCCGCCCCTACCGCCCACCGCATCAGCGGCGGCAGGTCCGTGGTCAAATGCCGGGCGGTGGACGACACCGGAGTGCTGGACCTTACCTTTTTCAATCAGGAATACCGGAAAAACACCCTGCAGCCCGGTCAGACCTATGTGTTCTACGGCCGGGTGGAGGGGAATCTGCTGCGCCGCCAGATGGTGAACCCCCTGCTGGAGCCGGAGGGTCAGCAGCAGATCACCGGCCGGATCATGCCCATCTATTCCCTCACCGCCGGCATCAGCCAACTGATGATGGACCGGGCGGTACGTCAGGGCCTGGATGCCTGCCGGGAGCTTTTATCCGACGATCTGCCGGAGGAGGTGCGGCGGCAGCATCAGCTGTGCCACAGCAACTACGCCTACGAAAACATCCACTTTCCCGACTCCCCGGAGGCCCTGTCCATTGCCCGGCGGCGGCTGGCTTTTGAGGAGCTTTTTTTGCTGACCTGCGCCATGCAGCAGCTGCGGGAATACCGGCAGGATGTCACCGGCCCGGAGTGTCACCAGGCGGATCTGGAGATTTTCTGCCGCCAGCTGCCTTTCTCCCTTACCGGCGCCCAGCGCCGTGCCATTACAGAGGCCGCCGCCGATATGTGCTCCAGCCGTCCCATGAACCGGCTGTGCCAGGGCGACGTGGGCAGCGGCAAAACCATGGTGGCCGCCGGGTGCATCTGGCTGGCGGCCCAAAGCGGCTGGCAAAGCGCCCTGATGGCTCCCACAGAAATCCTGGCCCGGCAGCATTATCAGGGTCTGGGGCCCCTGCTGGGATCTTTGGGACTGCGGTGCGTGCTGCTCACCGGCTCTACCCGGGCCAAGGAACGCCGGGAGATCCTGGCACAGCTGGCCAGCGGTGAGGTGGACGTGTGCATCGGCACCCACGCCCTGCTGACCTCGGACGTGCAGTACGCCCGGCTGGGTCTGGTGGTCACCGATGAGCAGCACCGCTTCGGCGTAGCCCAGCGGGCGGCCTTAGGGGAAAAGGGTGTCCATCCCCACACGCTGGTGCTCTCTGCCACCCCCATTCCCCGGACGCTGGCACTGATCATTTACGGCGATCTGGACGTATCGGTGATCGACGAGCTGCCTCCGGGGCGGCAGAAGGTGGACACCTTTGTGGTGGACGGCAGCTATCGGACCCGGGTGCAGGCCTTCATCCGCAAGCAGGTGGAGGCGGGGCATCAGGTGTTCATCGTCTGTCCCCTGGTGGGGGAGGACGACCAGATCCCCGACGAGCGCAAGGCCGTCACCGCCTACGCCCGGCAGTTGCAGCAGGAGGTATTTCCGGATCTGCAGATCGCCGTGCTCCACGGCAAAATGAAGCCCCGGGAGAAGGAGGCGGTGATGGCGGACTTCGTGGCGGCCAGAACACAGATCCTGGTGTCCACCACCGTCATTGAGGTGGGCGTGGACGTGCCCAACGCCAACGCCATGATCGTGGAGAACGCTGAGCGGTTCGGACTCAGCCAGCTCCACCAGCTCCGGGGCCGCGTGGGCCGGGGCAGCGTCAAGAGCTACTGCATTTTGATGAGCGACCACACCGCCCAGGAGACCCGGGAGCGGCTGCAGGTGATGCAGCGCACCAACGACGGATTCAAAATTGCCGAGGAGGACCTGCGGCTCCGTGGCCCCGGCGACTTCTTCGGCTCCCGGCAGCACGGCCTGCCGGCCATGAAGATCGCCGATCTCAGCTGCGATATGCGTCTTCTGGACGAAGCTCAGAAGGCCGCCCGGCAGCTCCTTGCCGGCGATCCGGAGCTGCAGCATCACCGGAAACTGCAGCAGCGGGTGAGGCAGCTGCTGCAGCGCAGCGCCGGTACCCTGAACTGAAGGGAGGACACATCCTATGACACGCCAGCAGCTGCTGGATCAGGCCAACGCCCTGCCCCTGAGCCCGGGGGTCTATCTCATGATGGACAAGACCGGACAGGTGATCTATGTGGGCAAGGCCAAAAAACTGAAAAACCGGGTGAGCCAGTATTTCCAGTCCGGCTCGGGCCACAACGCCAAGACCCGGATGATGGTCTCCCAGGTGGACCGGTTCGACACGGTGTTCGTCTCCTCGGAGTTTGAGGCGCTGGTGCTGGAAAACTCCCTCATCAAGCGCCATCAGCCACGGTACAACATCCTTTTGAAAGACGACAAGGGCTATCCCTTCGTGCGGCTGGGCCAAAGCGCCGCCTATCCCCGGCTGACGCTGTGCAGCCGGGTGGCCCAGGACGGCGCCAAATATTTCGGCCCCTTCGGCGGGCGGCATGAAACCCGTGCCGCCATTGACGCCGTGTGCAGCGCTCTGCACCTGCCCACCTGTTCCCGGCGGTTTCCCCGGGACATCGGCAAGGAGCGGCCCTGCTTGAACTATCACATCGGCAAATGCGACGGTTTCTGTCTGCCGGAGGGCCCCGGACAGGAGGAATACCGCCGCCGGATGGAACAGGCCAGCCGCCTGTTCTCCGGTAAGCTCCGGCAGCTGACGGAGGAGCTGCAGCGGGAAATGGAGGAGGCCGCCGAAGCCCTGGCCTTTGAAAAAGCCGCCGCCCTCCGGGACCGGATCCGTGCCCTGTCGGTACTGGGCAAGCAGCAGCAGGTCATCGCCGGCGTCTGCGCCGATACCGACGTATGGGGCGTCTATCTGGGCCAGGTGCGCTGGGGCTGCGCCGTACTGCACATCCGGGAGGGGGATCTCCTGGGCCGGGAGGTACAGGTATTCCCCGCCGCCGCCGAGGAGAATGACAGCGCCGTGCTGGCCTCTGTATTGAGCCAGTACTATCTCCACCGGGGCGTATTCCCCGCCGAGATCCTGCTGCCCTGTGCTCTGGAGGATCAGGAGGTGTTCGCCCAGCTGCTGACGGAGCAGGCCGGGCACACCATCCGGGTACGGCTGCCCCAGCGGGGCGAGAAGGCGGACCTTCTGAAAATGGCGGAGCGCAACGCCGCCCAGGAAGTGGAGCGCATCACCTCCGACGCCGAGCGTACCAGCAAAACTTTGGAGCTGCTGGGGACACTGGCAGGCCTTGCCCAGCCCCCCCGGCGGCTGGAGGCCTACGACATCTCCCACACAGCCGGGGCCGACGCCGTAGGCGGCATGGTGGTATTCTATGACGGCAAGCCCCTGAAACGGGATTACCGCCGTTTCCAGCTCCGGGACATCACCGGCGGCGACGACTACGCCGCCATGCACCAGGTCCTCACCCGGCGGTTCCGGCGGTATCTGGAGGGGGATGCAGGCTTTGACACTCTGCCGGATCTCATTTTGATGGACGGCGGACAGCTGCAGGCCCAGGCTGCGGTGCAGGTACTGCAGGAGCTGGGGCTGGAAGTGCCGGTGCTGGGCATGGTGAAGGACGACCGGCACCGCACCAGAGGGCTCATGACCCCGCTGGGCCAGGAGCTGGGCATCCAGCAGACGCCGCCCCTCTTTGCCCTCATCGGCCGCATTCAGGAGGAAGTCCACCGTTACGCCATTACCTATCACCACGAAAAGCACCGCTCCGGGGCCTACGCTTCCCGTCTGGACGGCATTGCCGGAGTGGGTCCTGCCCGGAAGCAGGCGCTGCTGCGGCACTTCAAGTCCGTGGCCGCCATCACCCGGGCTTCGGTGGAGGAGCTGTCCGCCGTGGTGCCCCAGAAAACCGCTCAGGCGGTGTATGACCATTTTCACAAGGAGAACCCATCATGATCGAAACCTACGCCACCCTGGGTCCCGCCTGCTGCCGGCAAGAGGTATTGGAGCAAATGCTGACCTTGGGGCTTACCGGCTTCCGGCTGAATCTTTCTCATCGTTCCCTGGCGGAGTGCCGCCCCTGGACCCAGGCGCTGCAGCAGGCCGCCGCCGCTGCCGGCACCGCTCCGCAGCTCATCATCGACCTGCGGGGCGGCGAGATCCGGCTGCCGGCACTCCCTGCCCCCATCCCGCTGCAGCCGGGGGAGGAATTGCTGCTGGGCCGGGACGGCATTCCCCTGGAACCAGACGTCCTTCAGGCGCTGCAGCCGGGCCAGACCATTCTGGTGGACGACGGAAGCATGGAGCTCACCGTCCTTCGGCGGCAGGCGGATCAGGTTTTCTGCCGCTGCCAAAGGGGCGGCATGGTGGAAGGGCGCAAGAGCCTGACGCTGCCGGGACTGGATCTTGTGCGTCCGGCCCTGTCGGCAGAGGATGAAGCCGACCTGGCCTGCGCCTGGGAACACGGCGTCACAGCGGTGATGCAGCCCTTTGTCCGCAGCCGTAAGGATCTCCTGGAGCTGCGGCAGGCATTGGAGCGTCACGGACTCACAGAACTGCGGATCTTCGCCAAGGTGGAGGACGCCCAGGGCGTGGAAACCCTGCCGGAGTGGATGGAGCTTTGCGATGTAGTGACCATCGCCCGGGGGGATCTGGGCAGCAATCTGCCCCTTTTCCAATTGCCCAGAGCGCAAAAAAAGATGGCCGCCCAATGCCGGGCTGCCGGAAAAGATTTTCTGGTGGTGACCCATCTGCTGCAAAGCATGATCCATGCCTCACAGCCCACCCGGGCGGAGGTATGCGATGTATACAACGCCTGTCTGGACGGCGCTGCGGCGCTGATGCTCACCGGAGAAACGGCCCAGGGGGCCTATCCTGTGGAAGCGGTAAAGGTTTTGCTGGAGCTGGCACATTGGGGCGAATTGGATCGCCAAGCATAAAAAATATCCGATGCCTTTGGCATCGGATACTTTTTTTATTCGCAGAAGTTGTTCTCGATGAGATCCACCAGGGCAGCCACCGCTTCCTTCTCATCCACGCCGTCGGCGATGAGGGTGATGGTAGTGCCTTTCACGATGCCCAGGGACAGAACGCCCAGCAGGCTCTTGGCGTTGACACGGCGCTCGTCCTTCTCCACCCAGATGCCGCTTTTGAACTCATTGGCCTTCTGAATAAAGTACGTGGCAGGACGGGCATGCAGACCGACCTCGTTCTTAACAGTGATTTCCTGTGTATACATGCAACCAGCTCTCCTTTATACGCAGCTTATGACACAATCAAAAACAAAACCTTTTGCAAAACATATTATACCGAATTTGCATCGACTTTTGCAATATCCATTCCCAACAATTTTTTCATGTCAGCTCTGAGAAATCCCATAGGATTTTGGCGCTTTACACAAAATTTGGTAAATTATTTCAGCTCCACTACGGTAACTCCGGCTTCACCCTCACCGTACCGGCCCAGGCGGAAGCTCTTCACCGCCCGGTTGCGCTTGAGCATTTCATGGACCGCCTTGCGCAATGCGCCGGTGCCCTTGCCGTGGATGATGGTCACCGTTCCCAGCTTTGCCATTACGGCGCTGTCGATGTAATTTTCCACCACGCTCTCCGCCTCCAGGGTCTCCAGGCCCCGGATATCCAGCTCCGCCGCCGCACGGGGCGTCAGCCGTACCGCAGGGGCCGGGGCGGCAGCCGCCTTCTCACGGCGCTGCCGGGCCTCGCCGCTCTCCAGCAGCCGGACCTGGGAAGCCTTGGTGGTCATTTTCATCTTGCCCGCCTGCAGCAGCAGCGTACCGTCGCCGTTCACCGCCACCACCTTGGCCGCAGTTTTCACCCCCGCCAGCTCCACCAGATCGCCCACTTCAAAGGGGCGGCTGGGGGTCAGGGTGGGATCTTCCGTCTCGTCCTTCTCCCGAAGCTTGGCCTGGGCCTCCTTCAGGCTGTGGCGCACCGATGCCCGGGCGTCGTTCACCGCCTGGAAATTGGCCTGACGCTGCTGCTCTTTCCGCAGGGCGTCCAGCTGGGCGAAGATCTCCTCCGAGCGCTCCGTGGCTTCCCGGATGATACGCTTGGCCTCGGCCTCGCCCTTGCTGCGGGCATTTTCCTTGGCACGCTCCATCTGCTCCCGGAAGGTCCGGGCTTTCCGGGCGTCCTCCTCCCGCTGCCGCCAGAGCCGGTCGGCCTCCGTCTGGGCCTTTTCCAGTCGCTGGCGCTTTTCCTCCAGCTGGGTGAGTACATCCTCAAACCGCACGGATTCGCTGTCCATCTGGTCCTTGGCAGCCTGGATCACCTCTTCCGGCAAGCCCAGCCGCCGGGAAATGGCAAAGGCGTTGGACTTGCCCGGTATCCCGATGAGCAAGCGGTAGGTGGGCCGCAGGGTCTGGACGTCAAACTCACAGGAGGCGTTTTCCACCCCCGCCGTGGTCATGGCAAAGGTTTTCAGCTCTGCATAGTGGGTGGTAGCCGCCGTCAGCGCCCCCTTGCTCCGGGCGTACTGAATGATGGCGATGGCCAGAGCCGCACCCTCCACAGGGTCGGTGCCCGCTCCCAACTCATCAAACAGGATCAGACTGTCCTCATCCGCCTCTTCCAGGATCCGGACCGTATTGGACATGTGGGCCGAAAAGGTGGACAGGCTCTGCTCGATGCTCTGCTCATCTCCCACATCCGCCAGCATCCGCCGGAATACCCGGATGGCGCTGCCGTCGTCGGCAGGGATGTGGAGCCCGCACTGGGCCATCAGGCACAGAAGGCCCAAAGTCTTCAGCGTCACCGTCTTGCCGCCGGTGTTGGGTCCGGTGATCACCAGGGTATCGAACTGCTCCCCCAGATCCACGGTGATGGGCACTGCCTTGGCCGCATCCAGCAGCGGATGCCGAGCCCGGCGCAGCACCACGCCGCCCCGCTTGCGCACCTGGGGCCGGCTGGCATTGAGCTGATAGCTCAGCTGCGCCTTGGCGAAAATCACATCAAGGTGCACTAAAATGTCGTAATCCCACAGTATATTGCTCATTTGCCCGGCACACTCGGCGGAGAGCTGCCGCAGGATGCGGTCGATCTCCTGATCCTCCTTGGCCTGCAGCTCCCGCAGCTCGTTGTTGGCCTGCACCACGCCCATGGGCTCCACAAACAGCGTGGCGCCGGAGGCAGACACGTCGTGCACCAATCCCGGAAGGCTTCCCTTATACTCCGCCTTCACCGGCACCACGAACCGGCCGTCCCGCTGGGTGCTGAGGGCCTCCTGCAACACCTTGGCGTAGGAGGGCGCGGCGATGATCCGCCGTAGGATCTGCCGGCCCTTGGCCGCCGTCAGGCGCATCTTCCGCCGGATGTCCGCCAGTTCGGCACTGGCGGTATCGGCGATGGTTTCCTCATCCAGGATGGCGCTGCGGATATTCTCCTCCAGGTATTTGTTGGTATGGAGGGAGGAGAAGAGGTGGTCGATGACGGTAGCCTCACCCCGGCGCTCCAGGTCGTACTCGTATACCCGGCGGCTGGCGGTGAGAACGCCGGCGATGTCCAGCAGCTCCCGGGTATTCAGCATACCTCCCTGGTCCGCCCGGTGGAGGGCCCGGGACACATCCTTCACGCCGGAAAAAGAAGGGCTGCCATGGAGCCCCAGCCGCTCCTTGGCGGCGTCGGTCTGCTCCAGCAGCTCCGTCACCTCGTCGGCGTCCGTCACAGGCTGAAGGCGGCGGCAGCGCTCCTTGGCCGCATCGCTCACCGCCTTCCGGCTCAGCATCTCCAGCACCGCCGGCAGTTCCAGGGTGCGGATGGATTTTTCAAACATCTCGCTCATATCGTTTACTTCCCGTATCCCGGCTCATCCGGCAAGCGGATGGACCGATAGTAATCCAGTGTGCGGAAGCTCCGCTCCAGGTGAGTGGCCACAAAGGCCTCCGCAGCATTTCCCAGACTGCGGAGCTGGGGCTGGGGCAGTGTAAAGCTGTACAGCCGCTTGGGCGGGCATTCCAGTATATGCCGCAGGGCTGTCAGGGTGTCTCCCGGCAGGGGCATGGACAATCCCCCCGGCTCCTTGCAGCTGCGGCAATGCACCATGCCCCGGACCACGTCCAGCATGGGTTCCCGGGGCTCCTGGGCGCCGCAGACGGCGCAGCCCCGGCACAACGGTTCAAAACCACACAGTGCCAAAAGCCGCAGCTCAAAGGCGGCCTTCACCAGCTGCGGATCCTTATGCAGTGTGCCCAGGGCATACAGGGCATTGAGCAGCAGCGGCAGCAGCTGGCCGGATTCCCGGTTTTCCGTTGTCAGCGCCTCGGTGAGCTCCGCAAAATAGGCCGCCAGGCTCAGAAGCTCCAGATCCTGCCGGACACCCTGAAACAGCTCCCGGGTCTCCCCGTCGTCCAATATGTACCAGTTTCCACGGTGGAACACCGTCAGCTCCCCGTAGGTAAGCAGCTGGCTGACGGCGGCGATGCGGCTGTTTTTCCGCCGGGCGCCCCGAGCGATCACCGGGATCTTCCCCAGCTCCGCCGTCAGCACAGTAAGGATCTTGTCCGTTTCCTTGGTATCCGTCTCCCGCAGCACCAGGCCGTGGAGCACTGTTTTTTGGTTTTCCATGGTCCGTGCTCCTTCTATCCCTGGATCTCGCCCTGGTTTCGGATGGCCTCGCAGTAGCGGAGATACCATTCCGGGTCGCCGGTGGTGCAAAAAAGTTCCCAGCAGCTTTGTGCGTCCACATCCGCCACCTCCCTTGGCCTTAGGGTGTGCCTGACGGGGTGGGATTATGGCTGGGAATTGTTAGGACGGTTCGCTGACGGCGGAAATGAATTCCGCCTGCGCAATTGTCCCAATTGGCGCCCTGACGGGCGGTTCGCTGATGCTCACAGGAAAACTGGCGACAGTCCTTTTCGCTTTCTGCCGCTCCTTTAGTCCTCGTAACCCTGGGAGCGGATGAAGTTCTGGTTATCACGCCAGTTTTCCTTCACCTTGACCCAGGTCTCCATATAGACCTTGGTGCCCATAAACTTCTCGATATCCTGCCGGGCCAGGGAGCTGATGTGCTTGATGGTCTCTCCCTGCTTGCCGATGATGATACCCTTATGGCTGGCCTTTTCGCAGTAAATGGTGACATCCAGATCGATGATGCCGTTGTCCCGCTCGGTAAAGCGGGTGATCTCCACCGCCGTGCCGTGAGGCACCTCCTTGTCCAGGCAGCGCAGCATCTTCTCCCGGACGATCTCCGAGCAGATCTGGGCGTCGGGCTGGTCGGTGGTCATGCCGTCAGGGAACAGCTGGGGGCCCTCCTGGGCGTAGGGTGCCAGCTGCTCCATCAGCTCCTCCAGCCCCTCGCCGGTGCGGGCGGACAGGGGGATAATGGCGGCGAAGTCAGGATAATAGGCGCTGTAGGCAGCCATGACCTCCAGCAGCGCTTCCTTTTTTTCCAATGTATCGATCTTATTGATGCACAGAATCACCGGGATCTTCTCTTCCTGAATGCGCTGGAGCAGCACCTTCTCCGGCTCCCCCACATGGGCGATGGGCTCCACCAGCAGCAGTGCCGCCTCCACATCCGCCAGGCTCTCCCGCACCACCTTCACCATATAGTCCCCCAGACGGGAACGGGGCTTGTGGAGGCCCGGAGTATCCAGCAGCACATACTGGGTATCCCCCCGGTTCACCACGCCGTAGATCCGGTTCCGGGTGGTCTGGGGTTTATGGGACACGATGGCGATCTTCTCCCCCACCAGGGCGTTGGTGAGGCTGGATTTGCCCACATTGGGCCGACCGCACACAGTGATCATAGCGGTTTTGGTCATTTCGTTTCCTCCCTTTTAAGGTCCAGCAGGGCCATGATGGCCTCCTCCCGCTGCCGCATCTGCCGCTTCATGGGGCCTTCGTCCAGATGATCGTAACCCAGCAGATGCAGCACCGAATGTACTGCCAGATAGCAGATCTCCCGCTGGAAGCTGTGGCCGTATTCCTCCGCCTGGGCCCGGGCCCGCTCCACGCTGATGCACATATCCCCCAGGGGCACGCAGCCGCTGTCGGGATCGGCATCCCCTTCCTCCGGCAGCTGCGGGGGCGTCAGATCAAACATGGGAAAGCTCAGCACGTCCGTGGGACGGTCCAGATCCCGCATGTCCCGGTTCACCTCCTGGATACCGGCGTCATCGGTAAGCAGAATATTGATTTCACAGGGCAGCGTCATGCCCTGGGCCGCCAGGGCCGTTTTCACCGTCCGCCGCAGCAGAGCCGCCAGGCCGGGATTGCTGACGCCGGAAGGCCGGCCTATCACGGAGATCTTATGTCTCATTTCCGGCCGCCTCCTCTGCGCTCTTCATATTTGGCGTAGGCCTCGATGATCCGCTGCACCATCACATGGCGCACCACGTCCTCCTGGGTGAGCTGGCAGATGCCTACGCCTTCCACGTCCCGGAGAACCTTCATGGCCTCCTTCAGGCCGCTGGGCTTGTCCCCCGGCAGGTCGATCTGGGTGATGTCGCCGGTGATGACCACTTTGGAGCCAAAGCCCATACGGGTAAGGAACATCTTCATCTGCTCCCGGCTGGTGTTCTGTGCTTCATCGAGAATGATGAAGCTGTCATCCAGTGTCCGGCCACGCATGTAGGCCAGGGGCGCCACCTCGATGTTGCCCCGCTCCAGGTATTTCTGGTATGTCTCGGCCCCCAGCATATCAAAGAGGGCGTCGTACAGAGGGCGCAGATAGGGGTCCACCTTGGACTGGAGATCACCGGGCAGGAAGCCCAGGCGCTCTCCGGCCTCCACCGCCGGGCGGGTAAGGATGATGCGGTTGATCTGCTTGTCCCGGAATGCCGCCACCGCCGCAGCCACCGCCAGGTACGGCTTGCCCGTACCGGCAGGGCCCACGCCGATGGTGACGGTATTTTTCATCACGGAATCCACATACTGTTTCTGGCCGATGGTCTTGGGCTTCACCGGACGGCCCTTGGATGTGATGCAGATCACATCCTGGGTCAGCTCCGCCACCCGCTCCGACTGGCCGCTGCGGCACAGCCCGATGACGTAGCGCACGTGCTGGTCGTTGATGGTCTCGCCCCGGGCCGACAGGGTCAGCAATGCCTCCACCGCCTTGGTAGCCAGCATCACCTGCTCCACATCACCGGAGATGCACAGCTCGCCGCCACGGTTCACCACCGTTACCTGCAGCTCCGATTCCAGAAGCCGAATATTTTCATCGAAGGAGCCGAAGAGGTTGATGGCCTCCTCCATCCGCTCCATACTGATGCGTTGTTCCATGGAAAACCTTCTCTCTTTTGTGTGTCGATCATTGGGTGGGCAGCAGCACCTGCTCTCCGATCTGCTCCAGGCATTCCGCCTTCAGCGTCACCAGCAGATACGAGCCCTGCCGGGCGGCGGAAAACTTGGTCTGCTCCACGGTGCCGCCCTCCGTCATCTGCTGCTCCAGCAGCTGCAGCAGCGTGGCCTCCCCCTCACTGCGGGCCTGTGCCTCGGTACGCTCCGCCGCCGTGGTGTTATAGCGTACCGTCCGCTCCGTTACCAACGTGATGGGCAAGCGGAAGCCTCCGGGCAGCGTCAGGGGATAATACTGTGTTATTTTATCACAATCTGACCCCACCATGCTACCCTTTCCATAGATTTTTATACGATGTTTCCCCAAATCCAGGGCCACACGGGTAACGGAAGATTCCTGCTCACCCCGGCCTTCCGTCTCCAGCGGCACCAGCACCGACAGCTCATACCAGGTTCTGGCCCACACCTGTCCTAAGCTGTGCATCAGGCGCAGTCCCGTCTGGGCCGAATCCGCCACGCCGGAGATCAGCAGCTGCCCCTTTACCACCGTCTCCCCCACCGCCACCTGCTCCTTGCCGTCCAGGGCGTCGATCTGGGTCACAAGGCCCGTGCGGCTGGCCACCACGTTGCTGATCTCATCGTCCCGTATCATCTGGGGCGGACGCTGGCGCTCCACCACCTGCACATGGGCCACGCAGCCCTTCACGTTCACCGCCAGCCAGGAGATATCCGGCAGCTCCAGTAAAACGTGGTTGCGCATGGCCTCCTGGTCAATGTTCAGCCCCACCGATCCCACGGTGATGCCGTATTCCTCCAGGGTCCGGAGGATCACCTCATCGGGCACCGTATCGTTGCCGGTGACCCGGAACTCCCAGATGAAGAGGTTCCCCCCAAACAGCAGGGCCAGAAACAGCACAAAGCCTGCCAGCAGTACATAATGACGTCGGAACCGGCCCAGCAGTATGGGCGCACCCCGCTCCCTGCCGCTGGTGATGGTGCAGTCCACCCCCTCCACCGCCTGCCGCAGCTGCCGCAGGCCCCGGCGGGTGGTGCTGATACGGAAGGTTCCCGCATCCAGCCACCGCAGGTCCCAAAAGGGGATCTGATGCACGGCGCACAGATTCACCACCCGCTCCGGGTAGGGACTCTCCACCTGGACCGTCACATGCCCCTGCAAAAAATTGGTGATCTTTCGATACATTTATTCCACCAGCTCCACTTTCTCAATGGTACCGCAGATCCGCAGTTCCGACTCCGTCATGGCCACCAGCTGCAGATCCCGGCCTGTCAGACGCACCTGCAGCCCTGCGGCGCTGACCTCCACCAATTCGGTGCTGTAGGACAGCACCCCTTTATGCTGCACCATCAGGAACTGACGGTTTCCCGTCAGTTCCACCACAGGCACACCGGCAGCCAGTTCTCCCGGCAGATCCAGCCGCTCCATGGCCGTGAGACCCAGCTGTGCCAACTTTCCTTTTTCCATGACCCACCTCCATGGTCAAATCCTATGCAGCGCCAGCGGCGAACTTGCCATATCAGGCATGTCTGTCCCCGCCTCCTCATACAGTTTTTTGAAGGGGGAGTGGGTCATGAAGCTGCGTTGGATCACCTTGCTCCTGTTGGGAGCTATGGGCGCTTTGCTGGTGCTGTCGGAGCAGGCGGGACAGGCGGTGCGCCAGGGTCTGTCCCTGTGTGCCGGATCAGTGATCCCGTCCCTGTTCCCGTTTTTCGTACTATCCAGCCTGTTTACTTCCCTGGGCGGCGGAACGGTTCTGTGGCGTCTGCCGTTTTTCAGCCGCCAGGGCAGCACCGTATTTTTCCTGGGTGCCCTGGGCGGCTATCCCCTGGGCGCACGGCTCATCGGGCAGTTGGTACGCTCCGGACAGCTGGGGCAGCAGGAAGCCCAGAAGCTCCTTTGCTGCTGCAACAATGCAGGTCCGGCTTTCATCCTGGGTCTGGTGGGTCTGGGCCGGTTTGGAAGTCTCCGGGCAGGGCTGTGGCTGTATCTCATCCATGTAGCGGCGGCACTGCTGCTGGCTCTGGTGCTGCGGCCGGGGGGAGTAGGATGCACCGCCTCCCTCCCGCCGGCAGCCCAGGAAACTTCCCTGGCCAGCGCCCTGGTGGACGCCATTGCCGCCGCTGGAGCCGCCATGGTGCAGATCTGCGCCTTTGTGGTGTTTTTCGTTACGGTGCTGTCGCTGCTGCAGCCTCTGCCGCCCTTCCAGCTGCCCCTGGTCCGGGGCCTGTTGGAGCTGACCAACGGCGTCACAGGTCTGGAGAATACCCCCGCCGGCTTCGTCCAAGCCGCCTTCCTGCTGGGTTGGGGCGGCATCAGCGTCCACTGCCAGACCGCCGCCGTGCTGGAGGGAACCGGGCTTTCCATGGGTCGGTATATGCTGGCCAAGGGCACACAGGGACTTCTCTCAGCTCTGCTGGCGGTGCCGATAGCAGGATGGCTCTTTTGACGATGCTGAAATTTCATGCTGTGGCATCAGCGGGGGCACATAGCAAATTTGCTATCCACATGCACGACAAAAAAAGACGGCCCGAAGGCCGTCTTTTTTATTGCGGTAGATTCAGCGCTTGCCCTTATCGTAGGGGATACCTTCTGCCTTGGGAGCGCGGGACTTCTTGGATGTGAAGGCCAGCACCACCAGGGTGATGAGGTAGGGCAGCATCCGGTAGAAGTGGGAGCTGATGCCCAGTTCTGCCAGCATGTACACGCCGTCGCCGTTGATATCCAGGGTAGCGTAAGCGGCAGCGATGCACTTGAACAAGCCGAACAGCAATGCCGCACCGGCGATGTTCAGGGGTTTCCAGTTACCGAAGATCATAACCGCCAGTGCCAGGAAGCCGAAGCCTGCCACGTCGCCGTTGGCGGTGCAGTTGGCGGTGGTCATGGCGTAGACGAAGCCGCCCATGCCTGCCAGGGCACCGGAGATGGTGGTGCCGATATAGCGCATCCGGTAAACGTTGATGCCCAGGGAGTCCGCCGCCTGAGGGTTCTCACCGCAGGACCGCAGACGCAGGCCGAAGCGGGTGGTATACAGGATCACCGACAGCACGATGAACACCAGGATGCAGATGTAAGTAGCAAGGTAGACCTTATTCAGGAATGTTTCACCCAGGAATCCCAGGTCCACATCCTTATCGATGCCCAGGGTGGACTTCTTGATCATAAACCAGCTGGCAGAGTCGCCGGTGACCAACCGCAGGGTGTTCTGGTTGGCGATGATGCGCACCAGGAACAGCACCAGAGCGGGAGCCAGCAGGTTCAGAGCGGTACCGCCGATGGTCTGGTCAGCCTTCAGGTTGATGGAGGCAAAGGACAGCAGCAGGGAGAATACCGCACCCAGCAGGGCAGCCACCAGCATGGCGGCGATCTCCAGTCCCTGCAGGGCCACCCAGCCGCCGCTGCGGGCTGCGTTGACGAAGAAATCGAACTCCTGCATGCTGCGCACGAACAGCACGCCGATGAAAGCGCCGAAGATCATAATACCTTCCAGGGCCAGGTTGATGATACCGCTGCGCTCGGCAAACACACCGGCCAGAGCCACGATCATCAGCGGGACTGCATAGAGCAGCGTCTGTTGGATCAGGAACGTCATTCAGCCTCGCCTCCTTCCGTTTGTTTCTCCGGGGTTTCCGGTGGTATTTCCGGCGGTACCTCCGCAGGTTCCGCCGCCGCTGTTTCCTCCACCGCAGCCGCCTGGGCGGCCTTCTTGGTCCTGATGCGGCCAATGAGCATCTGGATCAGCAGGGAGAAGGCGCTGAGGTACACGATGACGGCGATGATGACATCGGTGATGTACTCATTGTAAGCCGTCAGACCGGTGAGCTGCTGGCCCACCACGTCCAGCATAGCCATGAAAATGCCGGTGAAGATGACACCGATGGGGTTATTGATGGCCAGCAGGGCCACGGGAATACCGTTGAAGCCGGTGGCCGGCAGGGACTGGTAGGTAGACCAGTAGAACTCCGTGTTGCCGCTGAGCCAGTACAGAGAGGCGCCACCGGCGGCCAGGGCACCGGCGATGGCCATGGACAGCACGATGTTGCGCTTATCCTGGATGCCCGCATACCGGGCGGCATGGCGGTTGGCACCGCAGGCCTTGAGCTGGTAGCCCAGGGTGGTTTTGTTCATCAGGATATACATGCCGATGGCAATGACGATGGCCACAATGATGCCGCCATTGACCTGGGAGTTGGGGAAAAGCTGATCCAACCCCATCTTGGGAGTTTCCACGCCGTTAAAGGTAGTCTTGTAGATATAGCCGGTCTTGGTGCCCTCGGTGACGTTCTTAAAGTTGCTGGCGTCGAAGGCCCAGGTGACCACATTGGCCGCCAGCCAGTTGGTCATGATGCAGGCCAGCACCTCATTGATGTTGAGGAATGCCTTCAAAAGGCCGGGAATGGCGCCCCACAGGGCACCGGCCAGGCAGCCGCCCAGGAAAGCGATGACCCAGATGAGGCCCGCAGGGACACTCTCGGAGGGAATGCCCAGGGCCAGCATCAGCGTGGCCATGGTACCCATCAGATACTGTCCCGGCGCACCGATGTTGAAAAGGCCGGTTTTGAAAGCCACAGCCACGGAAAGGCCGGTCATAATGAGGGGCGTCGCCCGGAAGAGCATGGTGCCGATGGACGTAGGGTTGAAGCCCCAGGTCAGGGCGCCGCCATCCCGCCCGGTAACAAAAATACCGCCGAAGATGATCCGGATGCCATCCCAAATGCCGGCAGGACCGATGGCGTTTTTGGTCATTCCCACAATGGCCAGCACGATGGCACCCACCAGCAGGCCCGCCAGGATGGACAGCAGCGATGCCACAACCTTGCGGCCACCGTCTTTTTGCAGAATATTCTTCATGCCGTCTGTCCTCCCTTGTCGCTCTTGGCGCCGGACATATAC
>CALWXA010000095.1 GCA_944385395.1 uncultured Oscillospiraceae bacterium | reverse complement strand
TCTTCCGGCAAGGCGCCACGGTGCTGCAGCTGTTTACCGCCCGGCTGCGCGCCCGGGCAGTCGTCGGTCTGGGGCCGGCAGCGGTGATCGCGGTGGCACAGCCGGTACTGCCGTACCTCTCCGGCGGCACGAACCAGCCCATACTGTACTTCCTGCTGCCTGTGGCCACACTGGCCATTTCCGTATTTTTCTCCGTCCACACCATGGTGCTGTACTAGCTGCTGCAGCCTTACAATATAGGCATGGAATCCCGGAGCCTTGCCTACGGCATCGCCAACGGCGTGACGTATTTCGTGTGCTACTTCTCCATGAACCTGCATCTGCCGGCCATGACCTTCTGCCTGTGGAGCGTGGTGTTCTGCCTCATCTACATCCCGGTGGCTCTGGTACTGGCCTATCGCCTGGCCCCCAAAACCTTCCGCCTGCGGGCGTAAAAAAGAACCCCTGCATCAGCAGGGGTTCTTTTTCGTTTATCCGAAGTGGGGCTTCACCTTGGCAAGGCACACCCGGATCCACTCCCGGTCGTAAAACGACAGGGTATCATCCGGCAGGCCGCCGAAGGTCTCGCACTTTGCCAGCACCTCCGGGGAAGGATAGGCCACCGGGTCTTCCTTCATCTCCGGATCCATCTGGGCAAGAGCCGTGGCGGAAGGCGTAGAATAACCCACCTCCTCACAGTTGCGCAGCACGATGTCGTCCCTGCACATGAAGTTGATAAAGGCCAGGGCATTTTCGTAGTTTTCACAGCTTTTGGGCACACACATAGCGTCGATAAAGAGGTTGGCCCCCTCCTCCGGCATGCAGAAGGCCAGATCCGGGTTCTCCTCCACCATGCTCAGGTAGTCACCGGCATAGTAGGTGCCGATGGCCGCCTCGTTGTTGATCATCTTGTCGAAGATCTGATCCATCACGTAGGCCTGCACGATGCCCGCCTGCTTCTGCCCGATAAGCAGCTCCGTGGCCTCACGGATCTCCTCTTCATTGGTGGTGTTGAAGGAGTAGCCCAGGGCCTTCAGCGCCAGGCCGATGCAGTCCCGGGGATTATCAAAAATCAGCACCTGACCCCGGAGCTCGGTGGTAAAGAGGTCCATCCAGCTCTCCGGCGCCTTGTCCACCATGGTGGTGTTGTAGATGATGCCGGTGGTGCCCCACATATACGGCACGCTGTAGCGCTGCTCCGGGTCGAACTCCCGGTGCAGGTACTGTGCATCCAGATTGGCCATATTGGGGATCTGGCTGTAGTCCAGCTCCATCAGCAGATCCTCCCGGATCATCCGGGCGATCATGTAGTCCGAGGGGATGATCACATCGTAGGAGCTGCCGCCGCTTTTGATGCTGGAGTAGAGCATCTCGTTGCTGGCGAAGGTGGAGTAGTTCACATGGATACCGGTCTCCGCTTCAAAGTCATCCAACACCGATTCGTCGATATACTCGCCCCAGTTGTAGACATTCACCACCGGTCCGCTTTGCCGGCCGCAGCCCGGCAGCAGCAAAGCCGTCAGCAGCAGAGCGCAGAGCATCCGTTTTCCTTTCATGCCGCATCCCCCTTTCGCATCCGCAGAGCCAGACGCTGGCGCTGCTTTTCCTGCCGCACCTGCCGGACGTTGACGATCACCAGCAGCGTCAGCACGATGGCAAAGAGAATGGTGGAAAGGGCATTGATCTCCGGGCTGATGCGCTTGCGGGTCATGGCATAGATCTGCATGGCCAGAGTGGAGACCTCCGACCCGGCGGTAAAGTAGGAAATGACGAAGTCGTCAATGGACATGGTAAAGGCAATAAGGGCCCCGTTGAGGATGCCCGGCCGCAGCTCCGGCATCAGCACTTTCCAGAAGGCCTGCCAGGGGGTGGCACCCAGATCCTGGGCGGCTTCTGCCAGATTGGGATTGAGCTGCCGCAGCTTGGGCATCACCGCCAGCACCACATAGGGGATATTGAAGGTGATATGGGCCAGCAGCAGCGTGCCGAAGCCCAGGGAAAAGCCCAGGAGGTTTCCGGCAAAGACGAACAGCAGCATCAGGCTCACGCCGGTGATGATATCGGCGTTGGTCATGGGGATGCTGTTGATGGTCAGCAGCAGGTTCCGGGGCCGGCGGCGCATGCTGTGGAAGCCGATGGCCGCAGCCGTACCCAGTACCGTGGCGATGAGGGCCGCCAGCACCGACACGGTGATGGTGGTACTGAAGGCCGACAGGATCTCCTCATCCCGGAACAATTCCTGGTACCAGTGGGTAGAAAAGCCGGCCCAGACGGTGCGGCTCTTGGAATCGTTAAAGGAAAAGACGATGAGCACCGCAATGGGCAGGTACAAAAAGACGTAGACCAATACGGTAAAAAGGCGGGTCATGGCGCCGTTCTTTTTCTGGTTCATCAGATCAGCACCGCCCCTTCTTCCCCGTTGCCGAAGCGGTTGGTGACCAGCGTGGCGATGATCACCAGTACCAGCATCAAAAGCGCAATGGCGCTGCCCAGATGGGGATTGTAGGCAGAGCCCAGAAACTGCATTTCAATAAGATCGCCCAGCAGGAAGCTCATGCCGCCGCCTAAAAGCTTGGAAATGGCAAAGGTGCTGATGGAGGGGATGAACACCATGGTCACCCCGGAGAGCACCCCGGGCAGTGACAGCGGGAAAATCACACGCCGGAAGGTCTCACGCTTATTGGCACCCAAATCCTGAGCCGCCTCGATGTAGCGCTTGTCCAGCTTGTCGATGACGGAGAAAATAGGCAGGATCATGAAGGGCAGGAAGTTGTACACCATGCCCAGCACCACCGCCACATCGGTGTTGATGATGCGGATGGGGCCCAGGCCGAAAAGGCCCAGCAGTTGGTTGAGGAAACCGTTGTTCTCCAGAATGGACATCCAGGCATAGGTACGCAGCAGGAAGTTCATCCACATGGGCAGCATGATTAGCAGCATGGCCACTTTCCGGAACAAAGGTCCTTCCTGGGCCAGAAAATAGGCAAAGGGATAAGCGATGAGCAGGCAGATCACCGTGGCGATCAACGCCAGATACAGGGAGTTTCCGAACACCAGCAGGAATACGTCGATGTTGTCGAAGTTGGACAGCGTGAACTCCCCGTCGAAGTTGGTGAAGGCATACGCCACGATCAGCACCAGAGGCACCACCACGAACACCGCCATCCAGAACACATACGGCACTGCCGCGTTTTTAGTCCTCATGGCCGGCGTCCTCCCCCTCCTCCTCATATTCCAGATCATTGATCTCGTCATATTCGGCGGAGTAGGAGCTGTAGTCGCCGAACATGCCGGAATAATCGCTCTTTTTCATAATGTGGATATCGTCGGGGTTCAGGATGATGCCGATCTCCTCTCCCACGGGATGGTAGTCCGTGGTCTGGATCAGCCACTTGTAGCCCTTGAAATCCACGATGGTATCGTAGCGGACCCCCTTGAAGGTCACCGACGTCACCGTGCCCTGAAGCCGACCCTTGTCCGGCGGCACGATCTCGATGTCCTCCGGCCGGATAACCACGTCCACCGGCTCCATGGGAGCGAAGCCCTTATCCAGGCACTTGAACTTGCGGTTGAAGAATTCCACCACATAGTCGGCGTGCATCACGCCGTCAAGAATGTTGGATTCGCCGATGAAGTCCGCCACGAAGGCGTTCTTGGGCTCATTATAAATATCCTCAGGCGTACCGATCTGCTGGATGCGGCCCTTGTCCATCACCACCACGGTGTCGGACATGGTCAGCGCTTCCTCCTGATCGTGGGTAACGTAAATAAAGGTAATGCCCATCTGCTGCTGGATGCGTTTGAGCTCGTTCTGCATATCCTTGCGCAGCCGCAGGTCCAATGCGCCCAACGGCTCGTCCAAAAGCAGCACCTTGGGCCGGTTCACCAGAGCCCGGGCGATGGCCACACGCTGCTGCTGACCGCCGGAGAGCTGATCCACCCGGCGCTTTTCAAAGCCCTTGAGGCTCACCACCTCCAGCATCTCCTCCACCCGGGTACGGATCTCCTTTTCCGGCACCTTGGAGATGCGCAGGCCAAAGGCCACATTTTCAAATACGTCCAGATGAGGGAACAGGGCGTATTTCTGGAACACCGTGTTGATCTGCCGCTTGTGGGGCGGCACGTCATTGATGCGCACACCGTCAAAGGTCACATCGCCGGATGTAGGCGTGGTGAATCCCCCGATGATCCGCAGGGTAGTGGTCTTGCCGCAGCCGCTGGGTCCCAGCAGCGTCAGAAATTCCGAGTCGTTGATATAGAGATTGATATGGTCCAGCACCATTTCATCATCATAAGACATGCACAGATCGTGCAGCCGGATCAGTTCTTTTGCCATGGATCGTCCCCCATTCCCAAAAAGACTGCCGGCCCCGCCGGAAAACCGCTCCAAACCGGGGGATTTTACCAGGGGAAACCAGCACAATCACTATATAAAAATCGTGTCGAAATGTCAATGTGCAATTCCGATTTTACCCGTCCCACCCTGAAACTAAACAGAGCCCGTCAGGCTTCAGCCTGACGGGCTCTGTTCCTCCACCGGCATCACTTGACCGGGGAGAAGTATTTTTCACAAAATGGTACATTTTCCACCTGGAAGCTCCGGCCCTTCAGGTATTGGAGCATCCCGGCATCCGTGGGGAAATCGAAGGTCAGCTGATAGGCGTACAGCGCCTGCCGGGTTTCGCCGTAGCGCTTGTTGACGCTGCCGATGCCGTATTTCCCGTCTCCCAGCAGCGGGCAGCCCAGATCTGCCATGGAGGCCCGGATCTGATGGGTCCGGCCGGTAAGCAGTTCCACCTCCACCAGTGCCAGTTCTCCACGGCGCTCCAGGGTGCGGTACCGGGTTACAGCGGTTTTGCCCCCCGGTACCGGATGGTGGAATACCGACACCAGCTTCTTCTGCTCATCCTTACGCAAAAAGCATTCGATGGTGCCCTCTGCCGGTCGGGGCGCTCCCACAGTGATACATAAGTACCGCTTATCCATCTCCCGGTCACGGATCTTTTCATTGATGATCCGCAGCGTCTCAGCATTTTTGGCGGCGATGACGATGCCGCCGGTATTCCGGTCGATACGGTTGCACAAAGCCGGGGTGAAAGCATTTTCCCACCGGGGATTCCACTCCCGCTTCTGATAGAGGTAGGCCTGGATGTGGTTGATGAGGGTGTTGACCTTTTCCGTTTCGTCGGCATGGACCACCTGGCCTGGACGCTTGTCCAGCAGCAGCAGGTTTTCGTCCTCATACACGATGGACAAAACGGGGCGGAACAGGGTCAGGAACATATTTTCTTCCCGGGGCGCATCAAAGAATTCATCGTTGATGTACAGCTGCAGCACGTCACCTTCCTGCAGACGCTGATCCCGCTGGGCCCGGAGCCCGTTGACCTTGATTCGCTTGATGCGGATGTATTTCTGCAGCAGGGCCCCCGGCAGCAGCGGCAGCGATTTGGAGACAAATCGGTCCAGCCGCTGTCCTGCATCGTTTTTCCCAACCTTCAGCTCTTTCATGGTCTCCCTTTCCGCAAATACCGGGCGGCGAACAGGCGCCGCCCGGTGCTGATTAAAGAATTTCCTGAATGGATTTTTTCAGAATGGCAAGGCCCTTGCGCAGCAGCTCATCCTCGATGGTCAGCGGGGGCATCAGCTTGAGCACGTTGTTGTTCCGGCCCACACGCTCGGCGATGAGGCCATTCTTGAAGCAGGCGGCCACCAGCTTCTTGGTGACATCCCCTTCAAAGGCGCTGAAGTCCACGCCCCAGATGAGGCCGATGCCCCGGAAGCCGATGCGGCTGTCCAGCGGCAGGATCTCCGTGCGCAGGAATTCCTCCACAATGGCGGCCTTGCGCTTGACTTCCACATCGATCTTCTTTTCCACGAAGGTCTCCAGGCCTGCCTTGCCTGCCACCAGGGACAGTTGGTTGCCCCGGAAGGTACCGGTGTGCTGGCCGGGCTCCCACACGTCCAGCTCGGGCTTGAGCAGCACCAGGGCCAGAGGCATGCCGCAGCCGCCGATGGACTTGGACACAGTGACGATATCCGGCACGATGCCGGCACGCTCGAAGGAGAAGAAGTCGCCGCTACGGCCGTTGCCGGCCTGGATATCGTCGGCGATGAGCAGCACGTCATGCTTGTCGCACAGGGCGCGCAGCCGCTGCAGCCACTCCACATCGAAGGGCCAGATACCGCCATCGGCCTGTACGGGCTCCACCACGATGGCGGCGGGCTTATCCACGCCAGAGTGATCGTCGGTCATCAGCCGGTCCATATAGGCGATGGTGTCCAGCTCCGGGAACATATAGGGAGCCGGGATGTGGGTCACATTGGGCAGGATCTGCCCGGCGCCCTGCCGGGAGGTAAGATCGGTGGTCAGAGCCAGAGAACCCATGGTCATACCGTGGAAAGCGCCCATAAAGGCAAACACGTTTTCACGGCCTTTCACCTTCCGGGCCAGCTTCACTGCCGCTTCCACGGCGTTTGTACCGGTGGGGCCGGGGAACTGGACCTTATAGCGGAGACCCCGGGGTGCCAGGATGTGCTCTTCAAAATAATCCAGGAACTCCCGCTTGGGCACGGTATACATATCCATGGAGTGGATGATGCCGCCGCTGCGGAGATAGTCCACCAGCTTGTCAATGATATAGTCCGGATTGTGGCCATAGTTCAAAGCACCAGCACCGGCAAAAAAGTCGATATATTCCTTGCCGTCCTCATCCTTCATCAGCGCATTTTTGGCGGTGGTGAACACAGTCGGAAAGCTGCGGCAGTAAGAACGGACATTGGATTCCAGGTTTTCAAAGGTTGCGGTATTCATGGGTTACTCCCCTTTGTTCAGATTTGCTTTTTTCAAGCGGTCTCATTATACCCTACAAACCGGCTAAAATCAATGTCAGGGCGGCCTTGAGAAAAAAATTCATACTTTTCCCATCAGCCGCTGCTGCCCGGCGGAAAAAGTTACGATAATTGTCAAAAAACTATTTGACAAGGCATGGGGAATTGATTATAATACTACTCGTGTCATTGCGAGGTGTACTATGCGTTTGAACGTAAACAGAATTCTGCATACTCCTGGTGCCAAGGCGGATTTCCATTTTGAAATGGATTTTTCCGATCTGGAATTCGGCGGGATGCATCCTGTCATTCACCCGGTAGTTGTGGACGGTCTGGTTGTGAATCGTTCAGGCGTGCTGCACTGCCAGCTGCAGGCGGAAACCACGCTGCGCTGTGTGTGCGATCGCTGCGCCAAGGAATTCGATGCGTTCCACTCGGTCCCCTTTTCCTGCATTCTGGCCACCGAGCGCCAGAGTGAGGACAGCGAGGAGATCGTAGTGCTGGACCATGATGAGGTAGATCTGGCAGAACTGGCCAGAACGGCCTTTGTCCTGGGCATGGACACGAAAACACTCTGTTCTGAAGATTGCAAGGGGCTGTGCCCCGGCTGCGGCGCCGATCTGAACACGGAGAGCTGCCGCTGCAAGAAGCAGGTAGACCCCCGCTTGGCGGCGCTGGCCAAACTGCTGCAGGACGAGTAAGGCATCCATATTATATAAATTGCTGCTCAGGCAGTTAAGACCAAGGAGGTGTCAACATGGCAGTACCCAAGAGAAAAGTATCCAAACAAAGACGCAATAAGAGACGCAGCTCCGTGTGGAAGCTGACTGCTCCCGGTCTGGTGGCTTGCTCCAAGTGTGGCGCGCTGCATCTGCCTCACAGAATGTGCCCCGAGTGCGGTACCTATAAGGGCCGCGAGGTGAAGGTGGTCAAGTCTGTGGCCGCAGCCAACTAACTTACCGTGTGTCCTTGTTAGGAGGGAAGAATCTTCTTCCCTCCTTACTTTTTTGCCCTCTTTTCCTGGTTGCTTAATAGACGATATTCGGCTATAATAAAAGCAGTATGCAGATTGAGAAGCCAAGTGAGGTTATGCCCTATGAGCACTGTCATTACGTCCGTTGACCGGCACAGTCCGGCCCACCGCGCTGGTATCCGGGAAGGCGAGCGGCTGCTGGAGATCAACGGCCACCAGATCCTGGATGTTCTGGATTACCGTTTCTACGGTTATGATCCCCAATGCCGGCTCGCTTTGGAGCAGTCCGACGGTACCACCCGTCAAGTGGACGTCCGGAAAGCGGAGGGCCAGGACCTGGGGTTGAACTTTGATACCTATCTCATGGACGAAATGCGTCCCTGCTCCAACCACTGCATCTTCTGCTTTGTAGATCAGATGCCGCCCAACATGCGTCAGAGCCTGTACTTCAAGGATGATGACGCACGGCTGAGCTTTCTCTTGGGCAATTACATCACCCTGACCAACATCTCCCCCCGGGAGGCCCGGCGGATCATGGAGCTGCACATCAGCCCCATCAATGTATCGGTTCATACCACCGATCCCCAGCTTCACTGCACCATGCTGGGCAATAAGGATGCCCGGCAGAGTCTGGAGTATATGCGCCAGTTCGCCCAGGCGGGTATCGAGATGAACGGCCAGATCGTGGTCTGCCCCGGCTGGAACGACGGTGAGCAGCTGCGGCGCACCATGTCCGATATCATGGAGATGGGCTTTGCCAGCTGCTCGGTGGTGCCGGTAGGCCTTACCAAATACCGGCAGGGCCTGGCCAAACTGCAGCCGGTGGATCGCGACAGCGCCCGGAGCATCATCGCCATCGCGGAGGAATACGGTCAAAAATGCCTGGAGCAGCTGGGCACCCGTCTCTTTTTCTGCGCCGACGAACTCTTCCTGAAAGCAGAGCTGCCCCTTCCCCAGGAGGAATATTACGAGGGCTTCGGCCAGCTGGAAAACGGCGTGGGCATGCTGCGCTCTCTGGAAGTGGACTTCATGGCGGCGCTGGAAGATCAGCAGCTGCCGGCCGTCCCCTCCCCCTTCACCATCGCCACCGGCGTGGCGGCAGCCCCCTTCCTGCAGCAGCTGCTGGATCGGGCCAAGGCACGGCTCCCGGGACTTCGGGGCCAGGTGATCGCGGTAGTCAACGATTTCTTCGGCCATACCATCGACGTGGCGGGGCTTCTCACCGGGCAGGATATCTCCCGGCAGCTCCAGGGCAAGGACCTGGGTGACCGGGTGCTGATCCCGCTGCACATGCTGCGCCACGGCGAAACGGTGTTTCTGGACGACTACACGGTGGACCGCCTTTCTCAGGAGCTGGGCACCACGGTGGAAGTGGTGGGCACCGAAGGCGGCGACCTGGCGGACGCTCTTTTTGCCGGCCGCTGAATCTTATCCGGAATAACCCCTTTGTAAGGAGGATCTCGCACTATGTCCAAACCCATCATTGCCATCGTTGGCCGGCCCAACGTTGGCAAATCCATGTTGTTCAATAAACTCATCGGTAAGCGGATGTCCATTGTGGAGGACACCCCTGGCGTCACCCGGGACCGGATCTACGGAGAAGCGGAGTGGAACGGCCGGAAATTCACTCTGGTGGATACCGGCGGTATCGAGCCCAGCACCGACAATATGATCCTGTCCTTCATGCGCCAGCAGGCCCAGATCGCCATTGACAACGCCACGGTGATCATCTTCGTCACGGATATCAAGACCGGTATGACCGCTTCGGATCAGGAGGTGGCCTATATGCTCCAGCGCAGCGGCAAGCCCATTGTGCTGGCGGTGAATAAGATGGACTCCACCGGCGCCGTGAATCCCGATTTCTACGAGTTCTATAATCTGGGTCTGGGCGACCCCATCGCCGTTTCCGCCGTCCATGGCCACGGCACCGGGGATCTGCTGGACGCCTGTATGGAGTACTTCCCTCCGGCGGAAGAAGAGGACGAGGAGGATGATGTGATCCAGGTGGCCATCATCGGCAAGCCCAATGTGGGCAAGTCCTCCCTTACCAACCGGATCCTGGGTCAGCAGCGGGTCATTGTCAGCGACGTGGCCGGCACCACCCGGGACGCCATCGACTCCTATTTTGAAAATGAGACCGGCAAATATAATTTTATCGACACGGCAGGCATGCGCAAAAAGTCCAAGGTGGACGACGCCATTGAGAAGTACAGCGTCCTCCGGGCCACCATGGCCATCGAGCGCAGCGACGTGTGTCTTCTGATGATCGACGCCCAGGACGGCGTCACCGAGCAGGATACCAAGGTGGCGGGCCTGGCCCATGAGGCGGGCAAAGCCTGCATCATCGTGGTGAATAAGTGGGATCTGGTGGAAAAAGACGGCAAGACCATGGACCGTATGCGGTATGAGATCCGCCGGGACCTGAGCTATATGACCTACGCCCCCATCCTGTTTATTTCCGCTATGACGGGCCAGCGGGTACAGCGCCTGTTTGAGCTCATCAATTACGTCCATGAGCAGGCTTCCGTCCGCATCACCACCGGTATGCTCAATACCGTCCTGGCCGATGCCCAGACCCGGGTGCAGCCCCCCACGGATAAGGGCCGGCGGCTGAAGATCTACTATATGACCCAGGTGGGGATCCGTCCTCCCCATTTCGTGGCCTTCTGCAACGACAAGAAGCTCTTCCACTTCTCCTACCGGCGGTACCTGGAAAACCAGATCCGCAGTGTCTTTGGACTGGAAGGCACCCCCATCATCATGACCGTGCGCCAGAAGGGCGAGGAGGACTGAAATGCCGATCTATCTTGCTGTTGTGATTGCTGTCGTGGTTTCCTACCTGCTGGGCTGCTTCAACGGCGCCATGGTGATCTCCCGCCGCATCTTCCATGACGATGTGCGGACCCATGGCAGCGGCAACGCAGGCCTCACCAACTTCTACCGCACCTACGGGGCACGCTATGCCCTGCTGGTGATTTTGTGTGACATGGGCAAGATGGCTCTGGCCGCAGAGCTGGGCGGTCTGCTGTTCAAGTATTTGTATCAAGACTGGACTTTAGGCGTGCTCATTGCCGGTCTGGGCTGTATCCTTGGCCACGTGTTCCCCGTCTTTTATGGGTTCAAGGGCGGCAAGGGCATCCTGGCCGGCGGCGTGCTGGTGATCATGCTGGACTGGCGCATGGCACTGGTAGCCTGGGGCTTGTTCGTCCTGGCAGCGGTACTGACCCGGTATATCTCTCTGGGTTCTCTGCTGGCAGCCTCCAGCGTGCCTTTCACCGCACTGTGGCTGTATGACCGGCCGGTATATATCCTGCTCTCCCTGGCCGTTGCCGTGCTGGTGGACTGGAGCCACCGGGCCAATATCATCCGCCTGGTCAAGGGTACGGAGAGCAAATTCCGCTGGCGTTCCGGCCCCTCCCGTAAGGATAAAAACAGCTGAATTTTGTAAAAGATAAAAAAGACAGAATACATATTTAGGAGAGATTGATATGAGACGCATCGTTACGCAAATCATTTTCCCCGTCCTCACCGCCTTGATCTGGGGCACTGCTTTCGTGGCACAGAGTTCCAGCGCCGACCTTATCGACGCCATGACCTTCAATACCGCCCGGTCAGCGGTGGCCTTTGTCGTACTGCTGCTGTTGGTGCAGATCTTCCGCCGGTTCGAGAAGAAGAGCGATGCGGTCTCCCTGACTCCGGAAGAGAAAAAAAACCAGTTCAAGGGCTTGATCTGGGGCGGCTTCTGCTGCGGTACTGCACTGGCCCTGGCCTGCAACCTGCAGCAGATGGGCATTGTGGCCGGTACCTCTGCCGGTAAAACCAGCTTCATCACCACCATGTACGTGGTGCTGGTCCCCATCTGCGGTCTCTTCCTGAAAAAGCGGGTCCCCTTTTCCGTTTGGATCAGCGTGATGCTGGCGGTGGCTGGCCTTTACTGCCTGTGTATCAAGGAGGACTTCTCCATCGTCTTCAGCGACTTCCTGGTGCTGCTGTGCGCCTTCGCCTATACCCTGCAGATCCTGGTGGTGGACTATTTTGCCCCCAAATACAACGGCGTCGAACTCAGCTGTGTGCAGTTCTTCTTTACCTCCATCTGGTCCGCCATCGGCATGTTCATCTTTGAGTCCCCGGACTGGGGCAACATCATGGCCTGCATGGGCGACATCCTGTACGTGGGTGTGTTCTCCAGCGGCGTGGCCTATACCCTGCAGATTCTGGCCCAGAAGGATTCGGATAACCCCACGGTGGTGACTCTGCTTCTGAGCCTGGAATCCGTGTTCGGCGTGCTGGCCGGTGCCGTCTTCCTCCATGAGACCATGACCGGCAAGGAATACCTGGGCTGCGCCCTGATGCTGGTGGCCGTGGTGCTGGCTCAGATCCCCATGCCCACCCGGAAAAAGACCGCCAAGCCGGCAGAGCAATAACTCCAAAGCCAAAAAGGACTTCACCCGAAAAGGTGAAGTCCTTTTTTTATTCTTCCGCCCGGCAGACCCAGGCACAATAGCCCTGGGGCACAGGCAGCTGCTCCCAGCGATAGCCCGTTTCCGGCTCCTCCCGGTGCAGCCACTGCAGCACCGACTCACCCCGGCACTTGGCCAGCGCCTCCCGCCGGGCCCAGTGATGGAAGAAGGCTTCCCCCTCCCCCATCGACTGGCTCAGACGCCGTGGCGGCGCCTTGGTGGTCTGCTGCACATCCAGGCCTATGGGCACCCGGGCAACAGCGCAGCCTATCAGATGTCCGCTGTGGCTGATGCTGAAGAAAATACCGTCCGTCTCGGGTTTTCCCATGGAATTGAGAGAAAACCGCACCGTTTCCGGCGGTATTCCCAGCGCCTTTCCTACCATCTCACGGGCAAGACCCCGGCCGCACAGAAAGGTTTGTCTCCGGCTGCCGCTCATGGCTTCCAGCCGCTGCCGCTCCTCCCCGGTAAGCCAATCCGCCCAGCAGGCCAGCTGCCGTGGCGTGACTTGCCGGAGGTCAATCCAACGAACCTCCATGGTCTTAGAAAAAGGTGATCTGGCTGGTCTCCGCCATGCCGGCAAAGGCCCCCAGCGCCTTGAGCTGCTCGATATGGGTCTTGGAGAGCTTGTTGCAGCAGGTGGAGAACTCCTCAATGGAAATGAAGGTCTTGCCCTTGCGCTGCTCCACCGTAGCCTGAGCCGCCGCTTCACCCAGTCCGTGAACGGAAACGAAGGGCAGCAGCAGACCGTTTTCCGTGATCTGGAACCGGGTGGCGTCGGAGCGGTAGATGTCGATGGTGTCGAAGTGGAACCCCCGGAGATAGAACTCATAGCAGACCTCCAGCGTCACCATCAGGTTCTGTTCCACCGCCGTGGCGTCCTTGTTGTTTTCGATCTCATGGATCTTCTTCTTCACCGCCTCCAGACCGGCGCAGCAGAACTCGGCGTCGAAGGCCTTGGCCCGGATGGTAAAGAAGGTGGCGTAAAAGGCCAGCGGATAGTGGACCTTGAACCAGGCAATCCGGAAGGCCATCATCACGTAAGCCACCGCATGGGCCTTGGGGAACAGATATCCGATCTTGGCCAGGGAGTCAATGTACCAGTCCGGCACATTGTGAGAGCGCATGGCGTCCTCCCAGCCATCCTGGAATCCGCCCTTTTTCACCTTGCCCTTACGCACCGCCTCCATGATCTTGAAGGACATCTTGGGGTCCAGTCCCATGTGGATGAGATAGAGCATGATGTCGTCACGGCAGCCCACAGTCTCCAGAACGGAAGCCGTGCCGCTGAGGATCAGATCCCGGGCGTTTCCCAGCCACACGTCGGTACCGTGGGAGAAGCCGGAAAGCCGCACCAGGGTATTGAAATCCTTGGGCTGGGTATCCACCAGCATGCCACGGGTGAACCGGGTATTGAACTCCGGAATGGCCACGGCGCCGGTGGGGCCCAGCAGCTCATCCCCTTCAAAGCCCAGCACCTTGGAGGAGGTAAAGATACTCATGGTATCCGGGTCGTCCAGGGGGATGGTCTTGGGGTCCACGCCGGTGAGGTCCTGGAGCATTTTGATCATGGTGGGGTCATCGTGTCCCAGCATATCCAGCTTCAGCAGGTTATCCTCCATGCAGTGGTATTCAAAATGGGTGGTGACGGTATCGGCATCCTCGGCGTCCGCCGGATGCTGCACGGCGGTGAAGTCCTCCACATCCATGTCCTCCGGCACCACCACCAGACCGCCGGGATGCTGCCCGGTGGTGCGGCGTACGCCCTCGCAGCCCTTGGCCAGACGGAGCATCTCGGCATTGCCGGTGGTGATGCCCCGCTCCTCCAGGTATTTGCGGACAAAGCCGATGGCGGTCTTTTCCGCCAGAGTACCGATGGTACCGGCACGGAACACCTGGGTCTCGCCAAACATCTCGATGGCATGCCGGTGAGCCCGGGCCTGATATTCACCGGAGAAGTTCAGGTCAATATCCGGCACCTTGCCGCCGCCGTAGCCCAGGAAGGTCTCAAAGGGAATGTCAAAGCCGTCCTTCACATAGAGGGTACCGCACTGGGGACACACCTTATCCGGCATATCGGCACCGCAGCCGTAGCTGCCGTCCAAAATGAACTCGCTGTGGCGGCACTTGGGACAGCGGTAATGGGGCGGCAGAGAGTTCACCTCGGTAATGCCGGACATATAGGCCACCAGAGAAGAGCCCACGGAACCACGGGAACCCACCAGGTACCCGTTTTCCAGGCTCCGCTCCACCAGCTTTTGGGCAGACATATACACCACGTCATACTTGCCCAGAATGCCGCCCAGCTCCACATTCAGTCGTTCCACAATAAGCTTCGGCGGCTCGTCGCCGTACAGGGCGTGGCACTTGTCCCACACCTTGTTATAAAGATCCTGCTCAGAATTTTCCAGCTTGGGCGGGAACAAAATTCCCGGGGGCAGCAGCTCGATCTCTTCCACCAGATCGGCAATGTGGCGGGGATTGTCCACCACCACCTCCATGGCCTTCTCTTCGCCCAGATAGGCAAATTCCCGGAGCATCTCATCGGTGGTTTTGAAGTAAATAGGCAGGCTCTCGTCGGCGTCCGGGAATTTCTTGCTGGCCAGCAGCACCCGGCGGTAGACCTCGTCCTCCGGCTCCTGGAAGTGTACGTCACCGGTGGCGCACACAGGCTTACCCAGCTCCGCACCCAGCCGCACGATGGTGCGGTTGAACTCCCGCAGATCTTCCTCCGACTGCACGTCGCCGTGGCGGAGCATGAATTGGTTATTGCACAAAGGCTGGATCTCCAGATAATCGTAGAAGGACGCAATGCGCTTGAGCTCGTCCCAATCTTTGTGGTCTGTTACCGCACGGAACAGCTCGCCCGCCTCACAGGCAGAACCCACGATGAGCCCTTCCCGATGGGTCACCAGTTCCGACTTAGGGATCACCGGCACACGCTTGAAGTATTTCAGGTTGGAAGCGCTGATGAGCTGATAGAGATGCTTCAATCCCAGCTTGTTCTTGGCCAGCAGAATGATATGCTTGGGGAAACGGCTGGAGCGGCTGCCCTTGGGCCGCAAAGGCAGCATGGCCTCATTGATCTGCTGCAGGCGGGTAACCTGCAGTTCCTGCTCCAGGCGCTGGAAAAACGGGATGAGCATATAGGCCACCATAGCCGCATCGTCGGAAGCCCGGTGGTGGTTGAAAGCCGGCAGATCCAGATGCTCCGCCACCATGTCCAGCTTATGCTTGTTCAGCTCCGGCAACAGGTTCTGCGCCAGGATTAGGGTATCCACATAGGTGGGATGGAACTCCAATCCCGCCGCAGCGCAGCCGGCACGGATAAAGCCGATATCAAACTCGGCGTTATGTGCCGCCAGAGGCCGCCCGGCCACAAAGGTGAGGAACTGCTCCAGCGCTTCTTTAGGTTGGGGCGCATCGGCCAGCATGGCGTCGGTGATGCCGGTGAGGCCGATGATCTCCGGCGTCAGGGGGCGGTTGGGGTTGACAAAGGTCTGGAACCGGTCCGTCACTTCCCCGTTTTTCAGCACCACGGCGCCGATCTCGGTAATGGCCTCCCGGTCTGCTTTCAATCCGGTGGTCTCAATATCGAAGCAGACGATCTCATCGGAGAGGGCCTGATCCGCCGTGCCGTGGACCACCACCCGGTCATCCAAGTTGTTGACGAAATAGCCCTCCACGCCATAGAGGATCTTGATCTTCCCTTTAGCGGTATGCCAGGCATCAGGGAAGGACTGGGCCACGCCATGATCGGTGATGGCGATGGCAGGATGGCCCCAGGCGATGGCCTGCTTGATGACGGACGCCGTATCCGTCAGGGCGTCCATATTGGACATGCGGGTATGGAGATGCAGCTCCACCCGCTTCCGGCCCGCCGTGTCCTTGCGGCTCTCGTGGGAAATCTTCATGATGTTGTGGGGATTGATCTGCACGTCCTTGCCGTCACGGGTCAGCTCCACAAAGCCCTGAACCCGCAGCCACATGCCCTCGCCAATGGCGCTGCGCAGGGACCCCAGCTCCTTGTCCTGCATATACTTGCGCACCGACACGGAGCCGTGATAGTCGGTGATGTCAAAAGTCAGGCACCATACGCCGGGACGGCGGGTCTCATAGCACTCGCTGGCAAAAACCTTGCCCTCCACTACTACGCTGCCCATCTTGGGGTTCAATCCCTCCATAGACACCACCTTGCCCCGGATCTCCTTGCCCATCAGCACATCACTGGCAGCCTTGCCGCTTTCTCCGGAAGATGCATGGACGTGCAGCCGCAGGTTCCGCAGATCATAGTGCTGCTGCAGCAGCTGGCTGATGGCCGACTGGGCTGCGGCCGGGATCTCCTCCCCAGACTCCAGTTCCAGCTCCAGACTGCGGCCACTGCGGTCCAGTGTGCCTCCGGTAACCAGAGCGTCGTGGAACAGCAGCCGCAGCTCACGAGGCGGCACAAAGCTCTCCAATAATTCAAAAAAAGGTATCTTCTCCGCCATGGGATCTATCCTTTCGGTATCATAAACAGGCGATTCGCCGCCTGCAGGCGGCGAACACACCATCAAAGTTTGTCGATTTCTTCCATCAGAGCGTCTACCAGCCGCTCCTGAGGGACTTTGTAAAGGATCTTTCCTTTACTGAATACAAGGCCTTCACCCACACCGCCGGCAATGCCAACATCGGCAGCAGAGGCCTCTCCGGGTCCGTTGACCACGCAGCCCATCACCGCCACGGTAATGGGTTTGGTGCAATTCTGGAGCCGGCGCTCCACCTCCCGGGCAATGGGGATCATGTCATACTTGGTACGGCCGCAGGTGGGGCAGGAAATGAGATTGGGCCCCGTCTGCCGGATACCCGCGGCGGTAAGGATCCGCTTGGCGGCATAGATCTCCTCCACCGGATCGGCAGTAAGACTCACCCGCAGGGTGTCGCCGATGCCCAGACACAAAAGGCCACCGATGCCGATGGCGCTCTTCAGCTCGCCCATGGCGGGATTACCGGCCTCCGTCACACCCAGGTGCAGCGGGTACTGCGTCTGCTCATGGAGCATTTGGTAGGCCGCCATGTTCACCGCCACACGGGAACATTTCACGGAAATGCAGATATGGTCAAAGCCGCAGTCTTCCAACAGATGTACATGGCCCATGGCGCTCTCCACCAGAGCCTCCGCCGTGACACCGCCGTACTTGGCCAGCAGATCCTTTTCCAGCGATCCGCCGTTGACGCCGATGCGGATGGGGATACCCCGCTCCCGGCAGGCGTCAGCCACCGCACGGACACGGTCATGGCTGCCGATGTTGCCGGGATTGATGCGAATCTTGTCGATGCCCCGGGCGGCACATTCCAAAGCCAGGCGATAATCAAAATGGATATCCGCCACCAGCGGGATATGGATCTCCGCCTTGATGGCACTGATGGCCCGGGCGGCATCCATATCCGGCACCGCTACCCGGATGATCTGGCATCCGGCCTTCTCCAGAGCCAGGATCTGGTCCACGGTGGCCCGGACATCCTGGGTGGGGGTGTTGCACATGGATTGAATGGATACGGGCGCACCGCCGCCAACTGCCACGGGGCCCACATGGATCTGTTTGCTCATACCATCACCTACTGTACGATTCTCCAGACATCCTGGAATAAAACCACAACCATCAGCACCATCAGCAGAACGAAACCTGCCAGGTGGATGTAATTTTCAAACTTTGCGGGGATCTGGCGGCGCAGCAGCAGCATGCTGAGCTGATTGATGATCAGGAAAAAGATCTTGCCGCCGTCCAGCGCCGGCAGGGGCAGCAGGTTCATCACCGCCAGGTTCACGGCGATGAGGGCTGCAATATAGGCGATGTTCTCCACCGCCATCCGCACCGTCTCCGACTGCTGGCCCACCTCCGTAATGGTGGATACGATGCCCACCGGGCCACTGAGGTCTTTCAGACCCGCCTCGCCGGTCAGGAGCATCTGCAGGGACAAACGGGTCATACGCAGGAAATCCATGGCGTTGTTCCAGCTGTACTGGATGCGGTTGAGGAAGGTAGCCTCCACCACGCCGCCCATGTAAAAGCCGAAGCCGGTATAGCTCTGGCCCGATTGATCCAGATACTCCCCCTGCTCCATGGGGAAATCCTCCAGCGTCACTTTCTGGCCGTCCCGGAGCACCACCAGATCATATACGCCGGTTTTGTTCAGCCCCAGCAGGAAGCTGACATTGCTGCGGGAGTAGACCCGCTCGCCGTCAATTTTCAGCAGCACATCTCCCGCCTGCAGACCTGTTTCGCTCTCCAGGGGGCAGTCCGGGGCAAAGCCGGTGATCTCAGCGGTATAAAATGCCTGGGCTCCGGAATAGAGCACCAGAATGATGAGAAAACCCGCCAGAAAGTTCATCAGGGCACCGGCGGCGAAAATCAGCAGCTTCTGGAAAAAGTTCTTGTTGTTCAGGGCTTTGGGATCCTCCGAATCCTCTTCCTCCCCTTCCATGGCACAGTAGCCGCCGATGGGCAGGATGCGGATGGAGTACTGGGTATCCCCCTTGGTCTTGCGAAACACCGCCGGGCCCATGCCGATGGCAAACTCATTCACCCGCACGCCGCAGGCCTTGGCCGCCAGGAAATGGCCCAGCTCATGGACGGCGATCAGTACGCCGAAGATCAGGATCGCCGCTACGATATAGATCATAGATCAAAAAGTTCCTTTCACCCAAGATGGCTCCGCACCGCCCGGCGGGCAGCACGGTCTGCTTCCAGTATATCCTCCAGACAAGGTGTATATTTCACTTCCACTGCATCCAGTGCCCTCTGCACCAGACGATGGATATCCTGAAAGCCGATGCGGCCGTCTAAAAATGCGTATACCGCCTCCTCATTGGCCCCGTTCATGATGGCGCAGGCAGTGCCGCCGGCAGCGGCGCACTCCCGCGCGATCCGCAGGCAGGGAAACGCCTCCATGTCCGGTGCCTGGAAGGTCAGCGGGCCGCACTGCAGCAGGTCCAGCTTCCTGTCCGGCGAAGCGGCACGCTGCGGCCAGGTAAAGGCATAGCGGATGGGCAGCTTCATATCCGGCGTGCCCAGCTGGGCCAGCATGGCCCCGTCCCGGAACTCCACCAGGGAATGTACGATGCTCTGACGGTGGATGGCCACATCCACCTGCTCCACCGGCAGATCATAAAGCCGCATGGCTTCAATGACCTCCAGGCCCTTGTTCATCAGGGTGGCCGAGTCCACGGTGATCTTGGCCCCCATGGACCAGTTGGGATGCTTCAGGGCATCCGCCGCCGTTTTCCCTTCCAATTCCTGATAACTCAGACCGAAGAAGGGGCCACCGGAACAGGTGAGGATCAGCCGCCGGATCTCCTCCTTGCCGTGACAGCCCTGGAGACACTGGAAAATAGCCGAATGCTCCGAATCCACCGGTACAATCCGGGCGCCGCAGCGTCTGGCTTCCGCCATCACCAGTTCCCCGGCGCACACCAGGGTTTCTTTATTGGCAAGAGCAATGCGCTTTTTGGCACGGATGGCCGCCAGCGTGGGCTCCAGTCCCACGCTGCCTACCACGGCGGTGACCACCGTGTCTGCTCCGTCCATACAGGCGGCACGCAGCAGGCCCTCCGGCCCGGAAGCCACCTCTACATCCACATCCTCCAGCCGCCGGCGCAATGCTTCCGCCGCTTCCGGCTGGAACATCACCGCCAGGGCCGGGCGGAACCGCCGCACCAGCTGCTCCATCTCCTCCACCCGGGTATGGGCGGTAAGAGCCGCCACCTGCAGCCCCAGTTCCTGCACTACCTGCAGGGTCTGCCGCCCGATGGAACCGGTGGCACCCAGCAGGGAAATCGCCTTTGTCATATCCGTCACCTCTTACAGCGGCACGTGGCAGATCACCAGCCACACCACCGGAGCCGCAAACAGCACACTGTCAAACCGGTCCAGCACGCCGCCGTGACCCGGCAGCAAGCGGCCATAGTCCTTGATGCCGAATTCCCGCTTGATGAGGGAAAAGCTCAGATCCCCCAGCTGCCCCATGATGGCGCCCAGCAGGCCCAGCACAATACACCAGCCGATATGCAGCGCCCGAACGGTGCAGAAGTAGAAGATCACACGGAAAATCACCATGCCCAGCATGCCGCCTACCAGACCGCCGATAGCGCCCTCTACCGTCTTTTTGGGGCTGACGTGAGGGGCCAGCTTATGCCGCCCGCAGGCCATACCGGTGAACAGAGCCGCCGAATCACTGCAGAACGCCGCCACCAGCGGGATCAGCACCAGACCGCCGCCGTCGGGCATCAGCCGCAGCAGCAGCAGACAGCCGAAGGACAGGGGGATGGCCACACCGGAAACCAGGATGGCGCAGATATCCCGGAAGGTCATGGGATGCCGTCCGCCGTATTCCACAATGGCGGTAACAAACAGCAGCACCAGCATGGCCGCCAGGAAGAATTCACCCAGCGCAGACAGGGCAGAGCCCGCAAAGTCCTCATCGGACCAATAGACGGTCACCAGGGTAAAAGCAGCCAGAGCACCGGCCAGGCCGGTCCACCGGGCAGCCTTCTGATTGCCGCACACGGCTGCCAGCAATTCATGGGCACCGATGAGGCTCAAAAGCCACAGCAGGACGAACGTAGCCCATTCCGGCGCTGCCGCCAGCACAGCGATCAGTGCCGGGGCGCCGATCACCGCCACCAGGATCCGTTGTTTCATGGTATCACCTTACTTCTTGATGCCGCCGAACCGGCGGTCACGCTTTTGATAGTCTATAATGGCCGCATCCAGAGTCTGCTCCGTGAAGTCCGGCCACAGGGTATCGCAGAAATAGAACTCGGAATAGGCGCACTGCCACAGCAGGAAATTGCTCAGCCGGATCTCGCCGCTGGGCCGGATGATAAGCTCCGGATCGGGGATCCCTGCAGAATAGAGGTAATTGCCGAACATCGCCTCCGTCAGATCCTCCGGCCGGCACTTCCCTGCCGCACAGTCGGCGGCAAAGGCCCGGGCGCCCCGGATCAGCTCATCCCGGCCGCCGTAGTTCAGGCAGATATTGGCCTGACAGCCCTGGATATGGGAGGAGATCTCATTGGTTTTGGCGATGAGCTGCTGCAGCTCCGGATCCAGGGCAGAAACGTCGCCAAAGAATTTCAGGCGGATCTGCTCCTGCTCCATGGAGGCAACGGCCTCCCGAATATACTGGCCCAGCAGACCCATGATGGTGCTCACCTCATCCGCCGGACGCTTCCAGTTCTCTGTAGAAAAGGCATAGACCGTCAGATACTCCACCCCCAGCTTCCGGCAGTAGGTGGCGATCCGGCGGAACACCTCCGCCCCCGCTTTATGTCCGGCAGTACGAGGCAGACCGCGCTGCTTCGCCCAACGACCATTGCCGTCCATAATAATAGCGATATGGCGGGGAAGGCGGCTCATGTCCACCTGCCCCGCCTGATGGGACTTTTTGCTGCCAAAGAGACCCATTAAACCGACATCAGTTCCTTTTCTTTATTTGCCAGCAGGACATCCAGTTCCTTGCAGCTGTCGTCGGTCAGCTTCTGCATGTCCTTCTCCACGATCTTCAGTTCGTCCTCCGTGATCTCAGAGGCCTTCTGCAGCTTCTTGAAATGGTCCATGGCATCCCGGCGGATGTTCCGCACGGCCACCTTGCCGTTTTCCGTATACTTGCGGATCTGCTTGACCAGCTCCTTACGGCGCTCCTCCGTCAGCTGGGGGAACAGCAGACGCACGGACTTACCGTCATTGGAGGGATTGATGCCCAGATCCGACTCCAGGATGGCCTTCTCGATGCCCTTCAGGGCGGAGGCATCCCAGGGAGTGATCACCAGCGTCCGGGGATCGGGAGAGCCCACGGAAGCGATCTGCTGGATGGGGGTGGGGGTGCCATAGTAATCCACATTGATGCGGTTGAGCACGGAGGCGTTGGCCCGGCCGGCCCGAACGGCGGCAAAGTCGTTGGACACGGACTCGATGCTCTTTTTCATCTTGGCTTCGTAAGCCCGATATTCTTCTTTCATCATGGCTCATCTTTCCTTTCTGCAATGGCTGCCGCCCCACAGGCGGCGCATAGATTCTTTTATTCCCTGACGATGGTACCGATCTTCTCGCCCTTCACAGCCCGGACGATGTTCTCCGGATCCTTCAGGGCAAACACCAGCACCGGGATGTGATTATCCATGGACAGGCTGGTAGCGGTGGAATCCATCACCGCCAGATGCCGGGCCAGCACGTCGTCATAGCTGATGACGTCGAACTTCCGGGCATCGGCGTTCTTGGCAGGATCGCTGTCATACACGCCGTCGATATTCTTGGCCAGCAGAATGACTTCTGCGCCAATCTCCGCGGCCCGCAGCACCGCTGCGGTATCCGTGGAAAAGAAGGGGTTTCCTGTTCCGCAGCCGAAGATCACCACACGGCCCTTGTCCAGATGCCGGATGGCACGGGCACGGATATACGGCTCCGCCACGGCCCGGATCTCCAGCGCCGTCTGCACCCGGACGTCCACGCCCTGATGCTCCAGCACATCCGCCATGGCCATGCAGTTCATGGTGGTGGCCAGCATACCCATCTGGTCGGCACGGGTCCGCTCGATGTAGCCTTCGCCGTTTTTCACGCCCCGCCAGAAGTTGCCGCCGCCGATGACCACGCCCACCTGTACGCCCATATCCACGCACTTGCGGATGGCCTGAGCCACCCGGGCCATCACCTGAAAGTCCAGGCCGAACTTCTTCTCACCGGCCAGAGCTTCCCCGCTGATTTTCAGCAGCACACGCTGATATTTCGGTGTGTCCATTGAAAGAAACCTCCCGTTTCATAGCTTTCTGTATTGTACCTTATTTCTCCTCTTTTGCATAGGGGGTAAATGAAAATTTTCCGTTAAAGCGGCAGATTTGGCTGTCGCTCCACCATGTGTCCCCCAAATCTTGTATTTGGCCCCAAAGACGATTATAATGGGGAAAACAGCAATGCGAGGCGAAGAGAAATGGAACTGCAACACATTCTGGGCAGCACCTATGCTGTGGAAACCCCCGGGGCCCTGCTGCCCCTTTACCGCACAGCAGAGCATCGGGCCCTGCTGGTGGATACCGGCACACCTGCCGATGCAGAGGGACTGTACGCCCTGCTGCAGCAAAGTGCTATTCAGCTCACCGGTATCTTCTGCTCCCACGCCCATTATGACCATACCGGCAGCGCCGCTTTTCTCCGCAAGCGCTTTGGCTGCCCTATCTTCGCCCCGGCCTTTGAAGCTGCCGTAGGCGCCACACCGGAAAGCTATCGCCGCCACTATCCCAATACCGCCGGCGTGGGGCCGCAGCTGCTGTCCCAGGCCGCTTTCCCGACGGACACCGCCCTCTCTCCCCTGCGCCGGAGCCTGACGGTGGACGGCGCCGTGTTCAGGCTGCTGCCTCTGCCGGGCCATACCGCAGGGCAGATGGGTCTCATCACTCCAGACGGCGTAGCCTATCTGGCGGATGCGCTCCTGACTTCCCTTTCACACGTAAAACTGCCCACTTCCATGGACGTAGGCCAGGATCTGCGTACCAAGGAAGGTCTTCTGGAACTGGACTGCAAAGCCTATATTCTGGCCCACCGGGGCGTTGTGGAAAGCCTGCAGGATGTGGTCCCGGCCAATACAGCGCTCTTCCGCCAGAAAGGCGAAGAGCTGATGGCCTCTCTGGAAGGAACCATGGCGGAAGATGTCTGGCGGGATGCCTTCTGCCGCCGGGCCGGGATCCACACCACCGATCCCTTCAAAGTCAGTATCACACACCGGAATTTTGGCCTCTTCGCCGCCTGGCTCCAGGAACAGGGCAAGGTACTGCGGCAGGATGACGGCACATATATCCGCATTTGAGGAACATCTGCTATGGAGATTCTCTATCAGGACAATCGCATTCTGGTGGCCATCAAGCCCGCCGGCATACTCAGCACCGATGAACCCGGCGGAATGCCGGAGCTGCTGCGCCGGCAGTTGGGGGATGACCACGCCTGCGTCCGCACCGTCCATCGGCTGGATGCCGCCGTCAGCGGCGTCATGGTTTTTGCCCGATCCGCCATGGCCGCCTCCCTGCTGAGTCAGCAGATCCGGGAGCATACCTTCCAGAAAGAGTACCTGGCAGTGGTCTGCGGCCTCCCGCCCCGACAGGGGACCCTGACTGACCTGCTGGCCCGTGACCCTCAGCGCCGCAGAACCCTGGTGGTGACCCAGCCCGGCAAGGGCGTACAGCAGGCCCAGCTTTCCTATCAGGTGTTGGGCACCTGTGAAGGTCTGTCCCTTGTCAGAATCCAGCTTCACACGGGCCGCACCCACCAGATCCGGGTGCAGTTCTCCTCCCGGGGCTATCCTCTGGCCGGGGATGCCAAATACGGTGACGGCAGCCAGGACTGCCCCATTGCCCTGTGGTCCCACCGGCTGGCCTTCTGTCATCCACAGACCGGAGAGCGCCTCTCCTTCTCCGCCCCGCCGCCCCGGATCTTTCCCTGGAACCTTTTTGCCATATGAAAAAGCCCCCATACGGGGGCTTTTTACTATATCGAGCACATCACTGCGGCTTCTTCAGTTCTGCGATGGCCTGGCGGAATCCCTCTTCGGCCTGCTTGAGCCGGAGACCCGCCGCTTTGCGCAGCTCCTCGCCTACATCTACCGCCAGACGGCCCAGGATGTCGCCAATGACTTTCTTTTTCTTCTCATCGGCGCCAATATACTCCTTCAGCAATGCCACGCCGCCAGCCAGACTGCCGGTATTGAGATCCTCAATGGTCTTGGCCTTGCCACCCTTACTGAGGATGCTGTAGAGGGCTTCCGTAAATTCCTTGCGCTCCTGGCTGCTGAGATCTGCCAGCCATTCCCGCATGGCATTGTCACCCAGTTGGGCCGCCTCACTGCGCTGACCCAGGCAAACGAACTGGTTGCCCAGTACCACCCAGGAAAGGGGCTCATGCTGCATCAGGGAACGGTTGGTACTGGCGATGACGCTGTACTCCTCCGTATGCTCCAGCAGCATTCCCACGATGGAGGACTCCGGAATAAAGGTTTCAATACGGTCTGCGATCCGCTGATATGCCTCGGATTCCAGCACCTCCGGGCCAAAGCCGGGACCGTCGTTGTTGTACACCTGTGCCAGACGGCGGCGCTGCAGGCGCTGGGGCAAATGGACCGCCGCCCATACCGCCAGATTGCCGCCCTTGGAATGGCCTCCCAGCCGCAGCGTGCGGCGGGGCGTGGCAGCAGCCACTTCCTTTGCGTATTCCGTGGCCCGCAGCTGGGCCGGAACCGCCTCCAGGAAGCTCATGTTGAAATCCTCCTGCCAGCCTACCAGCGTGGTATCCGTACCTCGGTAAGCGATGAACACACTTTCATCCGGCAGCAGGAAGGATACAGCGGCAAACTGCATCACCTTTTCCTCGTCGATGCTGCTTTCAAAGGCAAACATCCGCACCGGACGAAACCGGGGCGTGGCCGCCATGGCCCGCATCACCGGGATGTAGTCCTCCTCAGAAAGCCCCAGCTGCTCATCGCCCTCAGTAAGCTGGGCACAGACGTCTGGCAGAGGGATGGCATCTGCAGGAGAAAAGCTGGTGAGACCGGGGATCCGGCGGAAATCCAGGTAGGAAAGAATACACAACAGCAGATTATCCACCTCATTGAAGCCATCCTGTTCCATCCGCAGGTCTCCCCGCCACTGAAGATAGTCCCACACAGTGGTGGCTTTATTTTTTTCTGCCATAGCCTCACCTCCTTGACTATATCAAGGATATTTTAGCACAGGAAAGAAGTCAAAACAAGGAAGTTCCTGCTAAGAAAAAGGCGGCATAAGCCGCCTTTGCAGCCTGTCCTCAAAAAGCTTTTTCGACAGGCTGCAAGCACTTTTCAAAACTTTTATAAGTTTTGAAAAGTGGTCCGATGGAACGCGAACGGCCCAGGCCGGCCTCTCTTGGCCTGCGGCCAATTCACCTTCAGACAACCCTGACGGTTTTCTTTCACACTATCTTTCCCTCCGAAAAGAGAAGTCTACCGTTTTTACGAGCAGAAAAAGGCGGCATAAGCCGCCTTTTTCTGTTCTCTACTTCTTAGTTTCTACTGGATGCCATCAGCCCGGAGGCCAGGTCATATCCCGGCCGGAGAGCACATGGAAATGCAGGTGCTTCACGGTCTGGCCCGCCTGATCGCCGCAGTTGTTGACGATCCGATAGCTCTCGCAGCCCAGTTCCCGGCAGATCCGGGCAATGGCCGCAAAGCAGTGGGCCACAATGGCGGCGTTGTCCTCCGTGATCTCCCCGGCGCCGGAGATGTGCTCCTTGGGCACCACCAGGAAATGCACCGGAGCCTGGGGCTCGATGTCATAAAAGGCATAGCAGTGTTCGTCCTCATAGACCTTGTTGGAGGGAATTTCCCCGGCAATGATCTTGCAGAACAGGCAATCGGGATCTCTATGCATGGTCATGCTCCTTTCCGGTTTTATTTACAGCTTGCTGGCCACAAACTCGTCCACAGCAGCCAGTGCGTTGTCCACCTTCATCACGTCGGTGCCGCCGCCCATAGCGCTGTCGGGCTTGCCGCCGCCCTTACCGCCCACAATGGGCGCAATGGTCTTGATGATATCTCCGGCCTTGACGCCACGGGCCACGGCATCCTTGCCGCATACCGCCAGCAGCGTGATCTTCTGGCCGTTGACGCTGGCCATCACCGCCACCACGGCAGGATCCTTGTCCCGGAGATAGTCGCCCATCTTCCGCAGGGCGCCGGCATCCATGCCGTCCCGGCTGATGGTCACCACATGGAGCCCACCGATGTTCTTGGCGGCGGTGAGTACCTGGCTGGCCTCCTTCAAACTGGCCTCGGACTTGAATTTCTCCACCTGGTGGGAGAGCACCTTCATCTCCTCCACCTGCTGCTCCACCTTGGCCACCAGATCGTTGGGGGAGGTCTTGAGCACATGGGCGGCCCGGAACAGCAGCTCCTGGTTGCGGTTCATCACTTCCAGGGACAGCTGACCCACGGTAGCCTCGATACGCCGCACGCCGGAGGCCACTGAGCCTTCGGACTTGATGCGGAAAGTGCCCACCTTGGCGGTGTTGTCCACATGGGTACCACCGCAGAATTCCATGGAGACGTCACCCATCTCCACCACCCGGACCACTTCGCCGTACTTCTCGCCGAACATGGCCACAGCGCCTTTCTTCCTGGCCTCAGCAATGGGCAGCACTTCCCTCACCACCGGGATGCCTCCCAGCACACCGCTGTTCACCTGCATGTCCACCTGCGTGAGCTGCTCAGGGGTAATGGCCTCAAAGTGGGTAAAGTCAAACCGCAGACGATCCGACTCCACCAGAGAACCGGCCTGGTGCACGTGGTCACCCAGCACCTGCCGCAGTGCGGCATGGAGCAGATGGGTAGCGCTGTGGGCCCGGCGGACGGCATTGCGCCGCTTGGTATCCAGCGCCACGGTGCACACGTCCCCGGTACGGATCTCACCGGAGGATACCACACCGTAGTGCAGGTATTTGCCGCCCTGGTTCTTCTGTACGTTGGTAACGGTGAATACGCCGTTGGGGCCGGTGATGGTGCCGTGGTCGCCCACCTGACCGCCCATCTCGGCGTACAGGGTGGTGCGGTCCAGCACTACAATGCCTTCCACCCCGGCGCCCATGTCGTCCCGCAGCTCCTCGTCAGCCAGCAGGGCCAGTACCGTGCCCTGGGCCGTATCCTGCTCATAGCCTACAAACTCGGTGGCGGGGATCTCCTTGCCCAGCTCCACGCCGGCCCAGCCCAGATCGCCCAGCGCCTTCCGGGCCTCCCGGGCACGGACCTTCTGCTCCTGCATCAGCTGGCGGAAGGCCTCCTCGTCCACGCTCATGCCCTCCTCGGCCACCATCTCTGCCGTCAGATCGATGGGGAAACCGTAGGTATCATACAGCTTGAAAGCATCGGCGCCGGAGAACACCGTCTCGCCCTTCTCCTTATGACCGGCAAGCATCTCGCCGAAGATCTTCATGCCGCCGTCGATGGTACGGGCAAAATTCTCCTCCTCGGTGCGGATGACCTTGGTGATATAGGCCTGCTTTTCCAGCACATCAGGATACTGGCCCTGGTTCTCATGCACCACCGTTGCCACCACTTCATACAGGAAGGGACGGTCCACACCCAGGAGCTTGCCATGCCGGGCAGCACGGCGCAGCAGACGCCGCAGCACATAGCCCCGGCCCTCATTGCTGGGCAGCACACCGTCGCAGATCATAAAGGTAGCCGAGCGGATATGGTCGGTAATCACACGCAGGGATACGTCCCGCTTGTCGCTCTGGCCATAGTAGGCACCGGTGATCTCGCTGACCTTCCGGGTAATGTTCATCACCGTATCCACGTCAAAGAGGGAGTCCACGTTCTGGCACACCACTGCCAGACGCTCCAGGCCCATACCGGTGTCGATGTTCTTCTGCACCAGTTCGGTGTAGTGGCCCTGGCCATCGTTATCAAACTGGGAGAACACGTTGTTCCAGATCTCGATATACCGGTCGCAGTCGCAGCCCACGGTGCAGTCAGGCTTGCCGCAGCCGTACTCAACGCCCCGGTCATAGTATACCTCCGAGCAGGGGCCGCAGGGACCGGAGCCGTGCTCCCAGAAGTTGTCCTCCTTGCCGAAGCGGAAGATGCGCTCGGCCGGAATGCCGATCTCCTTGTTCCAGATCTCAAAAGCCTCGTCATCGTCCTGGTAGATGGAGGGATACAGACGGTCGGGCTCCAGGCTCACCACTTCCGTCAGGAATTCCCAGCACCAGGCCAGGGCCTCGTGCTTGAAGTAATCGCCGAAGGAAAAGTTGCCCAGCATTTCAAAGTAGGTGCCGTGACGGGCGGTCTTGCCCACGTTGTCAATATCGCCGGTGCGGATGCACTTCTGGCAGGTGCAGACCCGGCGCCGGGGAGGCTCCTCTTCGCCCTTGAACCAGGGCTTCATGGGGGTCATACCGGCGTTGATGAGCAGGATGGACTTGTCTCCCTGGGGCACCAGAGAGAAGCTGGGCAGGCGCAGATGGCCCTTGCTCTCAAAAAAGCTCAGGAACATCTCCCGCAGCTCGTTGAGCCCATGATACGGATGCGACATAGTGAATTTCTCCTTTTATCCTGATTTTGTTTGCTTTTTGTTTTGTGCTCTGCAAAAAAAGAAACCTCCGCCCACACATAGGGGCGAAGGCCAGCCTTCACGTTACCACCCTAATTTGACGGCCCCAGGCCGCCATCTCAGTCATCCGGTAACGGGGATGAGCCGTACTGCTCCTCGCAGTCCGCTTGGAAGTGGCCGCCTGCCTCCCGGTTCCGACGGGCTTACACCGCTCCCCGTCTCGCTGCAGGATGAGATAGCAGGCTCGTTTCCGCAACGCAATATCATATCGTATTTATTTTACCCACCTGTCCCTCTGTTGTCAACTGTTTTCCCGCCATATGTTTCCCGTTTCTCGCCAAAAAGAGCCTGTGCACCAGGGCACAGGCTCTCAGCCTGTCGAAAAAGTATTTTCGCCAGGCTGACAGCACTTTCCAAAACTTATAAAAAGTTTTGAAAAGTGTTCTGATGGAACGTGAACGACAACCCTGACGGTTTTCTTTCACACTTTCTTTCCCTCCGAAATCCAAAATCTTCCGTTTTTTTGACAAACTAAGAGCCTGTGCCTCAGGGCACAGGCTCTTTTCTCGTTTTTTATCTTCCCGACAGATCCACGCTGTGGCGTACCAGGCTGTAGGGCGGCACCGGATGGGGCAGCTGCATCCGGAACACCATCTGGGGCGTTCGGGGGCACTCCAGGGGTTGGCCCTCAGCATCGGTCATCATAGGCACGGTGATGGCAAAGGGCTTGGTATCCGGCCCCACGATCTCCACCTGATCTCCGGCAGAAAACTTGTTGCGCAGACTCAGCGTAGCCATGCCGTTGCTGTCGCAGTCGGTGATCACAGCGCATACCTGCCAGTCCCGGATATACCGGGCATCGGCATAGTACTGCCCCGGCTGACCGTAGAAAAAGCCGGTGGCATAGTGGCGGTGGCTTACATGCTCCACCTCATCCCGCCATACCGGGTCCACCGTTTTGCCCTCCGCCACGGCGTCCAGCACATGGCGGTAGGCACCGGTGACGATGGCGGCATAGTAGGCGGACTTGGCCCGACCCTCGATCTTCAGACAGTCCACGCCCACATCCAGGAGATCATCCAGATGGTCGATCATGCACATATCCCGGGAGTTCATGATATAGGTGCCCTGCTCATCCTCAAATACAGGGAAATATTCCCCGGGCCGCTTCTCCTCCATCAGGGCGTAGCGATAGCGGCAGGGCTGGGCGCAGGCGCCCCGGTTGGAATCCCGGCCGGTCATATAGTTGCTCAGCAGGCACCGGCCGGAGTAGCTGACGCACATAGCTCCGTGGACGAATACCTCCAGTTCCAGCTCTTTGGGTGCCCGGCGACGGATCTCACGGATCTCCTCCAGGCTCAGTTCCCGGGCCAGCACCACACGGCTGGCCCCCAGATCGTACCAGGCAGCAGCGGTGGCGTAGTTGGCCACACTCTGCTGGGTACTGATGTGCCGCTGGCACCGGGGTGCATAGCGCCCCGCCATGGTAAAGGCACCCAGATCTGCCAAAATCAGAGCGTCCACCCCGGCGTCATTGAGCCGCTCCAGATGGGCGGGCAGCTGATCCACCTCCCCGCTGCGGGGCATGGTGTTCACCGTCACGTGGACCTTGACGCCGTGGTCATGGGCCAGCTGCACCGCCTTGGGCAGCTGCTCATCGGTAAAGTTCCCGGCAAAGGAGCGCATACCGAAGGAGGTGCCCGCCAGATACACAGCGTCTGCGCCGTAGCGTATGGCCATGTTCAGCCGTTCCCAATCACCTGCCGGAGCCAGCAGCTCCGGCTTGCTCCGCTTATCCGCCATACTCGCCGCTGTTCAGGAAGGCGTTGTGCTCAGCCAGAGAGGTGGAGAAGTGATGGGTTCCATCCTTGCTCAGAGCATAGTAGTAGTAGTTGGTATCCGCCGGATTCAGCGCCGCATCGATGGCAGCAATGCCGGGGTTGGCAATGGGCGTGGGAGGCAGTCCGGGATTCAGGTACAGGTTATAGGGAGAATCCACTTCCTTGTCCTCGGCCGTGATGGCGCCCTCGTGGTCCGGCAGGGCGTACAGCAAGGCTGCGTCGATCTGCAGCAGGCCTGCTGTCTCATAGCCGGGATTGTCCATACGGTTATAGATCACCGAGGCGATCTGCGCATAGTCCGAACCATCGGTCTCCTTCTCAATGAGGGATGCAATGGTGATGATCTCCCGCAGGGAGTAGCCGGAAGCTTCCACTGCGGCCATCCGCTCTTCGTTCATCCAGGCAGAGAAGTTCTCCAGCAGGCGGCTGATGGCCTGCTCCGGAGCCTCATCCTCAAAGAACTCATAGGTATCCGGTGCCAGGAAGCCTTCCAGGCGGCTGACATTGCC
>CALWXA010000094.1 GCA_944385395.1 uncultured Oscillospiraceae bacterium | reverse complement strand
ACAGCGGCTCATAAGCGCAAATCTTTTCTTTTGGCGCACCGTAAAACGCCAAATAAAGCCAAAGCGCATGACTTTAACGCCTACAGAAAAACAGCGGCTCATAAGCGCAAATCTTTTCTTTTGGCGTACCGTAAAACGCCAAATAAAGCCAAAGAGCATGACTTTAACGCCCGCAAAAATAGCGGCTCGTAAGCGCAAATCTTTTCTTTTGGCGCACCGTAAAACGCCAAATAAAGCCAAAGCGCATGACTTTAACGCCCGCAAAAATAGCGGCTCATAAGCGCAAGATTTCATTTTAGCGTACCGTAAAACGCCAAATAAATCAAAAGCCAATGCTTGATCGAGATAAAAAAGCGCAGGAGAAAAAAACTGGATAATCATGAAGTGCCCCCAAAAAGCAAGAATAAGAGACAAAGCAAATTCTGACATTAGTTTTTGGACTACTCTGGGGTTCTCCCGGCGCCGCTCTCTCTCAAAAACCAAGGCTTGCAAGTTTTTTAGGTATTCATTCTCCGCACGCAGCCGCTGCACCTCGGCCAGTAAGTCCTTTTCCACAGCTGTGGGCAGTTTCTTGGGACGACGACCCTTACTTCCACGGCCACGTCGCTCTACTGCAAAGCCTTCCGGTCCTTCCGTTAGGTATATTCGCTCCCAGTCCTTGATTCGAGTATCGCTGCTTACTTCAAACCGTCTTGCTGTTTCGCGGTAGCTCAGCTTTTCCGCCATCATCGTTTCAATCACTAGTTTCTTAAATTCTGGTGTGTATCGCTTGTTTGGTATTCCTTTTGGCATAATAAAGCACCCCACTTGTTATCCAGTATATCATACTGTCTAACAAATGGGGTGCAGTTCAGGAGCACGTCCGCTTTTTTGCTGTCATATTCCGTTCTCACCGGGGCAGCTCATATCCAGCAGCTGTTCCATCATGTCGTGGAGCAGACGGGCCGTCTGGGTATCGGCGGCGGCATAGTAGACCTCCTTGCCCTGGCGGCTGCTGACGATGAGTCCGGCATCCCGCAGCTGCTTGAGGTGATGGGACACCGCCGGACTGCTCATGTCCATGATGGCGGAGATATTCACTACGCACTCCCGGCAATGGCACAGCAGCCAGAAGATCCGCAGACGGGTGGCGTCCCCCAGCAGCCGCAGCGTCTGGGACACCGGGAACAGCGCCTGGGCAGAGGGCATATGGGCCGCTGCATGGCCGCCTGCCGGGCCGTGGTCGTGGGGCAGCTTATTCAGAGACATTCCTGGTTCCTCCTTTTTCCACGTGCAGGGCACGCATGGCGTTGAGTACCGCCAGCACCATCACGCCTACGTCGGCGAATACCGCCAGCCACATATTGGCCCGGCCCACCGCCACCAGCAGCAGGCACAGGCCCTTCACCGTCAGGGCAAAGACAATGTTCTGCCGGACGATGGCCAGACATTTCCGGGCAAGGCCCATGGCGGCAGGGATCTTGGCGGGGTCGTCATCCATCAGCACCACGTCCGCCGCTTCAATGGCGGCGTCGGAGCCCAGGGCGCCCATGGCGATGCCCACGTCCGCCCGGGTCAGCACCGGTGCGTCATTGACGCCGTCACCCACAAAGGCCAGCTTGCCGCCCTGACGGTTTTCCAGCATCTGCTCCACCTGCCCCACCTTGTCCTGGGGCAGCAGGCCGCTGACGTACCGGTCTACGCCTACGGCGGCGGCCACCTGGCGGGCGGTTTCCTCGCCGTCGCCGGTAAGCATCACCGTCTCCTTGACGCCCATGGTCTTCAGAGCCGCCACGGCTTCCGCCGCACCGGGCTTCAGGGCATCAGACAATACGATATAGCCAGCCCACACGCCGTCCACTGCCACGTGGACCACTGTGCCCGCCTGGGCAGGGCTTTGCCAGGCGGCGTGGACTTCATCCATCAGACGGCTGCTGCCTACAGCCACCGTAATGCCGTCCACCTTTGCCACCACACCGTGGCCGCTCTCCTCCCGGATATCCGTCACCTGACCGGGGCGGGGCGTACCGCCCCAGGCACGGCGCAGGCCCAGGCTGATGGGATGGGACGAGGCGCTCTCCGCCAAAGCCGCCAGCTCCACCAGCCGCTCCTGGGTGATGCCTTCCGGGTATACGCCGGTGACGGAGAAGCTGCCCTGAGTCAGGGTGCCAGTCTTATCCATCACCACGCAGTCGGTCTGGGCCAGAGTCTCCAGATAGTTGGCGCCCTTCACCAGCACGCCCATCCGGCCGGCGCCGCCGATACCGGCAAAGAAGGTCAGGGGGATGCTGATGACCAGTGCGCAGGGGCAGCTGACCACCAGGAAGGTCAGGGCCCGGTACAGCCAGGTGGTCCACTGGGGCGGCAGCTGCAGCAGCAGGCTCACCACCGGAGGCAGCAGCGCCAGGGCCAAAGCCGCCAGGCATACCGCCGGGGTATACCCCCGGGCAAACCTGGAGATGAACTGCTCAGACCGGGCCTTCCGGGCACCGGCACTTTCCACCAGCTCCAGGATCCGGGCCACCGTGGATTCGGCATAGACCCGGGTGGTCTCCAGGCGCAGCACACCGGTGAGGTTGATGCACCCGCTGATCACCGCGTCCCCCTCCCCTACATCCCGGGGAACGCTCTCGCCGGTAAGGGAAGATGTATCCAGGCTGGAACTGCCGGAGCGCACCACACCGTCAATGGGCACCCGCTCACCGGGCTGCACCACGATGATGCTGCCCGCAGGCACCTCCTGGGGATCTATCTCCACCGTGGTGCCGTCCTGCTCCAGCCGGGCGGTATCGGGACGGATGTCCATCAGATCGCCAATGCTGCGGCGGCTCTTGCCCACGGCATAGCCCTGGAACCACTCGCCGATCTGATAAAACAGCATCACCGCCACGGCCTCCGTATAGTCGCCGCTGCCCATAAGGCCCAGCACCAGAGCGCCTACCGTGGCCACCGCCATGAGGAAATTCTCGTCAAACACCTGGCCGGATACCACACCCACCGCCGCTTCGGCCAGAATATCATAGCCGATGATGAGATACGGGATCATATACAGCACAAACCGCACGGCTCCCGTGGACGGGATCAGCTGCAGCGCCAGAAGCAGCACGGCACTCACGCCGATGCGCAGCAGCATCCGCTTTTGCCTGGCCGTCATACCGCTGCCCCCTTAAAACTCAATGCGGCAGTGCCGCTCGATCTTACGGCAGGCCTTCAGCACCTGCTGCATCACTTCCTGCTCCTGCTGTCCTTCCGCCAGCTCCACCGTCATGCGCTGGGTCATGAAATTCACCACGGCATGCTCTACCCCCGGAACCTTATTGGCCGCCACCTCCATGGCGTTGGCGCAGTTGGCACAATCCACCTCAATGGCATACGTCTTTTTCATAGCAGCATCGCTCCTCTCTTATAATTAAACGATTGTTTAATTGTTTAACTGTATTATAGCACTGCTCTTTCCTATGTCAAGGCCTTTTCCGAAAATAAAGTAATTGTTGACAACGCAACTTTTCTTGGATATAATCTCAGTCGTTGATTCGTCAACTTCTTGATCCCACGGAAGGAGATGCCCCATGATCGAGAGATTTGAGCAGTTTACAGGCGCTATTTCCGCCATTTACCGGTACATTCAGAAGCTGGAACGGGAAGAAATGAGCAAATACGGACTCAAGGGAGCCTTTGCCCAGTATCTGCTGGCCATGGATGGCCGGGAGGTCACAGCGGCAGAGCTGTGCGAGCTGTGCGAAAAGGATAAGGCTGCTGTTTCCCGGGTAGTAACGGAGATGGAGGAAAAAGGACTGGTGGTACGCCGGGGCAGTTCCTACCGGGCGGTACTGCAGCTGACGGAAGCCGGGCAGCAGGCGGCGGCCTTTGTGCGCCGGCGGGCGGTGGCTGCCGTGGAGCTGGCAGGCGGCGGGCTGGAAGAGGGACAGCGCAAAGCTCTTTATGAGGCATTGGAACATGTGGCAGGACGGCTGCAGGAGATCTGCCGCAGCGGCCTGCCGGAGGAGCCGTAAGGCGCCATCACATCAATAATAAGGAGAAGCAGATATGAACGTTCGGATCGTCATTGATTCCACATCGGATGTAACGCCGGAGGTGCGGGCACAGTGTACCGTGGTGCCCCTGACCGTGCATTTTGGTGAAGAGGAATACATAGACGGCGTCACCATGAACCACCGGCAGTTCTACGAAAAGCTGATCGAAAGCGACGTGCTGCCCACCACCAGCCAGCCCACGCCGGAGGCCTTTGCCCAGGTATACCGTGAGGCGAAGGAGGCCGGTGAAGAGGTGGTGGTGCTGACCATCGCCGCCAAGCTGTCGGGCACATATCAGAGCGCCTGCATCGCCGCCATGGATTTCCCCGGTATGGTCCACGTGGTGGATTCCCAGACCGCTGCCATCGGCGGCGGCATTCTGGCAGAGCTGGCGGTAGAGCTGGCCCGGCAGGGACTGACTGCCGCCCAGATCGCAGAAGAGCTGACCCGGCGGCGGGAGGATGTATGCCTGGTGGCCATGCTGGATACCCTGGAGTTCCTGAAGCGTGGCGGGCGTCTGTCCAAGACCGCCGCCTTTGCCGGGGCGCTGCTGTCCATCAAGCCGGTGATCACCCTGCAGAAGGGCGAGATCGTGGTGCTGGGCAAGGCCCGGGGCTCCAAGCAGGCCAACAATCTGCTGGCTACGGAGATCCAGAAGGCCGGAGGCGCCAATTTCAGCGCCCCCATCCTGCTGGGCTATTCCGGGCTCAGCGACGAGCTGCTGCGCAAGGACATCGCCGACAGCGCACACCTGTGGGAAGGGCAGGCTCAGCAGCTCAACATCACCCCCATCTGCGGCGTCATCGGCACCCATGCCGGTCCCGGCGCCATTGCCGTAGCCTTTTTCAAGAAGTAACAGCCATTGCCAAAAGCAAGGCGGCCGTCCCAAACGGACGGCCGCCTTGCGCAGTTTGTTGAATAAAGGTAGGAAATACCAGTGAAAAATGATATAATGAGAGCATTAAAATGAAATTTGTAAGGCGGAGGGTTTGATTGTGGGATTGTTAAACATTTTCAGCAAAAAAGAAATTGGACCTGATGCAGCAATAGCAAAACAAATGCATTCATGTGCATTCAAAAACAACATCAGCGAACTGATGGAAGATAATTTCAATGTCATGTTTCTTCCTTTATTTCACATATTTGAGGATGGATTTTTTTTGAAATATCCTTATCCCAATTATGTTCAAAACAAGACCCTTTATAAAGAAGAGATCACCTCTGCTCAATTTAATACAGAATTCTACTTAAGATGTATAAAAGAAGGAAAAATAGTTGTTGTTGAGATACAGAATAAGGGAAGCTTGATTTTTACGAATCATTTAGTTTCCGATGTTTTCGCAATACTGCAACGTCATTATTCAAACGTTAAGAGTTATGTGTTTATGGGAAATGATACCGGAGGATATTTTAAAATATTAGAAAACGGAAAAATAGTAAGGAAGATTTCAAGTTATTTAATTATGGACAATATAAAGAATTGCCCAGAAACACGAGGGCTACCCTGTGAATATGAACTTGAAAAAAATAAGCGATATAAAGTAGATCCAAAAGCAAAAAAATTGAAAGATATGCTGCCAAATTTTAAGAAGGAAAATGTTCTTGATTTATTTGATTATTATGTAGGAAAAGATTGTCTTGATAATAATAAAATTAAGGAAATTACTATTTTCTATATAGCATAAGCAGAAATCATCTTGGCAAAATGCTTCCTGATGGTTTTCTTTCACACAATCTTTCCCTCCGTCCATTTTGGTCAAAAAGTATTCCCACAGGCAAAAGCAAGGCGGCCGTCCCAAACGGACGGCCGCCTTGCTTACAATTTGAAAGGAGGATGAAGGTTCCATTATTCAGCTCTGCATGGCGTCGATGATGGCGGTTTCGGACAGGTCATCCACACCGGAACGCAGTTCCTTGGCGATCCGGCCGTCACGGAGGATCAGCACCCGGTCACAGACCTTTTCCAGATACTCGATCTCCGAGGACACCAGCACCACGGCGCTGCCTTCGTCGGCAATGCCGCGGATCACCGCCGCCACCTGGTTTTTGGCATCCACGTCGATGCCTACGGTGGGGTCATCCAGCAGCAGCACCCGGGGATTGGTAAAGATGCTCTTACCGAACACCACCTTCTGCTGGTTGCCGCCGGAGAGATTCTGCAGCAGCTGCTCCGGGCCGGTGCAGCGGACGGCCAGCTTTTCGATCATATCCGTGGTATCCGCCGTGGCCTTGCGGTCATCCAGCAATCCGCCTTTGCGGTAATGCTTCCACACCGACAGCAGCATATTCCTGCACACCGAGTGGATGGGCACGATGCCGTGGGTACGACGGTTTTCCGGCACGAAGCAGATACCGTGGTCAATGGACCAGGCGGGGTCACGCCGGGCAGGCAGGATGGTGCCGTCCAGCTGGACGTTGCCGCCATCGGCATGGAGCAGACCGTAGATGGTTTTCAGCAGTTCCGTCCGGCCGCTGCCCAGCAGGCCGGCGATGCCCACCACTTCCCGGGGATAGACCTGGAAGGAAACATCCTGGACCTTTGGCAGGCAGCTGAGGCCGCACACCTGCAGCAGCGGCGCTTCCTGATAGTTGATGGGCTGAGCAGGCGGCAGCTTTTCAGCGGAAACCGAACGGCCCACCATGGCTTCCACCATGTCACGGATGGTCACATCCTTCACCTGGGCGTCCATCTCCACCTTGCCTTCCCGGAGGATCACTGCCCGGTCACACACATCCATGATCTCCTGCATGTGGTGGGTGATGAGAATGATGGCGATGCCGCTTTTCCGCAGCCGGTCCACAAAATCAAAGAGCAGCGCGATCTCGGCATGGGTCAGGGATGCAGTGGGCTCGTCCAGAATCAGCACCGACGGGTCCTGCATCATGGCCTTGGCGATCTCCACCAGCTGCTGGTTGCCGATGGAGAGGTCTCCCACCACCGCATCCGGGTCGATCTGGATACCCAGCTTTTCGAAGATCTCCAGGGCTTCCTGGCGGCACTTTTTCTCGTCGATGAGGCCCATTTTCTTGTGTTCCCGGGCCAGGAACAGGTTCTGCACCACCGTCATGGTGGGAATCAGGGAAAACTCCTGGTAGACCATGGCAATGCCGTTGCCCCGGGCGTCGGCGGAGTCACGGATCCGGACCTCCTGGCCGTTGATGCGGATGGAGCCGCTGTCCATCTTATACACGCCGTTGACGATCTTCATCAGGGTGGATTTGCCGGCGCCGTTGGCGCCCAGCAGGCCCAGAATCTCGCCACGGCGCAGGCCGAAGGAAACACCCAGCAGCACCGGGTTCTGGAAGAAGGATTTCCGGACGTCTACGATCTCCAGTGCGTACGGTTGGTTATTCAGCAATGCGGCCACCCCATTTTCTTTCCGTCGGAGTCATAGATCCCCTGCACCACAGGCTTGCCGTCGGCGATGCCGGAGACCGGCACCACAAAGGCACGGGTGACGAAGATCTGGGCCCGGAAGCCGAACACCACCGTATCGTCGGCCTGCACCGGCGCATTGGCGGCCAGGATACCATAATAATCGATGGCCGAGGGAGCAGGAATATCGCAGGGCACCAGATTGCGCAGGGTCGTGTCGGGGTCCTTCCCCACGCAGGCGCGAACCTCATAGGGCGGGAACACCGGGTCGATATACATGCCGCCGCCATAGCAATAGCCCCGATTCTTATAGAAATGGGAAACCTCCGAGACGTACACCATGGCAGGCTTCTCCGCCATGTCACGCAGGGCGTGGATGGGGGTAGTGCCGGTGAGGCCGTGGCCCGGCTCCACCTGGGTGGCGCCGCTGGCGGCCATCTCCTCAAAGAGGTGGGAGGAGGTGGTGCCCGGAGCGTTGATCTCCAGGGGGCCATAGCCCTCCTGCTCCAGCTCCTGCTTCAGCTTCTTCAGGGTTTCATAGTTGTGGGTATGCCGGACGGTAACGGTCTCCGGATCAAAGAGCTGGGTGGGAAAAGTGGAAAGACCGGCAAACCGCAGTCCCGGCAGCTTTTGGATCTCGGCGATGACCTGGCGGATCTCACCGGCAGGGAAGCCGCCTTCATGTCCGGTATAGAAGGTATCCCCTTCATCATATACCCGCAGCAGGATCTTCTGCTCACGGCCGGCCGGCAGGGCCTGGGAGATCTGGCGTGCCTTCTCCAGGCTGTACACCGTCCAGTACTCCGGCTCCATGGCCACGGCGGCAGCCGTCTCGGCCATGGGCACCTGCACCAGATGGCCCAGATGTCCGATCTTCATGCCGGCTTCATGGACACGCCGGGCGTCGGCCATATCCACGCACACGGCGCTGTCGATACCGGCATCCATCAGCGTGCGAATCACGGCGGGATTGCGGCCGATTTGCTTGGTCATGGCAAAGATCTTCAGCCCCAGGGAATCGGCTTTTTCCTTCATCAGGCAGGCGTTCTGGGCCACGGTATCCAGATCGATGAGGTAGCTGCCGGCGGGGATCAGGCCCTGCTGATGCAGGGTAACAGCGGTCCGGATCAGATCCGGATTGCGCGCAATGGTTTTGGAAAGAAACATAGTGCGTCCCTCCTTAGTCGTTCTTGGCTTCCCGAAGGCTCAGGGATACGGCGATGATGATGACGATGCCCCGGGCGATCATCTGCTCGGACACGCTCAGGCCCATCAGCAGCAGGCCGTTATTGAGCATGCCGATGACCCAGGAGCCGATGATGGCACCGATGATGGTGCCCTTGCCGCCGCTGAAGCTGGTGCCGCCGATCACCACTGCGGCAATGATGTTCATGCTGTCCGTCTCACCCAGGGTATACCGGGCGCCGTGGGTACGGCCGGCGTACAGGATGCCGGCGAAGGCGGCGCACAGGGCGCAGATCACCATGGCCCACATCTTGATGCGCTGGGTCTTGATGCCGCTGTAGCGGGCGGCGGGCTCATTGCCGCCCACAGCCAGCACCGCACGGCCGAAGGACGTCTTTTTATACAAAATATGACCCATAACGGTCACAACAATGGTCCAGATAAAGAGCGAAGAAATGGGACCTAAGTCCCCGGAACCGAAGATGTTGTTGAAGGTATTGTTGGAGATGGGCACCGCCTCCAGGTTGGTCATCACACGGGCGATACCGGTAAAGATGGCGCTGGTACCCAGGGTCACCAGGAACGCAGGGATGCGCACCTTGGCGATCACCAGGCCGTTGAGCATGCCGCTGATAAAGCCAACGGCCAGGGCGGCGATTACCGCCAGGAAAATATTGTCCATGTGCTTGAGCACCAGAGCCGCCGTCAGGGCGGACATGGCGGTAACGCCGCCGGTGGACAGGTCAATGAGGCCTGCGGAAATGGCAAAGGTCATGCCCACCGCCGCCACGGAAATCATGGAGGTCTGGCGCAGGATATTCATCAGGTTGGAGGGCTTCAGAAAACCCTTGTCATATGCCAGGATGGAAAAGGCCAGAAAGACTACTGCGAAGCTGATGTACACGATGTAGTCCCGGAAATTGATCTTTTTGAGAATCTGCATTCTTTTTTGCTCCCTTTTACATAACGGTACGGCGACGGCCGCCTTACGGCAGGCCGCTGCCTGCTCGTCAAAGCAGTTCTGCCCCGGAAGCGGGGCCGGCCGGTATCGGCCGGCCCCTGCTCCCTTTGTCAGTTTACTTGCTCAAAGCGTCGATCACCTGCTGATCGGGATCCTTGTTCAAAGAGGTGTTCCAGGCCTCCACCATGTTGTCGCGGGTCATACGGACCACTTCGCTGACCACATAGGAGGGGCACTCCTGCTCCAGGATGCTCAGAGCTGCCAGCTTGGCCATGGTGCCGCCGATCTGATAGGGCATATCGGCCACCTTACCGTAGATGTTGCCGCCCTGGGCCATATCCAGGTCGTTGTTGCCGCCCAGGTCCATGGTGACGATCTTCAGATCCGTCATGCCGGCGCTGCGCACTTCTGCCAGCACGGGCTCAGCAGCCACGTCCCAGGACACATAGATACCGTCCAGATCCGGATTCTGAGCCAGCATGGCGGAAGCCACATCGCCGGTAGCGCTTTCCTCAGCAAAGCCCTGGATGGCCACGATCTCGATGTCGGGATACTCGTTGAGGATGGTGCGGATAAACTCATTGTCACGGTTGTTGGTGACGGTGTAGTCGGCATCGTAATAGATGACACCGATCTTGCCGCTGCCGCCCAGAGCCTCGTTCATCAGGTCGGCGCAGGCACGGCCCATGCCGTACTGATCGCCGGTAACGATGCTGACATAGTCCTGACCAGCCGCAAAGTTGTTGACGCCGTTATCGGCAAACACGATCTTCACGCCCTGCTCCACAGCGGGACGGAAAGCAGCGGTGCCGGACTCAGGGTCCACCGGCAGGGACAGGATGATATCGGGGTCCAGAGCCAGAGCCGTTTCGATCTGGGTGGCCTGGGTGGCCGGATCGAAGGCGGCGTCGGAAGTGGCCACGATCTCAATGCCCATCTTCTCAAACTCGGCCTTGGCGCCGTCGGTCATGGCGTTGTACCACTCACCGGCGCCGGCCCACAGCAGGGCAGCCTTCAGGTTCATGCTATTGAGCTGGTCGTACTGCTCCTGGGTCAGCTCCACCGTATCGGCACCCACGGCATCCTCACCGTTGGGCCCCTTGGCAAAGGTGCCCTGAGGATTGTCATAGTTGGGGACAGTGCTCAGCAAAGTTTCGGAATCCAAGCCCCCCTCGCCGCTGCTGCCGCAGGCGCACAGCATGCACACAGTCAGTGCCAGTGCAAGAATACTCATCAACTTCTTTTTCATACGTACCTCCAATTTTGTTCTTTTCTATTAACCGGTCTTATGACCGCTTAACACTTGGTTGCTTCCCGCCGCCACAGCTTCTCCGCCAGACGGAGTCCATAGCTGGCCGGGGTGCCTTCCGGCATAATGTAGCGCAGATTGGTCAATCCGCTCCGCCGGATCTCCCGGCGCACCAGAGCGGCATACCGCTCATCACAGAAAAGGCTGCCCAATGTCACCACCGGGATCTCCTGGCTGGGGGAAAAGCCCATCTTTTCATAGGCGGCAGTTACCAGTGCGCCGATCCAGTGGGCCGACTCGTCCACGATCCGGCCGCACAGCACATTGTCCTGTCCGGCAGCGCCCAGCACGTCCCGGGCCAGGGAGGCGATCTCCCGGTTGCTCAGCCGGATCACCCGTTCCGCCGGGGACGCAGGGCCCTCCGTACCCAGCCAGCGGGTAATATGGCAGAAAAAGGGGTCCTCCCCTTCCAGTCCGTCACACCAGCGCAGATAATGCTGCAGCACCCGGGCACCGATCCACCAGCCGGAGCCCTCGTCCGACAGGGGAATACCCCAGCCGCCTACCCGCTCCTTGCGTCCGCAGTCCGTGATGCCCATGGCGATGGCGCCGGTGCCTGCCACCACGCAGATACCCTGGTCCACCACTGCCTGGAGCACCATCTCCGAATCGTTGTACACATGGATGCGCCGGGGGTCCAGGCCGATCCGGGATACCGTGCGGCAATAGAAGTCCATATCTTCCCGGGTATCGCACCCGGCAAAGCCGAATACGGCGCTGGTAATGTGGTCACGGTTGATACCGCTGCAGCGGATAAAATCCTCAAAGCCCTCTACAATGCTGCGGTAAGCCGTTTCCTCGGAACTGGATTTATAATTGGCGCTGCCATAGCGCTTGGAAAACTGGCGGCCGGTCTCCACGCAGCGGGCACAAAACTCCGTTTTGGTACCGCCGCCGTCCACCGCCAGCAAATAATGTTCTTGTGTCATTCTTTCCTTCTCCTGCATGGATTGGGGGCCATCAGATGCCCCGCTGTTCCACCACACGCATATGGGTGGTGGTATTGGAAACGCACAGCCGGTAGGCGCCATACAGCCCCAGTTCCCGGTCATCCACCGGGATGATGGGAGGCAGGGCGCAGGGCAGATACTGCTCCAGCTCCCGGCGGATCTCCGCCACCGTTTCTTCCCGGATGCCCACTCCCTGCAGTGCGATGCGCTGGGGATCGATGACGGTGATGAAATTGGCCAGGATCTGGGCAATGATCCGGAGATACGCTGCCTGGGCAGCGCCGTCCCCTGCTTCCACCTGACGGGCCAACTCTGCCAGATGCTGCTCCAGCACCGGCGTTCCCGTGCCGGAGCGCTGGCCGTCCAGAATCATATAGCCGCATTCGCCGGCAAAGCAGCCCGCTCCTTTGTAGAGCTTGCGGTTGATGATCATACCCGAGCCAAGGCCGTGACCCACCACCAGAAACAGCAGGTCCTCACAGGATTTGGGACACTCCCGGGCGTAATACCCGGCTGTGAGCAGCTTCACATCATTTTCGATAAACACCGGCACGCCGAAGCACTCCTGCAGCTCCTGCTGCAGCTGTACCCCTTCCCAGCAGGGAATCTGGGGGATGCTGCTGACTGTGCCGCCGTGCACCACGCCGGGGATACCCATACCCACGCCCAGCACCTGCTCGCCGCAGTCTCCGGACAGCTGGCTGTAAGCATCCTGCAGCTGCGAGAGCATCCCGCTGCGGCTGCGGTCCGTGATGGCAAAATGCCGGGTCTTCCGAAACTGCCCCGCCAGGTTGCACACGCCCCCCAGCCAGCCCTGACCTGTATGGAAAAAGGAAATCACGCACCCGGCGTCGTCATTGGATACATACATTCTGGCCCGGCGTCCTACGGCACCGGTGCCCTGGGATCCGTTTTCCCGGACCATTCCCTGCTCCACCAGCTCGTCCACCAGCCGGTTCACCGTAGGCAGGCTCAGCTTGGTGGCCGTGGCCAGGGCGGGCTTGGAGATAGGTCCCCGTTCCCGGATCATGCTGTAGATGATATCGCTGTTGCATTTTTTCATCAGATGCGGCTTTCCCACCACCATCATGCAGCGCCACCACCTTCCTGCTCGTTCCACGATTAATTTCTTAACTTTATTAATTAATATGGTAGCATAGCCCTTTGTTGGGGTCAATTCACAGTTCTTTAGATTTCTCTTGTCTCACTTTGTGTATTTTTACCAGAAATGCGGTCTTTTCCGGGCACAGCAAAACCGGCCGCTGCCTTGGAGCAGCGGCCGGTGGGCGGATTATTGACGGGAGGGCAGACGGAAAAGTTTCTGCCAGAGGGAAGATTTTTTCTGCTTTTTGGATTTTGAGGAACCGGAAACGGCAACAGAATCGCTCAGCCGGACGGCCTGGATCATCAGCGCCGCCTGGGCGTCCACAGCGTCCCCCTCTCCGGCAGGGGGCAGCACATAGGAGCCGTCGGCCTGCAGGTCACGGGCTTTTACCGTGTCCCGGCAGAACAGCGCCACATACTGCAGGATCTGGCGGGTCACGGCGGCATCCAGTACCGGACAGGCGATCTCCACCCGGCGCTGGGTATTGCGGGTCATCAGATCCGCCGAACCGATGTACACCCGGGTCTCCTCCCCGGTACCGAAGGCATAGATCCGGGAATGTTCCAGGAACCGGCCCACAATGGAAAACACCCGGATGCGGTCCGTCAGCCCGGGAACACCGGGGCGCAGGCAGCAGATGCCCCGGACGTTCATGGTCACCGGGACTCCGGCCTGACTGGCCTGGGCCAGCTTGTCGATCAGCTCCCGGTCCGTCACGGAGTTGACCTTGATGAAGATGCCGCAGGGCTTGCCTGCCCGGGCTTTTTCTATTTCGCCGTCCATCAGCTCCAGCAGCCCGGGTTTGAGGCCATAGGGCGCTACCAGCAGATGCTGATAGGTTCCGTGGAGGTTGGAAACGGACATATTCTGGAAAAAGGATGCAGCGTCACGGCCCAGGGTCTGACTGGCAGTCATGAGACACAGATCCGTATACATCCGGGCGGTCTTTTCGTTATAATTTCCGGTGCCGATCTGGGTGATGTACTGGATGCGGCCTTTATCCCGCCGGGTGATGAGGCAGATCTTGGAGTGTACCTTATAATGCTCAAAGCCGTAGAGCACCGTGCAGCCGGCCTCTTCCAGACGCTGGGCCCAGGCGATGTTGTTCTGCTCATCAAACCGGGCACGCAGCTCCATAAGGACGGTGACATCCTTGCCGTTTTCCGCTGCAGCAGCCAGATATTCCACCAGTTTGGCGGTAGAAGCCAGGCGGTAAATGGTGATCTTAATGGCCAGCACCGCCGGATCGTTGGCCGCCTCCCGGATGAGATGCAAAAACGGCGTCATGGCGTGGTAGGGATAGAAGAGCAGAACATCCTTCTTCAGGATCTGGGGGATCAGCTTCTCACCCTGATGGAGGGCGGCAGGCCACTGGGGCTGGAAGGGCGGATAGCACAGCGCTCCGGCGCTTTCCGGAGGCAGTTTGCTCTCCAGGGCAAAAACATAACCCATGGCCAGGGGCGCCTTGCAGCAGAACACGTGCTCCTGAGGCAGGTTCAGCTGCCGGCACAGATGCTCCACCAGTGCCGGGCTGGGTCGGCCCTGAATTTCCAGGCGCACCGGTGCCAGCCGGGCACGCTTTTTCAGCACCTTCTGCATATGGGTGCGGAAGTCCTCCATCTCCTCGTAGTCCTCGTCCTCGGGGCTGATATCAGCGTTTCTGGTGACGGACATCACGTATTTCTCCTCCACCTGATACGAACCGAACAGGGCGTCCGCCCAGGCCAGAACCACCTGTTCCGTCAGCAGATACCGCAGGCCCCGTTCCGGCAGCTGGTAAAACAGCGGCAGGCTCTTGGGAATGGGGATGATGCCCAGCCGCTTCTCCCCTTCCCGGCGAAGGATGAGCACAATGTTCAGGCTCTTGCTGGGGAGATGGGGGAAGGGATGGTGGCCGTCCACCACCATGGGGGAGAGTACCGGGCAGACATAGTCCCGGAACCAATGCTCCGCCTGCTTTTTCTCCTTGCCGTCCAGCTCATCCGGCGTCAGCGAACAGATATTGCAGGCCCGCAGCCGCGTTTCCAACTGGGCAACGGTTTTGTCCCGCTGCTTATACAGCCCCGGCATCATCCGGCAGATGGCCTGCAGCTGCTGGGCCGGCGTCAGTCCGCTTTTGGAATCCACATGGTTCTCCCGGGCCAGAGCCAGGTCATGGATGGAGCCCACCCGGATCATAAAAAATTCGTCCAGATTGCTGGTGAAAATAGAGGCAAATTTCAAACGCTCAAAGAGCGGGACATTTTCATCCCGTGCCTCCTCCAGCACCCGCTGGTCAAACTGCAGCCAGGAGAGTTCCCGCTCCTGGGTGTACCGGGTGTCAATGGGATCATGCATCCTGCTCCACCTCCATGACATGCCGCAGCAGATAGCCCTCCCGGACACCGCAGGTGCTGACGGTGACACGTTCCACCTGATAGCTCTTGAGGACACTGTTGAGAATCATCAGTCCCGGCAGGATGGTATGCACACGCTCCGGCACCACCCGGAGGATCTGACGCAGGGTATCCTGATCTCCCTTTTTCAGCTCCCGGTACAGTCTGCGCAGCTGGGCCGCCTCAAACTCCATGCCCTGCTCCCCGCCCGTCCGGGCACGGCACAGCTTGGCGGCAGCACGGATGGTACCGCCCACACCCGTCAGATGGGCGCAGCACAGCCCCGCCGTCTTGGCGCTCTCCAGCTGCTGCTCTACCTGGCGGCGGATGGCGTGGCGCTGTTCCTTGGTAGGGAACAGGCCGGTGACATACCGGGAGTACAGGGACAGTGAACCCACCGGCAGGCTGCACCCGGAGGTAATGCTACCGTTGTCATAGGCCACCAGCTCCGTGGAACCGCCGCCGATATCCACCAGCAGGCCTGCCGCCGGTGCGCCGCCCCCCACCGTGGCCCCCAGGAAAGAAAGCTCCGCCTCCTGGCTGCCGGAAAGCACCTGTACCTGCAGCCCGGTGGCTGAAAAGATGGCGTCCAACGCCTCCTGGGTATTGACGATGTTCCGCAGCGAGGCGGTGGCAAAGACATGCATCTGCCGGATCTCCAGATTTTCCAGCAGGTGCCGGAACGCCGCCAGGATCTGGCAGGCCACTTCGATTCCCTTATCCGTCAGAACGCCGTCCTGTATATAACCCGCCAGGCCGGCCATTTCCTTTTTATTCATCAAAATCTTGAATTGACGCCCTTCCCATTGATAAATGGACAGGCGAATGGTATTGGATCCCAAATCCACGATCCCGCATTTCATATTGGGCACCTCTTTCGTTGGTCTGATCCCCCCACAAGGTGGGGCATTGTACAGCCTATGTTGTTTGGCGGCAGATGTCAACGGACTTTACAGAAGTTTTACCAAGAAGTTGTTTGTTCATAACATCCCGCTCCCCGGCATATATTCAGCAATGAGAACCGATAGGGGAGTGTTGCCATCTGAAGGGGAACATGGAAGAACGGGCCTGTGAGCTGGCCCTTTACATCATTGAAAACCGCACCACCGTGCGCAGCGCCGCCAAGAAGTTCGGCATCAGCAAATCCACCGTACATAAGGACATCTCCGAGCGGCTGCCGCATTTCAACCGCAGCCTGTATCTGCAGGTCAAGGAGATCCTGGATGAAAACAAGGCCCAGCGGCATATCCGGGGCGGCATGGCCACCCGGCGGAAATACCGGGGCAACTGAAAAAAGAGAACTGCCCCGCTGGGGCAGTTCTCTTTTTTATACAGGAAAGGCTCAGGCATGCTTTTTCTTGGTAAGGAACACCACGCCGCCCAGGGACACCAGGGCTACCGTGCCCAGCAGCAGGGGCTGGAAGGCGTCGCCGGTGTTGGGAGAGCCCAGGGACTCATTCTCATCGTCATTCTCATCGTCGGTGGTGTCGTCCACCTCGGGGGCCGGCAGGCCGGTACCGCCGATGTTGTCAAAGCTGTAGACCGGCAGCACATCGTTGGCAGCAGCCGTCAGGGTCAGGGTGGCAGAAGCATCGCCGGCAGCCAGGTAAGCCTGGATCTCAGCGAGGACGGAGGTGCTCATCTCCAGCACCTGGCCAGCCAGATCCTTGCCCAGATCCGTAGCCTTCTGGGCAGCCAGGTCGGGATCGTAGGCATAGACCTCCAGCATCAGCTGGTCGATCTGAGCCTGCTGGTCGATGAGGCTCTGCTGATACTCCTCAAAGTATTCCTTCACCGCAGTGATCAGGTTGGGATAATCCGCCCGGTTATTGTAGCAGAGGTTATTGATGAGTTGGAAGTTGTAGTTGATGGAATCGGCGGCAGTTCCCTCAGCAGGAATGACCTCGCTGTCATAACCGTCGTGCACCTCAGTGATGAGGGCGGTGTAGTAGGGAACATAGATGGAGAACTCAGCGTCAGCCATGGCCTGCCACTGGATGGTGGCCAGCTGGGCGGGCATATTGGGTCTGATCTCCACTACATGGCACTCGGTCTGTCTGTTGTTGCCGATGGCGCCGATGCCGGGATTGGCATTGGAATCCATGGCACTGCCTTCGCCCCGGTAAGCCAGCCACTGCAGCACATCCAGAGTGGTGAGCTTCTTGGTGGAGTCAAAGAGCAGCGTTACGTCCTCTGCCGTCAGGCTGGCAGCCAGCTCCTCATTGACATAGTTCACACCCTGCCAGTATCTGCTGCTGACGGAGGAAACACCGCCATAGGTCTTGGACACATTGATGTTGCCGTTTTCATCGGTGACCAGGAAGCCGTTGTCTTCCGCCAGCTTCACCAGGTTTTCAGAAACCACCACATTCTCGGTATCGGTGACATCGATGACACCCAGCAGCATGATGTTGGGCTGGGCAGACACCTTATCGGCAGGCATCTTGATGGCGGCATACTGGTGGCCGGATACGATCTCAAAGTACCAGGTCTCGCTGCTGTCGCTGATCATCAGGGAATTGCACTCCCCGGCGCCATAGGTATCGATGACATCCGCCAGCAGGTCCACCGCTTCCTTGGCGGTGGCGGCGCCGCCCAGCAGGATGCTGGTAACGGAGATCTCGCAGATGCCGGTGGGCACCAGGGGATCGGTGGCCCAGACATTCGCATTGCAGTAGGTGGTAACCGTAGCGGTGACGGACACGCCCTTCTCGTTCTGGCCGATCTCGGCATAGGCGATGCTGGTGGTTCCATCGGGGGCGGTCACTGCCTCACCGTAGTTGACGGAGTCTCTCACGTACGTATAAGCATAGGTGTGGCTGGGATAGGGCATAGAAAAGCCGCCATCATCGGTATACATGGCCCCTTCTTCCCAGTCCTTGGCGGGCTCTACGCCGAACACCTTGCCGTACAGGTCACCGTAATCTTCAGATCGTCCCATGTAAGTACTGCCGTTGGCGCTGACCTCGCTGCCCACATACAGTCCGGTGCAGGCGAAGGCCGAGGAGATGCTGGACAGCGCCAGCACCAATGCCAGTGTGACGTACAACAGTTTCTTCGTGATTTTCATGGGATCGTCTCCATTCCTTTGATGTGATGGATTCATTATAGCATGAATATTCAATTTGTAAAGTATAAATATTCATATTTTTCTTTTTTGTTGAATTTATATCCAGCATACACACGCTTCACCCTTGTTTTTATGCACGTTGGTAAAAAGTGGAAAGGTCCAAAAGCAAAGAAGAGCGCCTATGTAAGGCGCTCTTCTTGACATGTTTGGATTCAGGATTCCTTGGGAACCTGGCGCATGGACAGGCTGATGCGGTGCTTTTTCTCGTCTACCTCCAGCACCACCACCTTCACCACATCGCCCACGGAGAGCATCTGGCTGGGGTGTTTGATAAACCGGTCGCAGATCTGGGAGATATGGACCAGACCGTCCTGATGGACGCCGATGTCCACGAAGGCGCCGAAGTCCACCACGTTGCGGACGGTGCCGGTGAGAACCATGCCCGGCGCCAGATCCTTGATGTCCAGCACATCGGTGCGGAGGATAGGAGCCGGCAGGTCGTCCCGGATATCCCGGCCGGGCTTGACGAGTTCCTTCACCACGTCCCGGAGGGTGGGCACGCCGATACCCAGCTGAGCGGCCACCTTCTCCTCTCCCAGAAGTTTTACCTTCTGCTCCAGCAGGGCAATCTGGCCTACATCCGCCAGGGTATAGCCGCACAGCTGCAGCAGACCTTCTGCGGCGGCATAGCTTTCCGGATGGACGCCGGTATGATCCAGCACCGCCGGGCTCTCCGGTACCCGGAGGAAGCCGGCACACTGCTCAAAGGCCTTGGGTCCCAGCTTGGGCACCTTCAGCAGCTGGCGGCGGCCGGTAAAGACGCCGTTGGCCTCCCGGTACTGGACAATGTTCTTGGCAGTGGTGCCGTTGAGGCCCGCCACCCGGGCCAGCAGGCTGGCCGAAGCGGTGTTCACGTCCACGCCCACGGCGTTGACGCAATCCTCCACCACATTGGACAGGGCTTCATCCAGCTGCTTGGGAGGCATATCGTGCTGGTACTGGCCCACGCCGATGGCCTTGGGATCGATCTTCACCAGCTCCGCCAAAGGATCCTGCATCCGCCGGGCGATGGACACGGCGCTGCGGAGGTTCACATCGTAATCCGGGAATTCCTCTGCCGCCAGCCTGCTGGCGGAATACACGGAGGCTCCGGCCTCGCTGACCATCATGTAGGCAAGCCCGCCGCCCAGACGGCGGATGAGTTCCACCGCCATCTGCTCCGTTTCACGGCTGGCGGTGCCGATGCCTATGGCGATGTGCTCCACTCCATGGCGGCGCACCAGCTGGCTCAGTCGGGTAATGGCCTCCTCCCGCTGCCGCTGGCCGTAGGTGGGATAGACCACGGCGGTATCCAGCACCTTGCCGGTGGGGTCCACCACCGCCACCTTGCAGCCGTGGGCATAGCCGGGGTCCAGGCCCATGGTGACATGACCCTTCACCGCCGGCTGCAGCAGCAGTGGCCGCAGATTCAAAGCGAAGGTAGCAATGGCGCCCCGGCAGGCGTTCTCCGTCAGCATGCTGCGGATCTCCCGCTCCAGAGAGGGCCACAGCAGCCGTTCAAAGCCGTCCCGGCAGGTCTCCCGCACCAGAGGCACTGTAGGGCCGGTACCGGTGAGTACCCGGTTCCAGATGAGGTTCAGGGCCCAGTCCTTGTCCAATTCCACGGAGACCTTCAAAAAGCCCTCCTTCTCTCCTCGGTTGATGGCCAGGATCTGGTGGCCCGCCAGCTTGGAGAGCTTCTGCTGGAAATCATAGTACAGCCGGTAGACGCTGTCCTCCTCCCCTGCTGCGCAAGTCACCAGGCTGCCCCGGGACAGGGTAAGTTCCCGGAGCTCCTTGCGGATGGAGGCGTCGTCGGAGACGCCTTCGGCCAGGATATCCTGGGCGCCGGCCAGAGCGTCGGCTACGGTGTCCACGCCCTTCTCCCCATCCACGTAGGCTGCCGCCAGTTCCTCCGGCGACTGCTGGGACTGCTGGGCCAGCAGCACCTTGGCCAGAGGTTCCAGCCCCTTTTCCCTGGCTACGGTGGCACGGGTGCGGCGCTTTTGTTTATAGGGGCGGTAGAGATCCTCCACCTCCGCCAGGGTGACGGCGCCGTCAATGGCGGCAGCCAGCTCTTCCGTCAGCTGTTCCAAGGCGGCGATGGCCTTTTTCACCTCGTCCTTGCGCTGTTCCAGATTCCGCAGGTACGTCAGGCGCTGGTGGAGCTGGCGCAGGGCGGTATCGTCCATGCTGCCGTGGAGTTCCTTGCGGTACCGTGCGATAAAGGGGATGGTGTTGCCCTCGTCCAGCAGCCGGATGACGTTTTCCACGTACTGGGGCGGCTGGTTCAGTTCCCGGGCCAGAGTCTGTACCAATGCTTCCATAGGTTCTTCCTTTCCTGACAGAAGAAGTGGCCGCAAAAAGGCGGCCACTTCCCGTATTCACGCTTTGTGATAGAGTTTGTGGGACTCGTATTTGGGCTCACAGCTGACGTTGATGCCCAGACGCTGATAGAGCTTGATGTCCTCCTGGGAGATCACCACGGAGAAGTGGGCATCGCAGTCCCGCAGCCGATTCAGCTGCTGCTGCACCAGGGCAGCCAGGGGATTGGTAAGGGCCGAGATGGCCAGGGCGATGAGCACCTCATCGGAATGGAGCCGGGGGTTGCGGTGGCCCAGGTTCTCCGTTTTCAGGCGGCTGATGGGCTCGATCACCGACGGCGGCAGCAGCTCCAGCTTACCGTCCAGACCCGCCATATGCTTCAATGCGTTCAGCAGCAGCGCCGCCGAAGCCCCCAGCAGCGAGGAGGTCTTACCCGTCACCACGGCGCCGTCCGGCAGCACCATGGCGCCGGCAGGACCGCCGGTGGCGGCGGCACGGTCCAGGCTGGCTTGTACCGCCGGGCAGATCTCCGGCGTCACATCCGCCTGCTGCATCACCAGCTCCAGCTTGATGACTTCGCTCTCGTCACATTCACCCCGGGTCTTGCTGACCATGGTGGCGTAATAGCGCCGCAGGATCTCCCGGCGGGAGGCATCCTGGCAGACCGCATCGTCCACAATGGCAAAGCCCGCCATATTCACGCCCATATCCGTGGGGGAACGGTAGGGGGATTCACCCTGGATCTTCTGGAACATGGCGTTGAGCACCGGGAAGATCTCCACATCCCGGTTATAGTTCACCGTGGTGACACCGTAGGCCTCCAGATGATAGGGGTCGATCATATTCACGTCGTTGAGGTCTGCCGTGGCGGCCTCATAGGCCAGGTTCACCGGATGCTTCAGCGGCAGGTTCCAGATGGGGAAGGTCTCATACTTGGCGTATCCGGCCCGGATCCCCCGCTTGTGCTCGTGGTACAGCTGGCTCAGGCAGGTAGCCATCTTGCCGCTGCCGGGACCGGGTGCCGTCACCACCACGATGGGACGGGAAGTCTCCACATAGTCGTTCTTTCCCAGACCCTCATCGCTGACGATATGCTTGACATCGGAGGGATAGCCGGCAATGGGATAGTGCAGATACGTCTTTACCCCCAGTGCATTGAGGCGCTTGATAAAGACATCCGCTGCGCTCTGACCGGCATACTGGGTGATGACCACGCTGCCCACATAGAAGCCCAGGCCCCGGAACACGTCCAGCAGGCGCAGCACATCCTCATCGTAGGGGATGCCCAGGTCGCCCCGCTTCTTGCTCTTCTCGATATCGCCGGCGCAAATGGCCATGACGATCTCCACATCGTCCTTCATGGTGGCCAGCATCCGGATCTTGCTGTCAGGCTGGAAGCCCGGCAGTACCCGGGAGGCATGGTTGTCATCAAAGAGCTTGCCGCCAAATTCCAGGTACAGCTTACCGCCGAACTGGACCACACGCTCCTGAATATGCTGGGCCTGCAGCTGCAGGTATTTATCATTGTCAAAGCCGATCTTCACGAGATACTCCCCCTCCGCTGGTGTTCATCAACTTTTTTATTATAGCGCACAAGGCGTCGGAAGAAAAGCGCTTTTTCTCCCGATTTTTCTTTTCCCATTGTCATTCCTCTTCCGGCAGGGTATACTGAGAAAAAACACCAGGAGGTACACCATGCGCTTCCAGATCATGTGGCGCCGGGATCTGCCCGGCACGGAGTTTGTCCCTTTTTATGAAACCAACGACATCGGCGAAGCCAAGGATTTCGCCATGCGTCTGGCTTTTGAGGAGTCCAATGTGGTCTACGTCTACGATACGAAGCTGGGACAGATCGTCCGGGATTTCGATGCACCCATACACCGGGAATAAAGCTTCAGCACTGCCAAAACAGGCTAAGGCTTGCGGGATGTGAAGTTCTTATCACGCTTCTGCATAGCAAAAAAAGAAGAGCCATATGGCTCTTCTTTTTTTGCTTTTTGAATGGCTCTTTTAGTGGGAGACAAAGAACATCACGGCAAAGAGGATACCGATGATCCAGGTGCCGGCCTTGACTTCCTTGGCCTTGCCGGAGAAGGCCTTGATAAAGATGTAGGAGATCAGGCCCAGGGCAATACCGTAAGAGATGTTGTACATCAGGGTCATGCAGGCGATGGTCAGGAACGCAGACACAGCCAGGGCGGTATCGCTCCAGTCGATGTTGCGTACATTGCTCATCATCAGCACGCCCACATAGATCAGGGCGGCGGCGCAGGCATAGGTAGGGATCAGCTGTGCCACGGGAGCCAGGAACATGGCCACAAAGAAGAAGAATGCAGTGGACATGGAGGTCAGACCCGTGCGGCCGCCCTCGGCCACGCCGGCGGAGGATTCCACGAAGGTGGTAACGGTGGAAGTACCGCAGATGGCGCCGGTGCAGGTAGCCACGGCGTCAGCCAGCATGGCCCGGTTCATGTTGGGCACATCGCCCTCCTTGGTCAGCAGGTTGCCGGCGGAGCAGGCACCGTACAGGGTGCCCAGGGTATCGAACATATCCACCATGCAGAAAGCCAGCACGGAAGTGATGAACATGATGACGAAGTCCACCATGCCGTTGGCGGCGATGTAGGCGGAGAAGTCAAAACCCTCGGTGAACACCTTGCCGAAAGACAGGGTGGCAAAATCCCGGAAAGCGCCCAGGAAGTCGGAGGTCAGGTTGGGAGCCACAGCCGTGTCATAGAAGCCGGGCACGGTGATGAGGCCCACCACATAATACACCACGGAAGCGCCCAGGATGCCCCACAGCACAGCGCCCTTCACCTTTCTGGCAGACATGGCACCGATGGCAAAGACGGTGATGAGGGTCAGCAGCACCGGGAACACGCTGGCCCAGGTGACATCCTCGCTCAGCAGGTTCAGGGAGGTGAGCTTCACCAGGGTGGAGGCATCGTCCACCACGATCTTGGCGTTCTGCATACCGATGAAAGCGATGAACAGACCGATACCGGAGGCAATGGCGGTCTTGACGCCCTGCGGGATGGCATCGAAGATCAGCTTGCGCAGGCCGGTGACAGTGAGCAGCACGAAGACGATGCCGTCAAAGAGCACCAGCACCAGGGCGTTGGCATAGCTCAGACCGAAGCCGAAGCAGACGGTATATACGAAGAAGGCGTTCAGACCCATGCCGGAAGCCTGGGCCAGAGGCAGGTTGGCCAGCAGACCGATGAGCACGGTACCGATGATGGCCGAGATCGCTGTGGCAATATACACCGCCCCATAGGACACGGTGCCCAGTTCGGCGAACATCCCTGCGTTGACCATCAGAATATAGGCCATGGCCATAAAGGTGGTCAGACCGGCAGCGATTTCCCGGCGAACCGTGGACCCCCGCTCCGTCACATGAAAGAATCGATCCATTTTGATACTCTCTCCTTTTCAAAATAAAAAAGACACGTCACCCGTTCCATGAGTTTTGCGTCTTCCTCTGATTTTCAATTTACCACAAGATCCGACAGATGTAAAGGCTGGCGGCGGGGTTGGACTTGTCAAATCTCCTAATGTCAGCTATAATCCATTCTGAATGAACTGGTAAAGGAGCGGTAGCTTTGAAAGACTTTCTCACCGCTCTGGGCATCAATTCGGACCTGGGCGGCTTCAACCTGGGCACCGTAACGCTGGAGCGGCTGGCAGCCGCAGCCATTACGCTGGTGATCTGCCTCATCGGTCTGCGTATCGTCATGAGCGTATCCCGCCGGCTGCTGCAAAAAGCCAAGATCGACGACCGCCCCCGGAAATATGCTCTGGCCGCCATCCGGGCCGTGCTGTGGGTCATGGTGGTCATCATTGTGGCCGACCAGCTGGGCATTCCCGTCACGTCCCTGGTGGCCCTGTTCTCCGTTCTGTCGTTGGCCGTATCCCTGGCAGTACAGAAGGTACTGGCCAATATTGCCGGCGGCATCGTGATCCTGCTGACCAAGCCCTTCCAGGAAGGGGATTACATCGAAACCGCCAGCGGCGCCGGCACGGTGACGGATATCAACCTCAACAACACCTGTCTGGAGACCTTTGACGGGCTGCGGGTAGTGGTGCCCAACAGCGTCCTGTCCGCCGACAAGATCATCAACTATACCGCCCTGGGCAAGCGCCGGGTGGTCATCACCGTCACCGCCTCCTACGACGCCCCCACCCAGACGGTGCGGCAGGCCTGCCTCAGTGCCGTAGCCGCCACGGACAAGATCTTGCCGGACCCTGCGCCGGAAATGGTGGTGAGCAATTACGGCGACAGCAGCATTGAATATAAGGTCCGGGTCTGGTGCAAGGCACAGGACTACGGCGACGTGCTCTTCCCCCTCACCGAGCACATCCGCACCGCCTTTGAGGAATATGGTGTGGAAATGACCTATAACCATCTCAATGTCCACATTCTGGACAGCAAAGCATAAAGGAGTTTTTCTATGATCGGAGCTTTGATTTTGGGCGGTATCATCGGCTGGATCGCCGGCAAGCTGATGCACAGCCGGGGCGGCATCCTCCGCAATGTGATCCTGGGCATCGTGGGCAGCGCTGTAGGCTCCTGGCTGGCAGGCACCGTAGGCATCGCCGCCACCGGCACCATCGGGTCCATCCTCATCGGTGTGGCAGGCAGCTGCGTGCTGATCCTGGTATGCCGATGGCTGTTCAAGTGACGAGGTGAAGCCATGCAAACACCTGTGATCCATCCCACCGCCTTTGTGGCCCCCAATGCCACGGTGCTGGGGGATGTGGTGCTGGAGGAAAACACCAGCGTCTTTTTCGGGGCGGTGATCCGCTCGGAATTCGTCACCATCACCGTGGAGGCGGATACCAACATCCAGGATAACTGCGTGCTTCACGCCGATCCCGGTCTGCCCATGACCATCGGCCGGGGCTGCACCGTAGGCCACGGGGCCATCCTCCACAGCTGCACCATCGGGGACAATACCCTGGTGGGCATGGGCGCCATCGTCCTCAACGGCGCCGTCATCGGCGAAAACTGCATCATCGCCGCCGGCGCCCTGATCCCCCAGGATGCGGTGATCCCCGCCGGATCTCTGGTGATGGGCAGCCCCGGCAAGGTCCGGCGGGAAGTCACAGCAGCGGAAATGGACGCCAACCGCGCCAGCGCCCGGGGCTATGTGGCGGAAGCTGCCGCCTACCGCAAAATCACCGCCCACGGGCAAGTGTAACCTTTTGTTGCGGCATTGCCGCCTTCGGGTCGTTGCATGCAACCGCCGGTTGGGGGTATCATCATGCCACCACAACCGGAAAGGAGCTTTACAACATGACCCTCGCTGAAAAGATCCTGCAGCTGCGGCGGCAGCACGGCTTATCCCAGGAGGAACTGGCCCAGAAGCTGGGGGTATCCCGCCAGGCAGTTTCCCGCTGGGAGCTGGGCAGCGCCACACCGGACGCCGGCAATCTGCTGCAGCTGAGCCGGCTGCTGGAGGTATCGGCAGACTTTCTGCTCCACGATGAATGGGACAGCGACCCCATCCAGTCCCCCCAACCCAGTCAGCCCCCTGTCCCCTATCGCCGGAGCTTGACGGTGCTGGGCATCTGCGCTGCGGCCCTGGGTGCCCTGGGGAATCTGGCCATCTATGTCGCATCCCGTTTCGTGCCGGTGCTGGTGCCTATCATCAGCTATGACGCCGGCGGCGAAACATGGTATACCTGGACCGGTGACCACACCGGCTACAGCTACAAGTGGTTTCTGGCCACCTATCACCTGGAGCTGCTGACGGCACTTCTGTGGCTGGTAACGGCGGCAGGACTGGTCCTGCTGTTCCGGCGGCAGCTGAAAAAGCTGAAAGGTCGCTATCAACGGAAATAAAAAAAGAGACCCCATCGGGTCTCTTTTTTATTCATCGAAACTCAAACAGCCGGGATACCGGGATCTCCAGTGCCTTGGCAATGCGAAAGATCACATCCAGCGACACGGCGCAGTCATTGTTTTCGATCCGGGACATGTGGGTGCGGCTGATATCGATTTGATCCGCCAGCTGCATCTGTGACAAGCCCCGTGCCTTCCGGTAATAGGCGATGTTCAGCCCCAGTTTTTTGTATTCTTCAAAATGCTCCCGTTCCACAAGCTATACCTCCTGTTTATAGCTTATGGATTTTTCGGCCGCAATACGACAACGCATAGTATGAATTTTGTTATATTAGAAGTTGCAATATGCATATTAAGCGTGATATAATCCACTTGCATAATCATAATCTGCGGGGTATGGAGGGATGGCATCATGGCGGATTGGCGGAAGATGTATACGATCATGTGCCGGGCCGCCGATGAGGCCCTGAGCCGCATGCCGTCAGGCTGCCGGGAATGCGCCGATGCCCGCGCCCTGCTGCAGCAGGCCATGTATCAGGCTGAGGAGGTCTATATTGCCTCCTGTGACGATGATCACTCCCTGGCACCGGAGTCCTGACGGTCCTATCCCCTGCAAGAAGCGGATCATTTCCTATAGTACAGCCCCGGATCAGCAATGATCCGGGGCTGCCTGTTCTTTTTTATGCCTGTTCCCGGTCGGCGGCGATGAGCAGCTTCAGCGCCTCCACACCCACGGCAACGGCGGAGCTGGTGTCCTCGCTCATAGCCTGATCCAGTCCGGCGGCTTCCCGCTCCTGATTCCAGATCACATGGAAGCAGGAACCGCACCGGCAGCCCAGAGCGGCAGAAACCACAAACAGGGCCGCAGACTCCATCTCGCTGGCCTTGACGCCCAGACGCTTCCAGGCCTCCCACTTCTGCTGCAGCTCATAGCTTACCGGCATCCGGGCCGGGTCATGCTGACCGTAGAAGGAGTCCTTGCATTGCACCACGCCGGTCTTGCAGGGCTTGCCCAGGTTCCGGGCCGCCTGCACCAGAGCCGTGGTCACCTGGAAATCCGCCACAGCGGGGAATTCAATGGGCGCATATTCCATGCTGGTATGTTCAAAGCGCACAGCGCCGGTGGCCACCACCACATCGCCGGAGCGGACATCCAGATCGATGCCGCCGCAGGTGCCCACCCGGATGAAGGTGTCGGCGCCGATGTTGTGCAGCTCCTCCATGGCGATGGCAGCCGAGGGGCCGCCGATACCGGTGGAGCAGACGCTGACCTTCTCACCCAGCAGCGTGCCGGTGTAGATGGTATATTCCCGGTTTTGAGAAACGAACACCGCATCGTCAAAATGCCGGGCGATGGCCTCACAGCGGCCGGGGTCGCCGGGCAGGATGCAATAGCGGCCTACATCCCCTGGTGCGCAGTGGATGTGGAACTGTTTTTCCAGCTTCTGCATATTGGTTGCCCTCCTGTCCTATGATGCTTCAGTATACCTTATTTATGGAAAATTTGCAATGATCTTCCTGCTGCGGCAGGATTCTCTTTCATTTTCAGATGTTTCTTCTTGTAAATTTCCGCCGGACGCAAATACTGATGATGCACAGGAACACATGGTATTCCGGCAGAAAGGAGCGATTTTCATGAGGAAAACCTTTGCGATGCTGCTGCTGACGCTGGTTCTGGCCATGGGCGCAGCAGGATGTTCGGAGGATACCGGCACCGGCGGCAATGACAACAGCATTCTGGGGGACAACACCCTGGAGGACGGCACCAATGTGGATGACGGCCACGCCGGCGGCGCCGACGAGCAGATCAAGGGCAGCAGCTATGAGCAGATGCTGCGCAATGCCCGGGTCCACGACTCGGACGGCATCCTCACCGACGGCGAAAATTCCGTTACCCCCTGACCAGAAGCCCGGAGGCCTGACCTCCGGGCTTTGTGGCGTTGTGTGTCATGTCCGGAACGCTTTTTCTTGAGGGCAAAAAGCGCCTCCCTCCGAATGAACCAATGATCGGTTGATTTGCACCAATTTATATATTATACTATATATAACCATTACGAAAGGTGGTCTCCATGATGTACAGACACCATGCCCCCTCTTTGTGGAAGGACAAGCCAAAATTTCTTTTCTGATGCGCACAAAGCTGACAACAGCAGCTTTATGCGCATTTTTCCATGCCAAAATCCGGTCTTTTGTGAAAGGAGTGATGGGCCATGAAATGTCCGTATTGCGGTGAAGAAATGGTTCCGGGACACATCGAAACCCAGGCAGGGCACCCTGCCTTCTGGCTCCCGCACCAGATGAACCTTCGGGAAGCGTCCGGCTCCTTGCTGCTGTCCGTCAAGCGGGTGGAGGAGTCCGGCGGGAAGCTCCTGGGACGTCGGTCGATTCCGTTCTTTCCGCATATGCGGCCCTTCGAAAGTATGCGCTGCAGGAAATGTGACATACTGATTACCCCGTTATAAACAGGGAAAACGGAAAAATCCGGTACAAATGCCCCTTTACAGGCCGCTGATTCTTGGATATAATAACGTAGTTGAGTAGATAAAGAAGGAGACAGCGGTATGGCAGTCATTGAATACGATGAATATAAGCAAAAGCTCCTGGCTCTGGAGCCGGCGCTGCAGGATCTGGAAAAGGCCCTGGGTATTCCCAAGGCCCGGGAGGAACTGGCGGCGCTGCAGAAGGAGACGGAGCAGGAGGGATTCTGGAACGATCTGCAGCGTTCTCAGAAGGTGTCCCAGCAGATTAAGCGTCTGGAAAACAAGGTAAAAAAGCATGACCGGCTGGTTTCGGACTGGAACGACGCCGTGGTGCTGTGTGAAATGGCCCAGGAGGAAGACGACGCCTCTCTGCTGCCGGATGTGACCTCCGCCTATGAAACGTTGGAGTCGGAGATGAACGAACGGCGGCTGGCAGCCCTGCTCAGCGGCGAGTACGATGCCAACAACGCCATTTTGACCTTCCACGCCGGTGCCGGCGGCACCGAGGCCCAGGACTGGGCGGAGATGCTCTACCGGATGTACACCCGCTGGGCGGAGCGTCACGGCTATACCTATCAGCTGCTGGACTATGAAGCCGGTGAAGAAGCGGGCATCAAGAGCGCCACCATCCTCATTGAGGGTGAGAACGCTTATGGCTATCTGAAGAGCGAAAACGGCGTGCACCGTCTGGTGCGTGTCTCCCCCTTCGATGCCAACGCCCGGCGGCAGACCAGCTTCGCCGCCGTGGAAGTGATGCCGGAGATGCCGGACGACAGCGACATCGAGATCCGGCCCGATGAGATCGAGATGCAGGCCTGCCGCTCCTCCGGTGCCGGCGGCCAGCACATCAACAAGACCCCTTCCGCCGTTCGTCTGACCCACCTGCCTACCCGCATCGTGGTATTCTGCCAGACGGAGCGCAGCCAGTTCCAGAACCGGGACAACGCCATGAAGATGCTTAAGGCCAAGCTGGTGGAGCTGAAGATCCAGCAGAACGCCGAGAAGATCTCCGACATCAAGGGCGTGCAGATGAAGATCGAGTGGGGCAGCCAGATCCGCTCCTACGTGTTCATGCCCTATACCCTGGCCAAGGATACCCGTACCGGCTACGAAATGGGCAACATCCAGGCAGTGATGGACGGCGACATCGACGGCTTCATCAACGCCTACCTCACCGCCGCCGCCAACGGCGAGCTGAAAAAGTAAGTTCCCTGCTATTAAACCAAATCCCCGCAGTCCCTTGGACTGCAGGGATTATTTTTGTCTATATCTTCATCCCTGCTGCTTCAGCAGCGCTTCCAGGCGCTGCCACAGCCAGGGCAGCGCCTTCTCAAACTCCACGCCGTACCAGATCTCCTGGGTATCCGTGGAGCGGATGCACTCCAGGGTAAAGTCCACCGCCATGGTCATGGCCTGTTCCAGGCTGAGGCCCCGGGTCAGAGCCCCGGACACGGTGGCGGCAAAGATATCCCCGGTGCCGTGGAAGGTGTGGGGCAGCTTTTCGTTGTCGTAGAAAAAGTATGCGCCGGTGTCGCTGTCATAGCTCATGGCCCCCAGCCGTCCCGGCTCCAGGCACACGCCGGTGAGCACCGCCCGACCGGCTCCCAGCCTGGTGAGATCCAGCAGCAGCTGCCGGATATAGGCCGCATCGTATTCCTCCCGATAGGGCGTACCCGTCATGAGGCAGGCCTCGGTGATGTTGGGAATGGCCACATGGGCATAGGGCAGCAGCCGGGCCATATAGGCGGGAAAATCCGACGGAAACCCGGCGTACAGCCGTCCGTGGTCGGCCATGGCCGGGTCCACGATGATGGCGGTCTGGGGCCCTTTCATCATGTCAAAGAAGGTGCATACCTGCTGCACCTGCTCTTTGGAGGCAAGATACCCGGTATAGATGGCGTCCAGCGCCACCTTCTGCTGCTGCCAGTGCCGGGCAATGGGCAGGATCTGGTCGGTGAGGTCGCAGCAGGTGAAATCAGGGAACATGGTGTGGGCGCTGAGCACCGCCGTGGGGATCACGGCGCACTCCACCCCCATGGTGGAGATCACCGGCAGAGCCACCGTCAGAGAACAGCGGCCCAGGCAGGAAATATCCTGAATGCTGACAATACGTTTCATGGTCTTTCTCCCGGGTCTTTCTGCAATGTAGTGTTTCTTACTATATCACATTTCTGGTCATATGGGAATTGCCAGTTTTCTGCTGTCTCCTGATACCAGATTCTCATTGGGCAGATAAAAGGGCCCGCCCCAGGCATATTGCCTGAGGCGGGCCCGCTGGGAGAGGAAGGTGCTTACTTGGTTCTCTTACGTCTGCCGTATGCCAGAGCACCCAGCACGCCGCCGGTGCACAGAACCAGCGCCGCCCACAGGGTCAGGTGGCTGGTATCGCCGGTATCCGGGGTCTCAGGCTGATAGTCGGGATCTGCAGCACCGCAGGCGGTGCACTTGCCGTTCTCATAGGTGTGAGCCGTCTTGGCCAGGACCTTGCCCTGCTCTGCCAGCTGGCCGCACACGGCACAGTACCCGTCGCCGCTGTACCCTTCTGCGGTGCAGGTAGGCGCCTTGGCGTTACGCAGCTCCAGATCGCCGTGGCCGGTGGCGGGGATGATATTATCATAGGTGCGCTCATACGTCCGGCCTCCAAAGTCGAAGGAGGCGCTGGAGAGGAACTTGCCGTCGGTGGTACAGGTGGGCTCGCTAAGGACCTTGTAGGTCACCTGAGGCGTCTCTATATGGGTATGGTTGCGGTCGTTCAGACAGGAAATCTCCACCACAACACCCTGGCCGTCCATCTGCCAGTCCCAATGTGCCCATGGATCCCAGTTGTGGCCGGTGGGAGGCAGAGGCAGGGTCTTGCTGCTGTATTCCTTGCCGTCCAGAGTGATGGTGATGGTATAGGTATCGCTGTCGCCGCCAGGTTTTCCCACGATTCGTTCTTATCCGAAGATATTCTTTCTTTTTCGCCGCAGCAGATCCCTCCCGTCACGCCGAAAGAACCCGCAGCGCACATGCGGATGGCGTCACTTTCCAGACTCATTACTATACCCAATCGAAGCCCAGCGCAGCGGGTTCGATTGGGAGAGGCGATGCAGCAAAATGAGTGCGCTCTGACTTATAAAATAAGCCGGAGCAAGCGATATGAGGCTTGCTCCGACATGTATCACCGAAACAGTATAGATGCCTGCAGGACTTGGGGCCCCACACAGTGGGGCGGCGCCTTTGCGCCGTACAAGCGTTTTGTCTTTGGCAAAACCTTGGCGCAGGGGCGGCTTTGCCGACCCCGAGCATTGAAATGAGCCTGCGGCTCCCAAACAAAAAGACACGCCTTGCGGCGTGCCTTTTTGTTTGGAGCAGGGTACGGGAGTCGAACCCGCCTTAACGGCTTGGGAAGCCGCTGTAATACCGATATACCAACCCTGCAGGTGAAATTTTACTTAGCCATTATAGCAGAGCCACCTTGGATTTGCAAGAGCGAAAAATGCCGGGCATGAATCGCTCCGCCGATGCATACGGTAAGAAAAAAAGCGACGGAGGCGATGGCATGAAACGACGGATCTGCCTGCTGGTACTGCTGCTGTGTGCCCTGTGGCCCGCAAACGCCCTGGCAGCGGAGGGCGTAGAATTGAATCTGGAAGCCCCGGCGGCGGTGCTGATGGAAAAAACCACCGGTGAGGTGCTCTACGCAAAAAACGAGCACCAGCCCTACGAGCCCGCCAGCGTCACCAAAGTGATGACGCTGCTTTTGACCATGGAAGCCATTGAGAAAGGTGCCATCGCCTATGACGACGTGGTGACGGTCAGTGCCTATGCCGCTTCCATGGGCGGCAGCAACGTGTACCTGGAAGAGGGCGAGCAGATGACGGTGGAGGATCTCATCAAGGCGGTGTGCGTAGCCTCGGCCAACGATGCCTCCGTAGCCCTGGCCGAGCACATTTCCGGTGTGACGGAGCTGTTCGTGGCGGAGATGAACAACCGGGCCAAGGAACTGGGCATGCAGGATACCTGCTTTATCAACTGTACCGGTCTGCCGGCGGAAGGCCATATGACCAGCGCCTGGGACATTGCCGTGATGAGCCGGGAACTGATCCTCAATTTCCCGGAGCTGCGGAAGTTCACCACCATCTGGATGGATTCCCTCCGGGACGGTGCCTTCGAACTGGCCAACACCAATAAGCTCATCCGTTTTTATGACGGCGCCACCGGCCTGAAAACCGGCAGCACCAGCTCCGCCGGATACTGCATCAGCGCCACGGCGGAGCGGGAGGGCATGGAGCTCATTGCCGTGGTGCTCCACGGCAGTACCTCCCAGCAGCGCTTTGAGGATGCCAAGACCATGCTCAATTACGGCTTTTCCACCTATGGGCTGTATACGGCAGAGCCCACGGAGCCCCTGACGCCTCTGGCAGTAAAGCTGGGCATGACGGATACCGTGGCCCTGGAGCTGCCGGAGGAGGGCCGCCAGGCTCTGGTAAAGAAGGGGCAGATCTCCAATCTCACCCAGACGGTGCAGCTTCCCGAAGCGGCGGAAGCCCCCATCCAGAAGGGGCAGCAGGTCGGTACGCTGCAGGTGCTGGACGGAGAGACGGTGGTGCTGGAGGTCCCCATCCAGGCGGCAGAAACGGTGGAACATCTCACCTGGAGCGAGATGTTCTGGCGGCTCCTGGACCAGACCTTCTTGCTGACATAAGGAAAAAAGCAGCGTTTTCGCTGCTTTTTTCATGGTTTTTCCTATGGTTTTTTCTTGAATTTCCGGATACAAAGAGGTACAATAGGACGACATCTTACGAAAGATACGTTTGACAGGAGGAATACTCTATGATTCAGGTCAATCTGACCAATATGCAGGCCTTTGCCGAAGAAGGGTTCCAGACCCGTCTGGCTTCGGAGCTCCGTACTGCGCACGAGCACCTGCAGCACCACGACGGTGTGGGCAGCGATTTCACCGGCTGGGTGGAGCTGCCCGCCAACTATGACCGGGAGGAGTTTGCCCGGATCCAGAAGGCTGCCGCCAAGATCCAGTCTGACAGCCAGGCCCTGGTGGTCATCGGCATCGGCGGGTCCTATCTGGGCGCCCGGGGCGTCATCGAGTGCCTGTGCTCGGCCAACTATAATCTGAAGAAAAAGAATACCCCCAACATCTATTTCACCGGCAACGGTCTTTCTTCCGACCAGCTGAGCGAAGTGGCCCAGCTGCTGGAGGGCCAGGACTTCTCCATCAATGTCATCTCCAAGTCCGGCACCACCACCGAGCCTGCCGTAGCCTTCCGGTTCTTCCGGAAGCTGCTGGAGGACAAGTACGGCAAGGAAGAAGCCGCCAAGCGCATCTATGCCACCACCGACCGGGCCCGGGGCGCACTGAAGTCCCTGGCGGATCAGGCGGGTTATGAGACCTTCGTGGTGCCTGATGACGTGGGCGGACGGTTCAGCGTCCTCACCGCCGTGGGCCTGCTGCCTATCGCCGTGGCCGGCGTGGATATCCAGGCTCTGATGGACGGCGCCAAGTCCATGATGGAGACCTGCTCCGTGGCCGATGCCGCCGCCAACCCCGCTTGGCAGTATGCCGCCGCCCGGTTCGCTCTGTACCAGGCCGGCAAGAAGATCGAGATCCTGGCAGCCTATGAGCCCAACTTCCGCTTTATGTGCGAGTGGTGGAAGCAGCTCTACGGCGAAAGCGAAGGCAAGGACGGCAAGGGGCTGTTCCCCGCCAGCGTGGAGTTCACCGCAGACCTGCACTCCATGGGCCAGTATATCCAGCAGGGTGAGCGCCACCTCTTCGAAACCGTGGTGCGTCTGGGCAAGTCCAAGACCTGCAACATCGTTCCCTTCGATGAGGTCAATGGCGACGGTCTGAACTTCCTGGCCGGCAAAGATATGGATTTCATCCGTCAGCAGGCCATGGACGGTACGCTCCTGGCCCACGTGGCCGGCGGTGTGCCCAACATCATCGTCAGCACCGACGGCTGCGACGCTTTCGAACTGGGCCAGCTCATCTATTTCTTCGAATACTCCTGCGGTCTCAGCGGCTATTTGCTGCAGGTCAATCCCTTTGACCAGCCCGGCGTGGAAGCCTATAAGAAGAACATGTTCGCTCTGCTGGGCAAGCCCGGCTATGAGGAGCTGCGCCAGGAGCTGCTGAGCAAGCTCCAGGGTTGACCTTGCCCTTTTCCACAAAAAAGAGGGTGGATTTTCTCGTTGCTATTCTTACGGTGATGTGCTATCTTATTGATAATAGGAACCACTGGTTACCGTATCTATCAAAGGAGTGATTTCTTATGGTCAGACTGATTATGGGTGCTGCCGGCGCCGGAAAGACCAAGCAGCTTATCGAGCTGATCCATGTGTCCGTGGAGTCGGAAAAGGGCAGCGTCGTCTGCATCGAACCCGGTGCGGATATGACGTACGACATCAGCTATAACGCCCGCTTGGTCAATGCCAGCAAATGTGATCTGAATTCTTTTGAGCGTCTGCGGGGCTTCATCAGCGGCCTGTATGCAGGCAATTACGATATTTCTCATGTTTATGTGGACAACCTGTGCAAGATCACCCGGAGTGATGATGTGCAGGAGATCGAGAAGTTCCTGCTGTGGCTGGAAAAGTTCAGCGAGCAGAACAGCGTGAAGTTCACGGTAACCATCAGCGCCGATGCCGATCAGGCCACCGACGTGATGCGTCACTTCCTGTAATCCTTCATCAACGGGCCGTAGCCTATGGCTGCGGCCCGTTTTTTCTTTCTTTCGCTTGAGCACCGGGCCAGGATATGCTATACTGTCATTCCAGAGGCCACCTGTACCGCCTCCAAGAAAACTGCATAGGCGCCTGTGATGGAATTGGTAGACATGCGAGATTTAGGTTCTCGTGCAGCAATGCGTGTGGGTTCGAGTCCCTTCAGGCGCACCAAAAGCCCTCAAGATTGCAATCTTGAGGGCTTTTAGCTTCGATATCTTGTAACTTTATTTGGTAGTG